>JAQICA010000048.1 GCA_027858775.1 Salinivirgaceae bacterium | reverse complement strand
TGCGTAACAGGATTGACCGTTTTGGTGTAGCTCAACCGGTAATTCAACCACTTGAAACAGCCGGGCAAATTCTTATTGAACTTCCGGGTATTAAAGACCCTGAGCGTGTACGTAACCTGCTAAAAGGAACTGCCAAACTGGAGTTCTGGGAAACATACAGCAACAAAAAAGTTTATGAGTACTTGTACAGAGCCAACGAAAAACTTAAAACACTCAAAAAGCTGGAAAACGCCAAAGAAGAGGAAAAAACAGCTTCAGAGGATACCGTACAGACCGAATCAACTCAGGAAGATGCCATTCAGGAAGAAGAAAATTTACTGGCTGAAGAAGAGTCTGATCTGTTGACTGAAGATTCAACGCTTATTTCAGAAGATACTGAAGAGGATCTCAGTAGAGCAGAAATGAAAAAGCAGAATCCATTATTCTCTATTTTGATGCCCCGTGTATCGAGAGACGGAAATTTAATGGAAGGTGCTTCGGTTGGTTATGCACATTTTTCAGATACTGCTGAAGTAAATAACTACCTGAGCATGCCGGAAATAAAAGAATTATTTCCACGTTCAATGCGCGTTCAATTCAAATGGAACGTTAAGCCTATCGACGAAGCCGGCAATGTATTTGAGCTTGTAGCCTTAAAAACTACAAACCGCGACGGCGAACCCGCATTGGTTGGCGATGTAATTACTGATGCCCGTGCTGATTTCAGTAATCAAACAGGTGGAAGTGCAGAGGTTTCAATGAGTATGAATGCCGACGGAGCAAAAAAATGGGCACGCTTAACCAGAAACAACATTGGAAATCAAGTAGCAATTGTACTTGACAACTACGTATACTCTTATCCACGCGTAAATCAAGAAATTAAAGGAGGGCGTTCATCAATTACCGGAAACTTTACCGTAGCAGAAGCAAAAGACCTTGCAAACGTATTGAAAAGTGGTAAATTACCTGCTCCGGCCAATATTATTCAGGAAGAAATTGTAGGACCATCACTTGGTAAAGAATCGATTCAAAAAGGCCTTTGGTCTTTCTTAATTGCCTTCTTAATGGTAATGGTGTATATGATTCTTTATTACCGTCATGCTGGTTTGGTGGCAAACCTCGCACTGCTAATTAACCTATTCTTTATAGTCGGTATATTAGCATCGCTTGGGGCCGTACTTACGTTACCCGGTATTGCAGGTATTATCCTGACAATTGGTATGTCGGTAGATGCGAACGTACTTATTTACGAACGTATTAAAGAGGAATTAGCCGCAGGAAAAGGTTTGAAAGTAGCGATCAGCGATGGTTACAAAAATGCATATTCTGCTATTATTGACTCGAACATTACCACGTTACTTACAGCGGTAATCTTAGGATACTTTGGAAAAGGCCCGATTTACGGTTTTGCTATCACACTTGGAATTGGTATCATCACATCGCTCTTTACAGCAATATTTATTACACGTTTAGTATACGAAGGCTTCTTAGGACAGAAAAAACACATTGCTTTTGCGACAAAATTAACGCAGAATGCATTCCAAAACATGTCTATTAAGTTTATCAGCAAACGTAAAATAAGTTATGTAGTTTCTGGTATCGTTATTGCCATTGGAATTTTCTCTCTGGTTACACGCGGTTTAAACCTCGGTATTGATTTTACAGGTGGACACAACTACATTGTGCGCTTCCAGCAAGAAGTAACTGTACCTGAAGTAAAAGCTTCTTTGGAAAAATCGCTTGGCGAAATGCCCGATGTGAAAACCTTTGGAGCCAGTAATCAGATTAAAGTAACTACCAAGTACCTTATTGATACGGATTACGAACTTACAGATGCACAAAAAGAAGAATTCCGCACAATTACGGGCTATGCCAATGCATCTGAAGTAAATACAGATGACTTTGTAGAAGCCAAATTGTTCGAAGGTTTGGCACCATTCCTTAATGGCATTATTTACAAAACATTTACATCTGATCAGGATAAAAATGTGGGACGAATGAGTTCACAAAAAGTGGGACCAACCATTGCCGATGATATTAAAACTTCTGCAGTATATGCAGTAATATTCTCACTTTTAATCATCTTCCTTTACATCCTGATTCGTTTCTCTAACTGGCAGTTTGGACTAGGTGCGGTTGTTGCCCTTATGCACGATGTACTGTTTATTTTGGGTGTATACTCACTATTTTACAGCATAATGCCATTCTCTATGGAGATCGATCAATCGTTTATTGCAGCTATTCTAACCGTGGTTGGTTACTCTATTAACGATACTGTGGTTGTGTTTGACCGCATTAGGGAATATGCAAACCTTTATAAAAAGCGTACACGTAAAGAAATATTCGATACAGCACTTAACGGCACCATCAGTCGTACATTTAGTACATCGTTGAGTACTTTTGTGGTACTGTTAACCATCTTCATTTTTGGTGGAGAAATGATTCGCGGATTTATCTTTGCAATGCTAATCGGTGTAGTTGTGGGTACTTACTCATCACTATTTATTGCCTCACCAATTGTTTACGACTCGATTAAAATTGATGAGCGCAAACGAGCCATAAAAGGTCTTAGAAGACAATAGTTTTCATTCAATATGATCAAAAAGCCCGGTTCATACCGGGCTTTTTTTATGGAAAAAAACGGCAGGTAAACTGAAAACCATTGGAAAGGTATTATCTTGCAGATTCAAATTTTCGATAGGTATAAAATGATTCAAGCAACAAATATCAATAAGTTTTACGGTCAACTTCAGGTGCTCAATAGCGTTGACCTGAAAATTGAACAAGGCGAAATTGTAACGATTGTAGGCTCCAGCGGAGCCGGCAAAACAACCCTGCTTCATATATTGGGAACACTAGACCGAGCCGATAGCGGCACTGTTCTGTTCGATGAAGTTGATCCGTTTGCACTGCGCCAACAAAAACTGGCCAAGTTCCGAAATGAGAACATCGGGTTTGTATTCCAATTTCATCAGTTATTACCCGAATTTACTGCATTGGAAAATGTATGTATTCCGGCACTTATTCAGGGGCGATCGATTAGCAACACAACACCGGAAGCTATAAAATTACTGCAGCGCATGGGATTGGATCAGCGTATGAATCATAAACCTTCGGAGTTATCTGGTGGTGAGCAACAGCGGGTTGCTGTAGCACGAGCATTAATAAACCAACCTAAAGTTATTTTGGCCGATGAGCCATCGGGAAACCTCGACACCCTAAACAAGCAGGAACTACACAAAATGTTTTTCGCTTTGCGCAATGAGTTTAATATCACGTTTATTATTGTGACACATGACAACGAGCTGGCTGCACTGGCAGACAGAGTAATTGAGCTGCGCGACGGAAAGATTGTTAAGCGGCAATTACTCCAAGGAAACGAAGCAACAGAAGCAGCCCTGCCAGAATAGACAGGCTTAAAATAACAATTCCGGAAATTTTATTGATCCACCACAACTGCTTTAGCCTGAACTTATGGCGAAAAATATTCACAATTGAAGTAAGACTAATCCACCAGGTTGTGGCACCGGCACTGATTCCTCCAACCAAAATCAGTTGAGAGTAAAAATAATCGTCGGGGCCATGAATACCGAGAGCAGCAATGGTAGCACCAAAAAACAGAACCGTAAGTGGATTACTCAGCGTAAGAAAAAATACCGATAAAAAATCGCCAAATACGCCTTTATTACTGCTACGTGCTCGTCGACGAATTTGAGTTACCGGATTTGTGAAAAATATTTTAGCACCGAGAACCAGCAGCACGGCAACACCAAAGACCTGAAGTTCGGTGCTGTAGTTCAGCATGAAGTTTTTCATTACAGTTAAACCAAATACCGCAATAATGGCAAATACCGTATCGGCAAAAGCCGCTCCAAAGCCGGACACCATACCATAAAAGCGCCCCCGATTAATGGTTCGCTGGACGCACAATACGCCAATTGGCCCCATTGGAACAGAAACGGCAAGTCCAATAACAACTCCCTTTACAAATAATAATACCGGTGCTACAGTTTCTTCAATCATACCTTTTAAAAAGCACCAAAATTAGTTAAAATTGCACGAAAGAGAAAAATAATTTTGTTAATGAATAGAGAACACGACCACTTAATCAAAGAATTTCTGGAAGAAAAGTTCGATCAGTATAACAGACCGAATTTCATATCCAGCGACCCCATTGCTATACCACATCAATTTAGCAACTATAAAGACATTGAAGTTTCGGGATTTTTAGCTGCCACCATAGCATGGGGTCAACGGGCAGTAATTGTAAGCAAGGGGCATGAGATAATGAAACTGATGGAAAACACACCGTACACTTTTATTAAAGAGGCCAACAAGCGAGAATTATCCCAGTTTAAAAAATTTGGTTACCGTACTTTCAAAAGTTCTGACCTTATGTATTTCATTACTGCTCTTCATCAATTACTAAAAAAGTACGAAACACTTGGCCAATGTTTCCATCACCACTACACCAACAATATGAATGTTCGGGACACACTTACAGCGTTTCACAACGATTTTTTTTCACACAAGGCACCGGGACGGGCAGTCAAGCACTTATCGAACCCCGAAGCTGGATCGGCTGCTAAACGCATGAACATGTACCTACGCTGGATGGTACGAAAAGATGACCGCGGGGTCGATTTCGGAATCTGGGATTTTATCTCCCCTGCAGCACTCTATTTGCCTCTCGATGTCCATACGAGCCGCATCGGCCGGAAATTGGGATTGCTCGACAGGCGAACTAACGACTGGAAAGCGGTGGTAGAAATTACCCATAAACTTCAGGGTTTTGATGCACAAGATCCGGTAAAATACGATTTTGCTCTCTTCGGACTGGGCATATTTGAAAAGTTTTAGCAACAAACGCATTTACAATATGGCAAACAGTTGGTTCAAATTCAAACAATTTACGATTAATCAGGGCAATTGCGCCATGAAAGTGGGAACAGATGGCGTACTAATTGGCACCTGGACTACTGCACCACGCTCCGGGCTTATGCTCGATGTGGGAACAGGAACGGGGCTCATTGCACTCATTATGGCACAACGAAGCCCCCAATTAAAAATTAAAGCCATCGAAATTGATTCTCAAGCGAGCAGTCAGGCAATAGAAAATAGTGAAAGCAGCCCCTGGAGCGATCGGATTTCGATAGAAAACACCTCTTTGCAATCATTGGCGAAAGAAGCCTCCACTAAGTTCGATCTCATTATAAGCAATCCGCCATTCTTCAATACATCTAAACCTTCGCCCGATGCAGCCCGCAACACGGCACGACAAACAAGAAATTTAACACTTGATGAATTGTTCGCCCATTCGGCTGACATACTCAAACACAACGGAATAATATCACTTATTTTACCATTTGACCAAAAAGATATTGCTTCGCAAATTGCAAAAAAACATCAGCTTTACCCTAAACGTACATTACACATTAAACCAACACCTTCAAAACCATTCCATCGGTTTATTACCGAATACTGCTTTACAAGCCAACTTGAGAAAATTGAAGATTTAATTATTGAAGATGGGGGCCGTCACTGCTATAGCAAGAAATACAAACTACTAACTAACGATTTTTATTTGAAATAAAAATTTCGTGGAAAGTATTTGTCATGCAATCTATTGAAACAGAACAATGCAATTCACACATACATCAGTATTAATACAGATCACAACTGCGGTATGAACTTTCATCAAAAAGCTATCGGAGGCCGAAAAGACCAGATTGTTGCAGAAAAACACTATTTTTACATGCTGTAAGACCGATGTTGAGGTACATGACAGATCCCCTCGCAATGTAAGAGACAGGACGTGTATTAAGTTTCAGGGATGATGAAAAAGTTCGCAGCAAGAAACAAAATATAAAAAACGAACACCAATGAGGAAAGTATTAGTAACAGGAGGAGCAGGTTTTGTGGGATCGCATTTATGCGAAAGATTGCTGAGCGAAGGCTGCGAAGTAATTTCACTAGACAACTATTTTACCGGCGACAAACGAAACATTGTTCATTTAATAGATCACCCTTACTTTGAGGTCGTTCGACACGATGTAACCACGCCCTACCTCGTAGAAGTTGATGAAATATACAATCTGGCCTGCCCCGCATCACCAGTGCATTACCAGTATAATCCCATAAAAACAGTAAAAACATCGGTGATGGGTGCCATCAATATGCTCGGACTGGCAAAACGCATCAAAGCTAAAATATTACAAGCTTCTACTTCTGAAGTGTATGGCGATCCGCAAGTTCATCCGCAAACAGAGGATTATTGGGGGCACGTAAACCCCATTGGCCGACGCTCATGCTACGACGAAGGGAAACGGTGCGCCGAAACACTTTTCATGGATTACCATATCCAAAATGATGTTCGAATAAAAATAATCCGAATATTTAACACCTACGGCCCACGAATGCACCCCAACGATGGGCGGGTAATTTCAAACTTCATTATTCAGGCACTTCAGGGCAACGATATCACAATTTATGGCGATGGATCGCAAACGCGAAGCTTTCAGTATGTCGATGATTTAGTAGAAGGGATGATTCGCATGATGCGCACAGACGATAACGTGATTGGGCCTATAAACATAGGTAATCCCGGCGAATTTACAATTAAAGAACTGGCCAGTATGGTAATAGAAATGACCGGATCGAAATCAAAAATAATAAACCTTCCCAAACCAACAGACGATCCTACGCAACGACAACCCGACATTGGCAAAGCAAAAGAAATGCTCGATGGCTGGGAGCCTCAGGTGCCACTGAAAAACGGACTGGAAAAAACCATCACATATTTTGAAAACTTGCTGAAATCGGGTAATTTCGACACCTGGTAACCCAAAACACAATAATAAATTTAAAACATAGCACTTATGAAAGGAATTATCCTTGCCGGCGGAGCCGGAACGCGCCTTTACCCAATTACGAAAAGTATATCGAAACAAATTATTCCGGTATATGATAAACCCATGATTTACTATCCCCTGTCGGTATTAATGCTTGCAGGAATAAAAGAAATACTTATCATTTCAACACCCCGCGACTTGCCCATGTACCAAAACCTGTTTGAAGATGGCTCGCAGTACGGACTGAACATTGAGTATGCTGAGCAACCCTCACCCGACGGACTGGCTCAGGCATTTATCATTGGTGAAGAATTTATTGGCAACGATCAGGTTTGTTTAATTCTGGGCGACAATATTTTCTACGGGCCTGGGTTTTCGAGCGTTCTGAAAAAGGCAGTTGAGCGCCAAGCAGGCGCCACCGTTTTCGGTTATTATGTAAAAGATACGGAACGTTATGGCGTGGCAGAATTCGATAAAGACGGACAAGTACTGAGTCTGGCAGAAAAACCCGAAAACCCCAAGTCGAACTATGCGGTGACCGGGCATTATTTTTACGATAACACAGTAGCAGCCAAAGCAAAAGCATTAAAACCCTCATCCAGAGGAGAGTTAGAAATAACCGATCTAAACAAGGTTTATTTAGAAGAGGATAACCTGAACGTAGAGTTGCTGGGCAGAGGTTTTGCATGGCTCGATACAGGGACTCACGAAAGTTTACATAATGCATCGAACTACGTCGAAACCATTGAGCAAAGGCAGGGATTAAAAATTGCCTGTATCGAAGAAATAGCCTACAAGAAAGGCTTTATAAACAGGGACCAATTACTAGAACTAGCCAAAGAGCTGGAAAAAAACCAGTATGGTCAATATCTGTTTGAAGTGGCACAAAAAAATCAATAGATCACATATTCGGTTGGAACAACAAGAACCGTTTCAAAAGGAAAAAAGGCATCCTTCCGGCAATTAACCAATAATAAGAATTACAGTATCGCGAAAAGCGAATTTGGGAAATAACCGGAACATGCTTTTTTGATGTAACACAAAAATTGCAAAACCAACCAACAGTAGTAATATAAAACCACACCGATGAACATAATTAAGACACCAATTTCTGATCTGCTAATTATTGAACCCCGTGTATTTGGTGATGAACGCGGTTATTTTTACGAGTCGTACAACAAAAAACAATACGAAGACAACCACCTTCCCTATAATTTTATTCAAGACAATCAGGCCTACAGCGAATTTGGTGTTTTAAGAGGACTACACTACCAGCATCCACCCCACGCACAAACAAAACTCATTCGGGTAATACACGGAGAAATAATTGATGTGGTAGTCGATTTACGCAAAAGTTCACCCACTTTCGGACGCTGGTACAAGGTACGCTTAACAGGTGACAACCACCGTCAGCTATTGGTTCCCAAAGGTTTTGCCCACGGATATGTCGTACTGAGCGAAAAATGCCTGGTGCAGTACAAATGCGACGACTATTACCATCCCGAAGTTGAAGGAGGAATTAACCCCTTCGATGGAGCACTAAACATTGACTGGGAGCTACCATATGAAAAAGTAAAACTTAGCGATAAAGATAAGATTCATCCATCATTAAAAGATTGCGTCAATAAATTTGAATAACATGAGTAAAGAAACTATTTTGGTGACAGGAGCCGGAGGACAACTGGGAACAAAAGTAAAAGAAGCATTTGAGCAAAATGGTACATTCAATATGGTTTACACCGATGTTGATGATCTAGATATTACCATGCGCCCACAAGTTGATGCCATGCTTGAGCGCCATAAACCACAGATAGTTATCAATTGTTCTGCTTATACTGCGGTAGACAATGCTGAAAAAGAACGAGATAGTGCCCTCAAAACAAACCAGAAAGGCTCTTTGGTACTGGCCGAAAAATGCAAAAAACATAGCGCTTTTCTAATTCACATATCCACTGACTATGTGTTTGATGGAGAGGGCTTTATGCCCTACGAGGAAACACATCCCACACGCCCGGTAAACTTTTACGGCCAAACAAAGGTACTTGGGGAAGAGGCCATATTGCAAAACTACAACGAAGCTGTAATTATTCGAACGGCCTGGCTTTATTCCGAATTTGGCAAAAACTTCGTAACAACTATGTTGCGCCTCGGAGCAGAACGAGAGCAACTTGGAGTTATCGACGATCAGGTGGGAACGCCAACGTATGCAGGCGACCTTGCCGACGCAATACTGGCATTCGCTAAAAATTACGTCACGTCAAACAGTTTTAAACGTGGCATTTATCACTTCACCAACGAGGGTGCTTGCTCGTGGTACGATTTTGCGCTAAAAATTCAACAACTAGCCAATAACCGGGTGCAAATAAACCCCATACCAACAACTGACTACCCTACCCCGGCCAAACGTCCACACTATAGCATTCTCAACAAACGAAAAATAAAAGACCAACTACAAATTGAAATTCCACACTGGGAGGAAAGCTTAATTAAATGTATAGAACTAATTAGTGCTCGTCAATAAACTCGATTTTCTGCGTTATACTCACTCAAACCCGTATCATCCCGATGAATAGTGGACTCAACGATTTTGAGTTTCGCAAGACTTGAAAATAGATTTTATTCACTGGACACTCCGACTTTAGGGCCGGACTAATTAAACAACAATAAACAAAAGTGAAACGAATACTGATGTTCCTGAAGGAACCGTTCCCACCGCCCTCGCAAAGTACGAAAACGCTAAATATCAGTGTCATTATAGGGTTTTCTGTATTTGCCATTCTGGCAATGTTTCAACCCTTTGGACTATCACAACTTCAAACACCCGGAAAACTCTTCATCATAGGAGGTTATGGGTTTGTAACCGCAGCAATAGTTATTATATTTCTGCAACTACTACCAGTTCTGTTCAAAAGAACATTTAGTGAAAAAAACTGGGTTGTTTGGAAACATGGGACATGGCTTTTAACATTGGTTCTTACCATTGGCATTGGCAACCTGCTATACACAAGCTCTATCTTCGAACATAGCCAATTAACAGTTGGCAACTTGGTCATGTTTGAAATATTCACCATAATGGTTGGAATTTTTCCTGTAACTGGCAGCATTTTATACTCCTATATCAAACACCTCAAACGAAATATGGCGCTGGTGCGGATGCTCCAAACATCGAAGAATGAAAGAACCAACCAACCCAACGACCATGAAAATGTAATCAGCTTAACCGGATCAAACAAAGGTGAGAGTTTGACAATAGTTGCAAACGACCTCCTACTCATCAAATCGGAAGGTAACTACCTCAATATATGCTACATAAAAGACAACAAGCCACATTGGCAACTCATAAGAAACACATTAAAAAAAACACTTCTCCAAACAAGTGAATCTCCCAACATAATACAGTGTCATCGTGCATACATTGTAAATACTACACACATTTGCCAAGCAACTGGTAATGCCCAGGGACTAAAACTCACGCTAAATCACATAGAAGAAACAATACCTGTTTCGAGAAACTACGTAAGCATTGTCAAATCGGCAGTACAAAATTAACTGTATCGCAACGGTATAAATAGTTCTTATTCTGTATTTTGATTAAGGACTTTCTACCCCACCTTATTACAACTTCGCTCAAATAGGCAATTTTTTGATGTTTTTGCAAGAAAACGCCAAATTCCGTGTTACTCTCGTTTTTGAAACAGTCAATCACAGTAATTGTTTTTTTGCTAGAGGCAGTTTGTTTTTCTGCCAGCCGCCCCCTCACCTATGCTAGAGAGAACCCCCTACGCATCTATCCAGAGCCAAAACTTTTGTGCGTACAAACATGAGAAAATAGTACGCCACCCCAAGCTCACTAAACGAAAAATCTTTCCCAATTGATTAGATAATCATGCTCGAGTGAGCTTCGCAAACCGATGCATTAAGGCTTGGTTCATCTCACAAACATGTTATTCGTCACAGCTTCGTTCCATTCATCACAAAAGCTTGTCAACTATCACTAAAAGTTGCACAGGGCAACACTTCCAAATATTTTTGTGGAAACAATTTATCGCAAATTATTCACAATTAAATCAAATTATTATGAAAAAACATTGGATTCTTGGGCTAGCCTTACTAGGCATTATTGTAGGTATCATATTATACTTAACTGGGCACGTCGCCCCTTCGATGGGAGAATATGCTATGGGCTATTTTGCGGCAGGCAATTTTGCGGCAGGCGTATTCGCAATAGGAAATTTTTCTATCGGGATCTTCTCTGTTGGGATTTTTTCAATTGGGATTTTTTCGTTGGGTATTTTCAACATTGGCCTCTATACTATTGGCTTTTTCTTATTAGGCTGGCATAAAAAAGCCCCAAAAATATTTAACCATTAATACAAATTGACTATGAAAACATTATACTTTCTTTCTGCAATGCTGTTATTATCGACAGCGCTAAATGCACAGAGTAAACTTACAGATTTTCGAGTATCTGGTGGCTTTGGCAATCCAGTAGCAGGCTTCAACTTTAAAAATGGTACTACCCTTAACATGGGTGGTGAAGGGGCAGTAGTATTTGCAAATAATATATTCGTAGGCGGATTTGGAATGGGAACAACATCAGCAAACAACAATATGAATAAAACAAGCACATTATCGAGCATTTCAACATTGGAGCATCCAAATTACCATATAGAAAGTGAATACGGCGGCTTCTGGATTGGGTATATTATTCGATTAAACAAACGGTTTTATGTTAATGTATCCGGCAAAGTAGGTAGTGGCCAAGTGCTATTAAACAACCACGACATACAAACTACTGTTTACGACAAAGTGTCGGTAATAAAACCACAACTTTCGGTAGATGTAAAACTACTCTCCATTTTAGCCATTACAGTTGGTGGCGGGTATACACATTTTGGGAATATGTCCATTAAGGGATATGGAGCAGGAAATTTCAATTCGTCCGAGTTTTTTGCAGGAATAAAAATGGGATGGTGGTAAAAAAGAATATGCATATCCGTTTTTGTACCTAAAAAAGAACCAATGTGGTGAAAATCAATTGTTCTGCCCCTACCCCTTCTATGTTGTAAACCAAATTTTTCTACGCTTTTTTCATTCATTCGTAAGTAGTTATGATTTTAGTGCTTAAACTATCGGGCAATGCGGAGCCTGATGGTTTTCCACTTGGTGTAAATATTACCGGGCTCACTGCCCGGTAATATTTAAGGAAAAACCATCGGTCGAAAGCATCACCGTCAGGTAATCCACTTGGTGTATTTTGAGCTATAAAAACATCCTTCTATTAACGGTCTTATTTAAAGCCGCATATCCGTGTTTAATTTCTACAGTTAAGAGCAGCAGCCTAAAGGAAACGGACACCGTAAAGGGCCGCAAGGGACCGTAGCTGTCTCTTAGTTAAAAGATGTTTAATGCTCAAAATTACATTATTTTCATTTAATTGCATACTGATATTCTACTTCATTTAGTAATACAAATCTTATTCGGTTTAATAGTTTTTTAGCTATCCGTATTATTGCTTTATTTCCGTTCATTCGTTTTTTTAATTCATTATATTTTAATGTCAGTGCTGGATCGGTTCGAGCTGCAATCCATGCACTCTCTGTTAATATCGTCCTTAAATGGTTATTGCGTCGTCTGGTTATATTTCCTGTGCGTTCACTATCCCCAGAGGAATTGGTTGTGGGAACCAGTCCTATGTAAGAACACAAATGATCAAGGTTCTTGAACCTTTTTATTGTATAAAGCTCAGATAAAAATGTCATGGCTGTGATAACACCTACACCAGGAATGGTGATCAGCAAATCGACTTTGCTTTTCCATTCAGTATGGCATGAAAGTTTGCGTATTTCTTTTGTAACATATAATAAAGACAACCTCATTTTTTCTGTGTTTTCTAACAAATTCTCCAATTCTATATGTCCATAAGCTGTTGTAAGCCTTACTGTTTTTAGCCATTTGGTAAAAGCAGATGACCAATATTTCGAAGCTGTTCCCAATTCATCTGGAATATCAACGCCATTGCGGTATAAAAACATTTTAATTCGTGTCTTATTCCTGCTTATGTCTTTAACCAAGGTTTTGCGGTAACGCATTAAACCTCTCAATTCTTCTAACTGACGTGAAGGGACATAAATAGAAACTAAGCTCTGACTACGAAGACTTTTGGCAATTTTGTTACTATCTCTTTTATCTTCTTTTTGCTTCCGTTCTTTGTCGGTTGTTGGAATATCGGCAGGATTAACCACAATGTTTTTTATGCCCACTTCAAGTAGTTTTCTATGGGTGCTGAAGCCACTAAAACCAGCTTCATAGGCAGACAAATATTCTGCCTCTGGAAAATTCCTGTTAAGATAATTTGCCAATTGTTTAGGATTTGGATCCATAGAAAATTTCTTGTGCATAAGTTCTTCAGTATAAACTGTCACACTCCACCTTTTTAGATGATGGTCAATTCCAACGTATATCTTTTGACCTTTAAAACTTAACTTGTTACCTTTACTTCGCATAAGCTTTCGATTTATAGCGTTAGTATTTGTTTTTATAAAGCTACAAATTTTGAAGGCTTATGCTTTTACAAACATACGGCCTAAAGGGAGCAATTGATTTTCTTCACACCCTGTAGGGCTAGGGGCAAATGAAGAACCGTAGCGAAGCGGAGCTCGACGAAGTCAAAATCAAAATAGAATTAGGTACAAAAACGGATAACAATTAAAAAGAATCTCGTTAAAAGGAAATGGGAGACCGGCTGTAAGTCGGTCTCCCATGTTTTTTTAGTTAGTTCTGTATCTATTTTACAAAAAAACTACAAGTGCTTAGCCAGTTTCGCCAATTGAATCATCTCGCTGCGATACCCATTTTCATCTCGCCCTTTGCCACTCTGAGCCATCTCAATTACAGACTTCCATGTTAAATCTCCTTTAAACTCAGAATTGCGAAGCAACATACCAAACCCAGCAACAGCCGCAGAAAACCGATAATTGTCTGATGTTCGATTCAAATCGGTCGATGAATTGAAAATAATCTGCTCGAGCAAAATACTCTTGTCGCCATCGGGCTTTTTATATCTAAATTTTACCGTAGCCATCTCTTTAGCAGAAAATGCAGTGGGCTTAATTTCAGTGTTTTGATATTTCAACACTTCGGCCTTTCAGATCCAATCTCCCATACGACCATTTATCGCATGTAGTAACGCAAAGACTCCCGATCGGGTGCTTCCACGATCGGGAGTCTCTGAATTAGTATGTGAATTTTTACTTCTTATTCAGCATACCTAAGAAAACATATATTATCTAATTATTATCTTTTTTCTGTACGTGTGCACTTCAGTTGTAATGCTAATGTGGTATACGCCTTCCGGCAAATGACTTACATCCAAATGCATTGTTTTTACGCCTCCCGGGTGAGTTTGCACTACTTTTTTTCCGGTGCCGGCGTATACTATTATGCTTTGTAATGTTTCACTTTCATGCATAATTGTTAAGGATGTGCTTGCCGGATTAGGGTAAAGTTGCATACCATCTGCGTGCTCGCCAATACCCTCTAACTGCATGTGGTAGGTGAGCGTGGTGTCCGCATTGAAATTTATGGTGCGCGAAATGGGTTCCATACCCTCTTTGGAAATGAGTAATGTTCTTGACGGATACGCATTTAGTTCTGAAAACTGAACTAAGCCATCTGCATTTGTTGTTTGTGATGGTTCACTATCTAGGGTAACTGTAGCACCTTCAAACGGTTCATTATTTCGGAGAACATGTATGTTCATGTTGTGGGCATTCGGTGTCAACGAAACATTGAACTCCATATCGCCCGAAATATTGGTATTGTCTTCGAATGCTTGGTAACCGCGTGCTTCTACAGCTATGGAACGGTAATAACCCGATTGAACACCTGTCACAGATGCCACTCCCTCGCTATTTGTATGAAATACAGAGCCGCTTTGAACAGATACGGCCGCGTTGGGCACCGGAACACCGGAAGTTGTAACGTATACGTCAACCTGATGACCGATTTGAATCATTACTACATCAATGGTGGTATCGTTCAGTGTCAGATTAACTTCACCCGAATAATCTTCGTATCCATAATTGGTCACTTGGTATGTGATGGGTTGAATACCATTTATTTCAGTTGTTGCAGTCCCATTACTTACGCTAAGCCCCTCCCCGGAAGAGAGACTAATGAGCGCATTATTCAGTGGTGTAGATCCGTTACTAATATTGAACGTAATGTTGATAGCGTTTCCATTAAGTGCTATGGTTTTTTCTTCGTCCTGATGAGTTATTCCAATAGTTCCGGAGAATGGTTGATAATTAGTGTGTGTTACCGTAAAGCCGTGTGTTTGGCTCGAGGCCAATGTTGCAAATGTGGCATTTCCATCGGCATCGGTGGTTTGTGTTGCGTGTCCAGAAATTTCAACTGTGGCATTTTCAATGGGAGTACCGTAGGCATTTACCACATTGATGGTGCCTGCATAAGTAGCTGCTAAATTGGTAAACAGCTCAAAACTGAAATTTTCAAGGTTGGGCGCATCGCTGCCAAACGAAATGGTTGCGTTATGACTACCGGCTTCGGTTGGCGTATAAACAATGTCGAACGCGCCCGATTCGCCGGGAGCTACAGTTGAGCTTTCAAACGGAACTACTCCGTAATTATCATGTGTTGCTGTTGGGTTTTCAACACTTAACGGTTGGTCGCCGATGTTGTTTACTGTAAAGCTAAATGGTAAATCTGTACCTGTATTTACAGGAGTGTAATCAAAAATAGTATCGCCCAACTGTAAAATAGCGCCGTTGTAATATACTTCGTAGCGTTTGAAATCGCTGGCTGTTATTTCAACATCATCAATAATCCAATAATAATCATTGTCGCCCGTGTAACTCCAGCGGAAACGCACCTGCTCCTCTCCGGCCAGCTCTTCGGTTAAGTTTACAGAAAACTGTTCAGGCGTAGCGAACGAACCCAATGTAGCAGTCCATTCCTCAATGGCAGTCCACGAAGAGCCGTTATTTGTAGAATAGAATAGTTCCGCCGATGAGCTTGTTGAGTGACGGTAGTAATGCTCAAAGTTAAGTGTAACACCTCCGTAAATAGAAAAATCGAATGTCGGACTGGTAAAATGGGTATTTTGTGAGCCAGTTCCACCATGAAAATCACTATCGACAATAATAAATCCGTTATCGCCCGTGGTTGAACCAAAGGTTCGGCTTCCGGGGTTGTTAAACGCCCAGTTTTGGTCTGTTCCCGAGTAATCGTCGATGTTCCAGCAAGGAGGTAATATACGTTCTGCAAAATCGAGTGCGTAGGGGAATTTATCAATGCCTTCGCATTGTGATTCAAACGATTTTACTTCGCTGTAGCCCGTCCCGTTTTCGTTAATCGCGTAAGCGCGATAATAGTAACGTGTCGATGGATTAAGATAATTGGTTGTTACTGCAAACTCGCCCGTAGTCACAGTAGGAATAGTTTGTAAAACAATCGCTTCGGGCGAATCTGTTGTGAGGTTTGCCGATGTTCCGTAAATAACTCCACTCTCTGTGATGTTACCAGTTGGAGCATCAATTATTGCCGCATGCACTATCGCCCTGCTCTGATTTGCAATATCTACATGCTGAGCTCTTACTATTGGGGGAAAGTTACATGTGCCTTCTAGCATCACTTTTTGAATGTACGGGGCGTGGTTTTCTTTCGAAATGGTTAGTGTTGCATACGGATACCCGCTTGTCAGTTCATAGTTTATGGTGGCCGATCCGTCTTGGGTTGTGGTTACTCCAAGTAATTGACCATCATGCACAAGCGTTACCGTAGCATTTTCTGTATTGCAGTTGGTTAATTCAAATGTGTTTTCATTGCAGCTTAAGCTTGATGGGTGATCGGCTGAAATAACATTTGCATGTGGGTTTTCTGTCCACATACGCATTGCCGGATCGCCAAAATAGTGGAAAAGACGGTTTGTGTATTCGCTCACTCCCCAGGTTTGTTCCATACGTGTAAGTCCCTGGTTCATTACGTCGCCCATGGTTCTGATGTTGTTGGCTGTACTTGCAGGCGGGTTGTAAGCTCCACCATAACCAAAGTTTGGCGTTAGTCCGGGGTTACTCCAAATGGCATCAATCATTCCTGCCGAAAGGCCATCGTTGTAACCGCTGTAACTATAGTACGATGCGCCAAATACGCCAACGGCTCCACCGCCTTCATGCCGTAGAAAGGCCTCGGAGAAGCATTTGTTTAGAGAGAATTCGCCTGTATGGCAATTAATACTAAACACAATCGGCAGCATTTCTCCGTTTGATAGCGAATTGATGCTGGATGTAACAAATTCAGGATTCGACCATCCGGTTCCTCCGGAATAACCGTGGTCTCTATGGAATACAAAGAGGCGTCCGTCATTAATCGCATTTCTAATTTGGTTGGAATTGCCGTTCCAGGAAAAGCCATTGCTTCTGAGTAGTTCCGTTGGAATGGCTTGGCCGTCGGAGTAGTACCCATTGTTGTAATTTGTAGGTGTGTTGGTATTATCGGTATAGTAAATTCGGTCTACATCGTACCCTTGACCGATAGTGTAATCGCGAATATCTTCGCTGGTATGCGCAAATCGGCGGGCGGCGTATCCATCCGGGGCTTCACTGTCTGCCACATCCTGAAACTGAGCACAGGTAAGTGCTTTTCCGTAAAATTCGGCATTGTCTACAGGATAACGCTCGTAGTTAACAATTTTCTTTACCACGCTAATGGCTTCTGCAGGAGTCGACACAGAGATACGACCGTGTGCCATTTCGGGTCTAAAATCAGATGTCCCGCCCATGCACGCAAAATATAAATCGGTAGCATAGTAACCCTCATTGTCTGGGGCTGGAAACATTTCGCCGGGCACAGGGTTGTTGCCTCCATGATCGCCAAGAATTAAAAAGTAATCGGGTTTTACCGTCCATTCGCTATAGCGACTGTGAATGGCATCTTTAACCATGGATGCGCTCCACGCCTGTTCTGCAATAACTTCTACGGTGTAGCCCAATTGTCGTTTCCACTGAGCCAGCGTATCGGCAGCGGCTTTATATGCGTTTGGTGTTATCAGTAAGTAATTGTATTCTCCCTCTTTTGCTTTTGCTTTTGATACGCGTGGTACGATTTGCGGATTAGTGATGCTCGCACGTAAGTTTGTTAAAAATGTCGGCGAATTTTCAGCTTCAAGGGTGTTGATTGAGCTTTTATCTCCGTTATTAAAATGTATCGTGTAGCTCAATTCGCTGTGAACCCGTATTTTCCCGGTAACGGGATTAAATTGTATGGGGTTTACTTGAACCATGACAATTGGAAACCCTCGTAAATCTTGAGTAGCGTAAATTGATACGGGATTTTCCGGATAAAAAGCATTTTTAGTATAAATTGTTTCATCCATTTCCCATTCGGGTGGTGTTGCACCGTAAGTATCTTTAGCCGGCTTTAGTGCAGGGTGTAGCATAAAACCACTTAGCTCGGTGTAAGTGGTTTTATTTATGGATATTTTGGCCTTTGTGTTTTTTGGCGCCAACACCTGATCGTAAAAGGTTGGTAGCGCAGGTGCTCCGGGTTGTGTGGTTTGCCCCGTTCCTTGTATTTTCAAAAATTGATAACTTTTCCCTTTGTGCGATTTGTCAATTATTTTAACACCCGGAAAGGTGAACGATGCGGTGTACACATCGGTTGTTGCTTCTGCCGATGTACGCTCCGGCTTTTTAAAAACGTGCTCGTCGTTAGTGAGCTTACCTGTTTTTGTTACGATAAAGTTTTGTGCATTTCCAGATACGAAAATGGCTACAATGAGTAGAGTTAGGAGTAGTTGCTTCATTTTTACGGGTTTAAATTATACACATAGATGTAATCCGAAATATATAAAAAATATGGTATACCAGCAGAAAAATGTAACTTTGAGCGATTTACATAAGAAAAATGTCCGAATATGAACAAAATTAGCTTGGTGTTGCTATTTCTGGTAATTTTTATTACCAATGCTGTTAGCCAATCGTACACCGTTGATTCTAAGCGTGCTATCCATATGTATGAAGCAGCTACACAGGCTTATGGCTACACGCAATACGATAAATGTTTGGAATTGCTCGACGAGGCCATAAACAGAGAAGAGGAATTTGTTGAATCCTGGTTGTTAAAGGCTCAGGTACTGGGGCTGTTAGGTCGACACGATGCTGAGGCGCGTGCCTATAAACGCGCCATTTCCATCGATAAAGAATTTTATAAATATACACTCTATTTTAGCGCAAAAGCGCACTTTCGTGCTGGCGAGTATCAAACAGCATTGGCTCATGCCAAAATGTTTCTCACACTCGACAGCCTTGAATCCAAAGATAAAACCGATGGCAAACATGCTGTACGCACAATCGCATTTGCCATCGAAAGCATGAAAAACCCGGTTGAAATCGATGCCGTGCCAATCGATAATATAATAAATAGCGTGGGCGATGTGTACTGGCCTTCAATGACTGTCGATAACCAACTATTTTACTTTACGTGTCAACGACCACTTTACGTTAATAGTTTTCAGGAAGACATCTACGAAAGTAAGATTGAGGACGGCCAATTTACCGAGCCGCGGCTAATTAGCGATAAGGTGCTTACCTTTGGTAATGAGGGAGCTTCGTTTATTTCGCCCGACGGTAGGTTTATGCTGTTTACTGCCTGTGGCCGCAAAGATGGCTTTGGGAGTTGCGATTTGTATATTTCCATGCGGCGCGATGGCCAATGGGACGAGGCCAGAAACCTTGGAGGGGCAGTAAATTCTAACTTGTGGGATTCGCGTCCGGTCATTTCTTCCGATGGCAAAATGTTGCTTTTTACTAGTAATCGCAAAGGAGGAAAAGGGCGAGCCGATATTTACATGAGTTTAAAAAATGGGGAAGACGATGAGGGCTACCCTATTTGGACTAAGCCCGAGAATCTGGGCGATTCGGTCAATACTCGCGGCGATGAGTTTGCTCCTTTTATTCATGCCGATAATCAAACGCTTTACTTTTCTTCCGATTATCATCCCGGCATGGGCGGACAGGATCTTTTTATGGTGAAAAAACTGGGGAAGAATATCTGGTCGGAGCCACTGAATTTAGGGTATCCCATTAATAAACATACAGACGAAATGGGTATTTTTATCGATGCACCGGGCGAGTACGCCTACTTTTCCACAGACAATATGCAGGACAAACGAAGCATTTATCGGTTTGCCGTTCCCGATGCTGTAAAACCACAGTATGTATCGCACCTGAAGGTTTCGGTAAAAGATAAAGAAACGTACCGGCCGCTTACGGCTGTAGTGAGTTTATTCGATGTGGAAACAGGCGATAGCATTTTAGACATTAATGTTCAGCGGAAAATGGGCGATGCATTGGTGAGCTTGCCAGCAAACAAAAAATATGGGTTAATGATTGAAAAACCGGGCTATATATTCTATTCCGACCATTTCGATCTGAAAGAACCAACCGAAGATATGGTTACCGAGCTCGAAATTCTTTTGCAACCCATTAAAGTGGGGCAGTCTGTAGTGCTGCGTAACGTATTTTTTAAATTCGATTCTTACGAACTGAGCGAAGATTCGAAAAGCGAACTGAATCGTGTTAAACGATTTCTGGAACAAAATAAAGGACTAACTGTTGAAGTTGCAGGGCACACAGACAATAAGGGCGACAAAAATTATAATCAGCAGCTTTCGGCCTATCGTGCCCGCGCGGTATATTCGTTCTTTGTTGAACAAGGGATTAATGCCGAACGATTACGATACAAAGGCTACGGACAGGAGCAGCCCAAAGCCGATAACAACAGTGCCGCAGGGCGTGCACAAAACCGCAGAACCGAAATGGTAATTGTGGAAGTGAATTAACGAATTAAACAAACAACCGGTGTTATCAGTTTTAACATACAACTAAAACCATTAGCCGTGAAGCGATTAATTGCAAGTTTGGGGTTGTTGCTGCTTGTTTCCGTAATGCTGCAAGCGCAACGTGAACAGATAGCACCAAAGGTGCTGCAAGACTTTTACACCAAAGTTATAGCCGATTATCAGGTACCCGGAATGGCTGTCGTAATTGTCGATAGTGACTCGGTGCTGTTTTCCAAAGGTTTCGGAGTTCTTGAAAAGGGCTCTGACCAGAAAGTAAATAACCAAACAATTTTTGGAATTGCCTCACTTACAAAATCGTTTACAACTGCATTAATCGCCAATTTGGTGGAAGCCGGAAAACTCGACTTCGATATACCACTAGTCAAACTCTATCCACAACTTCAATTGTACGACAATTACGTAACGTCGCAACTCACATTGCGCGATGCGCTTGCTCACCGGTCAGGGTTGGCCGGGTTTAGTGGCGATCTTATTTGGTACGGAAGTAAAATTTCCGATAGTACCATTATTCATCGGTTACAGTATCTGGAGCCCAAGCAAGGATTTCGGTCAGGTTTCGGATACTCAAATATTCTTTATCTGCTAGTGGGCAAAGTAGCCGAAAATATATTAGAAACGTCATTTGCGCAAGCACTCCAACAGCAGTTTTTCTCACCTTTAAACATGAAACGGTCTTTTGCCGATTATGCACTCTTGCCAACATTTGAAAATATTGCTAAACCACACATAACCGCTAACGATTCGGTGATGGCTATAGAGTATATTTCCTGGGAAAATATGCTCCCTGCAGGCGGTATTTTTTCCACAACCGACGACTTAGGGCACTATATGCAGATGTTGCTAAATTACGGTCGTTATAACGACCAGGTGTTGATCGATTCTGCGCAGCTACAGGAAATGTGGCACGCCCAAATACCACTAAAATCCTCCTGGCTCGACCGTAATTTATCGGCTCCCGTTAACTTTAAAGCATACGGATTAGGGTGGACAATGATGGACTATGCAGGCATTAAAGTACTAAACCATAGTGGCGGCCTCGATGGAATGGTCAGCCATATGCTTGTGGTGCCCGAACTGAATATTGGAGCCGCTTTTTTAACCAATAAAAGCACGCCACTCCCCACCATTCTCATGTACGACTTACTCGATCGATTAACACAAAATAAGCGTAACTGGGCTGATGAGGCGCTAGCCTTTATGAATAAGCACGCTTCGGACGAAGAGCTCCCCGAAGATGCGGATGCCGAAGAGTTCGATGTGCAAAGCAATGACTTTTTTACTGGCCGCTATTACGATTCGCTGGTTGGAGAGGCTCTTTTGTATACCCAAAATAATACCTTACAAATGAAATGGAATGAGTCTACTTTGTTTCATGGCCTTCTTACCCAATCCGATTGTTTAACATTCGATCTGACATTTCCGCCAGTTCCTTCGTTGCCAGATGGTAAAGTTAAATTTCATCTGAATGCTACGGGCGAAGTAAAGGGTTTTAGTATCGATTTGCCAAATCCCGATTTGCATTTTTATGAATTGTATTTTGTAAAACAGAATTAGGTCGAATGCGTGCATTATCATTCGATAAGCTTAATATTGACAGGGACAAATGGACAATTGCCCTCGAAGAGGAACGATTCGCCTACCGTTTTTACTCTCCTGCCGATGGTGTTCTAGTACTCGATTTAGTAGGGGTATTCAATGCAAAGCATTTAACCAGCCAAATCGATTTTGTCAATAATTTCATCATTGAAATTAATAAAAAGGTTACGGATGTAAGTGTGGTTCTCATTTTCAATTTATCGCGGCTTACCGAAGACCGCGCAGTAAAAATCATCTACCGGCATTTAGCATCACTACATGCCGATTTTTTCTTTTTTGTTTCTTCAGGTATTTTTCAAAAAGGCAGGCTAAAATTCATTAGCCGATTACAGCAACGGTCAGGAATTTTAGTCTTTAATCGGTTGGAAAATGCCCTTGCATTCGCCGATAAAATCAATTCGCACCATTTTTCCGGTAACGGAAAGTTTCATCAGCTATGGGCATCGAGCCAGTTTGTTTATCGATACAAAAACCGCAAAAAAAAGTACATCCAACTGGCTCATTGGCAATATAGCGATGAGCAACACGGAGTTAATGGTTCGGTTCGCTATTACGAAGAGGGTGTACTTCATTTTCGGGCAACTGGAGTTGTTTCTGCCATGGATGTACATAATATGTTGAAAATTCTTTTCGATGTGGGCGATTCGCTTGCAATTGACCTGCGAAAGAAACATCATGGTTATATTTTTGACTTGCGAAATGTGGAGAGAGTTACACCCGATGCCCGTCGGTTATTGCTGAAGCTGAATAAAAGCGAAAATTTGGCAATACGTGTCTTAATTGTCATCGGATCGCCTGCCGCCCGGTTTCTTGTAAATTTTTGTACACTTAACTTTTATTGCGCTTTTCGCCAAATTCGGTTGGCTAAGAATCTGCATGAGGCTTTTGAGCTCATGCAGCAAGTAAAGGTTAGTGGGAAAATCGATGCAGAAAACCCGGTTGCTGTTATGCCCGAAAATTATGAGGCACTGAAAAAATTATATAATGAAACGAGGCAAACGCTGGAAAAGGAGCGTAAAAGGAATGCAAATTCCATAAGAGGTTTGCAGAATGCTCTCGATATTGTCCGCTCGGGGCAGTTCGAAAATGTACGATTAACGCCCGACTATTGGGGAAATGAGGTGGCCGATGAGGTCTTGAAAGTGTTCAGCATGCTGCAAGCCGACTTGCCACATTTCCGCCAGAAGAAAAATGGTTCGGCAATGTCGGTGGCCTTTGCACAGAGTAACTTGTGCAAAATTGTAGATGCTTTATCTGAGCCGGTTTTTATTTTTCGCAACAACATCATTGTATGCGCAAACCGCCAACTGTTTAAATTGCTGCGTTGTAACGAACCCGATATTGAACAAATGCCACTTTCGGCAATTGTTGCTCCACCCAATGTAGCCACGGTTGAAGCACACTTGAATGTGTTCGATGCGCACAATAACATTGTATGCAACCTTCAGTCCTGTAACGGCGAAGTACTACAGGTAACGTTAGTTTCTGAACTTATTGTGGTCGATGGTGAAAATGCCCAGTTAGTTTTTCTAAAACGGCCAGTCTTACCATCTTCTTCCCCCGCAGACAATTCTGAATCTGTATGGCCTCAACAGCCTGCCTGTAATACGTACTTCGAAAAAGCACAGATTACCTTGCTTAACGCTTATGCCGATTTTTTTGCGGAAATGAAACACTACTCATACTTTCATGTGCAGCCTGTGAATACCATAGAACACTTTGTAGAGCACCGTTTTGTAACGCAATTGTCACATTTCATTCAAGGTATGCAAGAAGAGATTTCAAGCTTGCGCCAAACTACCCGGAGTGCATTTATTATTTTGCCGCACGATTGTGTAAATCGGTTGTTCCGGGTGTTTAATGCTTATGCAACGATGAAAAGCGAACATAACAATTCTGTGCAACTCAAAGTGGAGCCGGTGCAAACCTTAACACTGGCTATAAACGATGTTTTTATTAACACTGTACTGTTTAAATTTCTGCAACTCCTGAGTGCTAATTGCAAAAATGCCGTGTTTACCATCGTATTTAAGCAATCGGAAAATGGTTCTGCGCTTTTTTACATTGAGCACACATGTCCAGACTTAGATGTGGTAACCAAGTTACAAAACACCGAACTACCCGAGGAATTGCTAGTCAGTCAAATCGAAGATGCACTGAAGTGTGCCGGCGGCCGATTATTCATGCGCGCAAATGAATCAGAACACGCTGCCATTGGTTTGCAAATTCCGGTACTTGCAAGGGGAGGCGGCTTTCATGGTGCAATGGCCGATTTCCACTTTCATACCATGCTCGTTCTTATTCAAGACGACTTTCAGTTTATCGAAAATGCATTGCTGCGTACCCATGTCAATTTAATTCAGAAGCAACACATATCCGATGCCATGCGTATCGACTTTGCAACGTTAAGCCTTGTAATTGTCGATTTGCAACTCCAATTTGGCGATCCGTTTGACTTTATCAGAAAATTGAAAAACGTGATACCGAACTTACCTGTTGTAGCTATTGCAAATTTCAGCAGTCACGAAGAGTGGAAAATGGTTAATAACAGCAAAGCTGATGCAGTTATCGATTTCCCCATCAACTCCAATGAGCTTATTCGAACCATACAGCAATTATTACCCAATTAGGCCTTTATTAAATTCGGCCATTGAAGTTTTCACTACATTTGTAGCTTATAGTATAGAGGCCTGAATACACGCCTTGATTGAGAAAGATCGAATATGCCTTTAATTAAAAAAACAAAGAGACATGGATCATAACGAAATGGAACAAAAAATTATCGGAGAGATTGAGAAAACCGAGCAGTTAATTACTGATTACAAAGATCTTACGCAACCTATTTCGCCCGATGATGCCATTGGGCGCATTTCGCGCATGGATGCCATTAACAATAAAACCGTAAATGAAGCTGCCCTCCGCCAAGCACAGGAAAAGCTACGTAAGCTTCATTATGTGTTGAAAAAACTGGGTAGTGATGATTTTGGCATTTGTGTTAAGTGTGGACAGCCCATTCCACTGGGTCGCATTTTAATTAAGCCCGAAAGCGTGCATTGTGTAAAATGCGCCCGGTAATCAGTTAATCAAATAAATGTTTAATTTTAATTGATGCTTTGTTTTCATAAATTAATGCTCCCAGCAGGATAAATCCATATATAAATAAGCCCCATACCAAAAGTCCTTGACTATTGTACCGATATATCAACCAGGCAGCTCCTATATTTATTATCCCTCCCAATAAAACAACAGGTAGTAAAAGTTTCTTTAAAAACCGGGTGCTTAATACAGCAAAAATAACAAGTGTTGGAGCAACCATAAATAGAATTCGATCTACAATAAACGGGTACATGGGAATTAGAATGATACTTGAAACAAAAGCGCAACTAAAGGCAAATAGTTCGTTTTTTATTGAGAATTGCTTTATCGCCATTTGAACCGACGCAATACCTATCAAAACTAAAAGCCAGTAAAAATCGATGATTCGGAAAATTTGGGCTGCATTCGATTTAGTATAATAAACAAACCCCACTCTTTCCTGTTGCGAAAAAAGCCTTCCCAAAATAGAATCATTGAATAGTTCATAGGTTATCCATTGGCTAATGACAAATGTTATGATAAATACTCCGCTGGAGAATATCAGACCAATTATTCTTTGCTTGTGGCTAACTGCCGAAAACAATTGGTACCATAAAATAAATATAAAACTAAAAACGACACTTTCTTTTATCAGCATTCCAATAGCCGCTGCGGCTGCCAGCCAAAGCCAGTGCTTTTGCTTTATTTCCTGGTTCTTTACTTTTTCAACAGCCTTATTTATGATAAATAAACTAATGAACCAACCGGGAGCATCTGTCAAAATCATGAGTGAGAATATGGCAAATGGTTGACTAAATACATAAATATACATGGCGTAGAGAGCCAAATCGTTTCGGGAAGTAAGTTTAAATACAATGCTTTTTATTAGAAATGCACAACCAAAATAAGCTATTGCGGACTGAATAAGAAACCCATATTGTGCATCAAGAGAGATTAAATATTCTAATAATCCGGGAATTACAAGCGCAAGCGGCTTCGAAAGCCGAGACTGAAAGTTATAGCCACCATCGGGACCAAATAGTTGTTTTGCAGCTCCAACAAAACTTGGGGAGTCAAACTCTCATCGCAAAAAATCGAATAAATTCCAATATAAAACAGCTAATGCTACTAAGGAAATTGCTGCAATAATATTGGGAAGGCGTTTCGTGAGTATCATTTGTTCTTTTTCTGTGATTATTCGAAATTCAAAGTAATTACTTCTTCCGATTCTTTCGCAATACCATTTTCCAATTCAGGTTTCCAGTTACCCAGCCCTTTAATATGTTGTTCAATGGCTTTGGCTGTCTTCCTTTTTAGCGATTCTTTAGTGCGCACTTCGGTTACTACGCCAGTTTCGTCAATGGCAATAGTGAGTGTGAGCTCGGCTGCTTCCTCGTTGTGTTGCGCAAGTATTTTGGCCATTTCTTCCACAAGTTGCTTTCGAAATTGCACATAATCTAACCCAATGGGCGGCATGGCTCGGTATGTAACTGTTTTTGGAGCTGTTGCCGGTTGTGCCATTTCCTCGCTTGCCAGACGTTCTCTACTCCTCGATTTTTTCATTGTCGTGGCTGCTTTTGCCGCTGGCTCCAAAGCGTTCCCGCTAATTGCATTAACAGTATTATCGCGAGTAGCCCCGGATTGCTTTTCGGGTATTGCTTCTATTTCCGCTTTTTCATCGGCAATAATAGGTTCCGGTACTTCCTCCTCTTTGTCAAAATCTTCTAAAGTAATTTCAACAGGTGCTTCAGTGGGCTCAATCTCTTCTACAGTAATTTCAACAGGTTTTTCAGTGGGCTCAACTTCTTCTTTAGTTATTTCTTGTTTCTTTACTTCATCGTTTAGGGTTGTTGGTGGTGGTGCCACACTTGTTACATCCTCTTTTTGAATGCTTTTCCCGGTAGTGTCGGCTATAGCAAACGATTGGCCGGCCGTGGAGCTATAGTCTAAATCGTATTTAGGATTGCTATTGAAATACAGAATGCTGACCACTCCAATTCCAATAATAATAACTGCTGCAGCAGCGTAGCGGAACCAAAACGGAATGACGCGTTTTTTCTTCTGATTTAAGTGCTCAATACGTTTTTTCAGTTGGCTGACATCGCTACTTACCTGTTCGCCCGACAGTTGCTGTAAGCCGTCGAATGCTTCCTCATCAAATGCGTCCTGCATCATGCGCTTTTCAAACTCGTGCCGTTTTTCGGCCGACATGGCATCGTCTAGGTACTTTTGATAATCGTTATATGTTAGTCTGCGTTTTTTCACAATGCTGTTATTTTTCGTTTTCAATACAATTTTTCAGATTGCGTTTGCCGTTTTGTATACCGCTTTTTACTTTTTGTTCGCTGGTTTTTAGCTTGTGTGCAATTTCTTTGTAACATTTATTTTCGAAGTAGAAAAGCGATATGCATTTGCGCTGCTCTGTTTTTAACTTTTCAATACAGTCGTGTAATGGTTTTTCTTTATCGCTGGCATCCGGTTCATCTATAGGATGCAATTGGGAGGTCGATTCCATAAATTCTGAGGATAAAAATTTATCGGTTCGCTTGCGGTCGGTGCTTTCTTTACGCAATTCCATCAGGCAATGGTTTTTGGTAATAACGTAAAGCCAGCCTTTGACAGTTTTTATTTCGAATCGTTCCACATCGTTCACCATTTTTTCGAAAATGTCAATTACTGCATCCTGACTTTTATCCCTGTCGGCAAAATATTTCAGACACACTCCATATACAAGGTGCAGGTACCGGCTATAGAGTTCGCCCAACGTTTCCATGTTGCCGGTTTTCAAGTAGCTTTTCAGCAATGCTTCATCGGATTCGTTTTTTGGCTGATTATTTTTTAGTACTCTCAATGTTCAGTAAATTAAGGCATTGTACCTGGCGTTTGAATTTTTTTTCGATTTTTTTATGGAATTTGAGGCGCGCCTGCATCCTTATATCAAAATCGATTATTCATTAAAAATTTAAAGGTATGAAAAATATTCAATTGTTGATTTTAGCTTTAGGATTGCTGTTTGTAAGTAGTGCAGCGGCACATCAAATAACTGGTGTTGTAACCTCGGCCGAAACGGGGAACGCTATTCAGGGTGTTCAGGTGCATGTTAAAGAAAATGCCATGAAACATGCGGTTACCGACCGTGCAGGAAAGTACAGTATTGACGCCCAATCGAGTGCAACGCTGGTTTTTTCGCTGGCAGGCAAAAAAACACACGAAGAAACGGTAGGCAGGCGCACGGTTATTCATGTTGCACTCGTTTCTACTATTCCTTTGGAAAAGGAAGAAACAGAAGTTTCATATGATTTGGAATCTGCAGGAAATGCCATGCGACTAACTGAACGGAAGAGAACAGCAAAGCATCACACCATGAGTGATGTTGCCCGTCCATACGCAGCCATTGCTCCCGGGGAGGCGTTCAATCGCGAAGGCTACTCCACCATCCATGAAAATGGATTTAAATCTGCGTTAGCTGCTCCGTTATCAACTTTTTCTATCGATGTAGATGCGGCCTCGTACAGCAATATGCGCCGTTTTTTGAATAATGGAACAAAACCTCCCATTGATGCTGTTCGAATTGAAGAAATGATTAATTATTTCGATTACGATTACCCAAATCCCCGAAAGGAGCATCCGTTTGCCGTATACAACGAAGTGAGTGTTGCTCCCTGGAATAGTGAGAACTTACTGTTACACATCGGCATACAGGGTGAGAAACTGGATTTTGATAAGTTGCCTCCATCAAACATCGTTTTTTTACTCGATGTTTCGGGATCAATGAACAACTCAAATAAATTACCATTATTAAAGAAATCGCTTCAATTGTTGGTTAATCAGTTAGATGAAGACGATCGAATAGCGATTGTTGTATACGCCGGAAATTCCGGATTGGTATTGCCATCGACATCGGGAAACCAAAAGGAAAAGATTCTTGCTGCACTGAATCAATTGCAGGCGGGTGGCTCAACGGCCGGAGGAGCCGGACTTGAACTGGCGTACAAAGTAGCATCGGAAAATTTTATTCGCCAGGGAAACAATCGTATTATTTTGGCTACCGACGGCGATTTTAACGTGGGGATTTCAAGTAATGCAGAAATGGAACGACTAATCGAAAAGAAGCGCGAAAAGGGTATTTTTATCTCAGTTTTGGGATTTGGTATGGGCAATTATCAGGATTCGAAAATGGAAATTATTGCTGATAAGGGAAACGGAAATTATGCCTATATCGACAATATTCTGGAAGCTAAAAAAGTGTTAGTTAATGAGTTCGGAGGTACATTATTTACCATTGCCAAAGATGTGAAAATACAAATTGAGTTTAACCCCGCTGTGGTAGAATCGTATCGGTTAATTGGCTACGAAAACAGATTGCTCAATAACGAGGACTTTGCCGATGATAAGAAAGATGCCGGAGAGTTGGGGTCGGGACACACCGTTACAGCGCTTTACGAAATTATTCCAGCCAAAAAAGACTCGCAAACTTCGGGTGTATTAAAGTATCAAAATACTGAAATAAAACTTACTGCATTTTCTGCCAAAGAGATGGCTACGGTAAAATTCAGGTACAAAAAGCCCGATGGCGACAAGAGTATTCTGATGGAGCAAATTATTTTCAATTCATCGACCGATTTGAATCGAACATCTAATAATTACCGATTCTCGGCAGCTGTTGCAGGATTTGGTATGTTGCTTCGCGATTCGGAGTTTAAAGGAAACCTAACATGGCAATCGGTAATTGAAATGGCTCAAAATGCCAAAGGCGCCGACGAAAACGGGTATCGCAGCGAAATGATTCAATTGATAAAACTGGCCAACCATTTGTAAAAATCGACTTCGATAAGCACACATGAAATAGCGACGCCCGATTGGGCGTCGCTATTGCATGTTTTCAATTTCGCAACCATCCCATTATGCCTGAATAAAACCCGGCGGTATCGAAATGATTGGCACGATACCCCTGAATGGCTGCATGTCC
>JAQICA010000021.1 GCA_027858775.1 Salinivirgaceae bacterium | reverse complement strand
ATAGTTGGGCCTTTTCTCGTAATTTTGTTGTATTTTTCCAACCTTTTTTAATTCGGGTGAACAAGCCGGATGGAAGAAAACAATAAAATTGATAAAATAGTTATATGAAAATTTTTAGTAAGCGGTTAGTAAAAATGAGAATACCCGGCACGTTAAAGGGTATTTTTTTTGTCACCAAATTGCATTTGATTATTCCCACAAAATGGTTTATGTTTTTTGCACATATGGCATATTTGTCAAAATGGATATCGAAACATAAAAATCACTGTAAAAATGATTTTTACACCCGAAAATTCGACTATAAGAGAAGGCAGTCATTGTATGAGCAAGTTGTAACTGATTATAATTTAGATACAAATATCGATTATTTTGAGTTTGGGGTTTCCCGGGGGACTTCATTCAAATGGTGGGTTAATCGTATAAAAAATACCGATGCTCGTTTTTACGGATTTGATACGTTTACAGGCCTGCCGGAAGCATGGGGTCCTTTTAACAAAGGAGATATGACAAATGGCAATAAGCCACCTGAGTTAGACGATAACAGACATACGTTCTATCAGGGACTGTTTCAACAAACTCTTATCCCTTTCTTGAGTAATTATACTCCTGGTAAAACAAAAGTTATTCATATGGATGCTGATATTTATTCTGCAACCCTTTATGTTTTAACTATTTTAACTCCATATATTAAATCAGGAGATATTATATTTTTTGATGAATTTAATGTTCCGCTTCATGAGTTTAAAGCATTTAATGAGTGGAGTAAATCGTTTTATATCGAATATAAAGTGTTGGGAGGAGTTAATAATTTTTATCAAACTGCCATTATGGTTATGTAATTGAGGTAACGCTCTAGTTGCACCGCTTTTTTACATAAAATCAAATTGTTTAATTAATCACTAGATACTCCGACTTTAGAGTCGGGCTATCGTCGTAAGAAAAACCCAATACCTGTTTTGTATTCATTTTGAAATCAGCGATACCGATTTTCGCCACCCCATTTTTTTTAAAATGAACACGATTCCAATACTTTGTAAGGCCTCGCTCTGACATCGGCGTTCGACGAAGCTATAGCAGAAGCTATGCGGAGGCGAGACTTGTTTTGGAAGTTCTATTCCGAACACAATTATTAAAAGGCACCTTTCTCAGACACTCTGATTGTTGGTTCTTTCTGTTATTTAATCTTTTTTAGAAGACTTTTTGGAACAGCATCTTTATGTACCATAATAGCTACAGTGTGTGCTCTGGCGTACGGAACAGACATGAATAGCTTTCCTTCAAACTCGTTAGAATCGGCATCCCAGGAATTTTTTATAATGTAGTACATGTTGCCTAAACTGTCTTTCGATGTGCCAATTAAATGCATCAAATGGTCGTCTGTAGATTGCTGCGACATGAACATTTCTTCACGAACTTCGGGTGTTATTTCCTTTTCTTCGGCTATTTGGTTTTTGTACACGTCTTCTTCCAGTGCTTCTTCGGTGGGTACAACGGCAACTCCTTCTGAATGGTTGAATCCGGCTTCGCTTACATCGCCGTCCCAAACAACGGTGTAGTCATTATCAATAGCATTGTTAATTATTGCCATTAGCTCATCTAAAGGCACATTGTAGTATTTATCGAACGACCAGTTGTCGGGAATATCTAGTATTACATCGCTGTGCATTGGGTAATTTAGGTAGCTGGTAAACTCAATGTAGTCTTCGGGATTAATATTCATGTTGTCTCTGAACTCAGTAGTGCTCACTTCTTTTTCGTCAAAAGTAAAGGTTTCCGGAATCGACCCAAGATATACATCCAGTACGGCTTTGAAGGCTTCTTTCCACTGTGGCATCTTTTGGGGTTGGTCTATTAATCCATCGAGCATTCCCTTTAGCATAGCCTCCATTTCGAAGTGGTTGTGGAGTTCTCCGTCATAGGTTTTGCCTGTGTACGCATCTTCGGTTATCATTCCGTATTTGCGTATCACATCAGTAACATCGTGGGCTTGTCCTCCCTGCGAAAAGTTCGATAGGCCGTGGCGCATTACGTAGCGCTCGGCTTTGTTGATGTAGGCATGGTAAACAAAAAATAGTTCACTCAGGTCTATCTCTTTGTTGTGCAAACGCATTAGTTCCGATTCGAAGAATGAAACGGTTGCGTAGCTCCAGCAGGTGCCTGCCTGTCCTTGATTTTTGGTTGCAGTGTGGGGAACTTCTTTTACTACCTCGAAGTTATATTCTGTGTCTTTTTCACTCTGTCCAAAGATTGGTTGAGAAAGCGCAATAATCAAGAAAACCAGACTTAATGTGAAATGTTTCATGGGTTTCGTGTTTTATGAAGTTTGTAGTTTAGAATACTAGTGGTTTATTGATGATTTACTTTTTTGTGAATATTTTAAATTTTGCCAGTCCCATTTTTTGTAAAAAATAGGCCATAGAAACGCCCAATACGCCAATTCCGTATTTGGAGCTGCGCGCAATATTGATTGATGATGCCTCGTCGAAATACTTTGTAGGGCAAGTGATCTCTGCAATTTCGTATCCTGCAAAAAATATTTGTGCCAGCATTTGATTGTCAAAAACAAAGTCGTCTGAGTTTTTATTGTAGTTTATGTCCGTAAGTACTTTACGCGAAAACGCTCTGTATCCGGTGTGATACTCACTAAGCTTTTGGTTCATTAAAATATTTTGTGATAGCGTTAGCAGCCTGTTGGCGATGTATTTGTACCATGGCATTCCTCCCTTTAACGCGCCCTTTCCTAAAATGCGTGAGCCTAACACTACTTCGTAGAGTCCGTTGGCAATCATATAACACATGGAGTGAATTAGCTTGGGTGTGTATTGATAATCGGGGTGCAACATTACCACAATGTCGGAATCGATATCGACAGCCTTGTTGTAACAGCTTTTTTGGTTTCCGCCATACCCTTTGTTTTTATCGTGTTGTATGATGTGTTTAATACCAAGGCGTTTTCCTACTTCCACTGTTTCGTCGCTGCTTCGGTCGTCAACCAAAATTACGTCGTCTACAATATCGAACGGGATTTCGTTGTAGGTGCGTTCCAGTGTTCGGGCTGCATTGTATGCAGGCAGTACTACGGTTACTCTTTTATTGTTAATCATATTTTATTTATTTGGATGTTTGGGCTTCGCGGTACAGAAACACAAAACCATTTTTTTCGTCTATCACTTTTAAGTAGGGGTACCACTTCAAATACCTTTCCTTTTTTTGCAGTCTTACCACAAACCAGGTTGGTTTATCGGTATTTCCTGTTAATAACCACTTTTCTGTAATGGCTTTGCCTGTTTTGTGTGGTTTGCGTTTGCCATAAAAATAGTGTGCATAGCTTTTATAGCCAATAGGCTCCAGATAAACGTTTTCATTTGATTTTTCTTTGTAGAAATCGATAGCGGCACGCTGCGTATAGCCTTCAATTCGTGGTGTGAAAACAACCATTGCGAAGAAAATAAATAAGGCTGATCCGCCATATAGCCAGATGTACGCTTTTGTGTATTCGCGTTTTTTCCAGTACAGGTTGAATAACAATAGAGTGCCAATCAGCAAAAAAGCAGAAAGACCTTCCCAACCACTCCACGATATATTTGCTTGTAAATTGGCCACTGCAAAAGGGTCTTTTATCTGAAACCATTCATGAAGTTTTGTTGCATTTTTACCAAGAAAGGGAATTAGGCCAATGGAAATCGCGAAGAGCACTGCTAATCCGTTTATTGTTAGTCTTGTCCATTTAGTCGGCTTTGTTTTACGCTCATGTATTTGATACATTACGTAAGCTGCCAGATAGGTTAGCGGAAAGTAGCACATAGATGAGTAGTGAACTATTTTTGTGCTCACTATGGTGAATAAAATGAGTACAGTCCAGAAAAGCACAACCATCATCAAACGCATTTGGTCGGTAAGTGTGGTATGGTATTTTTTGCTAAATGCCCTGATGGCGAATATTGAGGCCGGAAAAACACCAAAAAACAGAACTACAAAGTGGTACAAGAAAAACCCTCCGTGTCCGGCACCCTCTTTACTAAACAGATGTATCTGATATTCGATAAAGTCGATAATAATATTGTAGTTACCGTTGAGAATTTGTAAAATAAACCAGAACCCCCCAACAAAAGCTGCAGTTAGTGTAAATGCAATAAAGTGGCTCCACTTTACAGTGATGCGGAAACGGATTATGATGAGGTAAATAAGCGATGAGAGTCCGGCAATTAGCAATCCAACAGGGCCTTTTGTGAGTATAGATAGCCCGATGGAAACTGCCGCCAGAATAGCAAATTTGATGTGGGCAGCTCGGAAGTAACGTAACAAAAAATAGACACCCAGAAAGATGAATAGGTTGAACCACGGATCGATTATTCCTGATTTAAAATAAAAAAACGGCAATATGGATCCCCCATAAGCAAGAACCCAGAAAATGCCGAACCGTTTGTCGTATAGTGTTTTGCCGATATTGAATAGCACCAGAAGAGTCAGTATTCCGCAAATAGCATTGGGGAAGCGGGCTGCAAACTCATTAATGCCGAAAACTTTCATCGAAAGTACCTGCATCCAAATAAAGAGTGGCGGTTTCTCCCAAAAAGCCTCGAAATTTACTTGAACGGTTAAATAATTGTGTGAAACAATCATTTCGCGTGCCGATTCTGCAAAATTTATCTCATCCCAGTCCAACAAATGAACCTGTCCCAGATATGGAATAAAAAGCAATGCAGAGAAAAAGACAATTAAAAATTGAATACCAATGTTTGATTTGAAATACTGCATGCGGAAATTTCATTTAAAACCGTGGCAAACTTACATATTTTTTTTGTTTTTTTGATGGAGAAATTCGCAAGCACCTAGCTTTGCCACACCAGTATTATCAGGAAATGGCATTTGTGGTGGATGTGTTAGCGCAGTTATTCGAGTTTTCTTACACACTATGTGAAAATAATAGGCCGTTCAGGCGAAACGTAAAGTGTTTAGTATGTTAACAGTATTTAGAAATCAACGGTATTTTTTAGGATTGCTCACATTGTGGGTTATTGCAGCTACTGTGCTGTTATTTTTTCAAGATAAGATCTTTTGGCAGCAGCTTGCCAACGACTGCCATTTTGTTGCAGCCGACTACTTTTTTAAGTACATGACGCTATTTGGCGATGGAGTGCTAATTGCTGTATTGAGTGTTTTGCTTGGTTTTTACCGTGTTCGGTTGGCCATTTTATCTATGAGTAGTTTTTTGCTTTCTGGACTTTTTGCTCAAATGCTCAAACGGCTTGTTTTCGACCATGTTCACCGTCCGGTCTATGTATTTCAAAAACTTGGCCTTGAAATCGATCAAGTGTTAGATGTAGCCATGCGGAGTAATCATAGCTTTCCTTCGGGACACACTACTACGGCTTTTGCCTTTTTTATGGCACTATCGGTTTTTTTAGCCAATAGAAAGCCCGCATTGCAATTGGTGTTTTTTGCTTTTGCTTTGCTCACCGGATTTTCACGCATTTACCTTAACCTACATTTTTTAAATGATGTGGTGTTTGGTTCTATTTTGGGAGTACTAACCACGTTTTTTCTCTATCTTTGGATCAACAAAATGCCTTGTAATTGGTTAGATCGTGGATTTATAAATTTAATGATGCGAAAAAAATAATTCTGAATATCCGTTTTCGTATCTGGTTGTATGAAAATCAGATTTGAAATTTACTAAAAAACGGATAATCATTAAAAAATGTGTTATGACGAATAATCAAACTCTTGACGATCAAATGGCTACTATTGCCAACCGTATGGATATTGAAAATGACTTGCTTCATTTTTTGTTCTTTATTGGCATCCACGAAAGTGGGCAAGGGTTTAAGCAGTACTCCAAAGAAGAGAAACTTGACCTTATAGAGCTGGGTAGTGCAACATTGCTGTCGCGGCACAATTACTATAAAGCTATTGAAACGAAGAGTTCTGTGCCATACTATGTGGCGAATCCCGACCTGCCGTTACCCGGCACACATGAGACCGAACTGTTGCTAAAGCAAGAAATTGTAGACTATTTTAACGATAAAATGACCTCATTATGAAAACCAGAATTTCCTTTGTAATCCTTTTTTTAATTGCTTGTATTTTTGCTGTTGCGCAGAATGATGCACGTCCGAAAGTCAAAATCGCTACACCTTACGGCAATATGGTAGTGGAGTTGTATAATGAAACGCCATTGCATCGCGATAATTTTTTGAAACTTGCCTCAGAAGGCTTTTACGATAGTTTGTTGTTTCACCGGGTTATTCAAGGATTTATGGTTCAGGGTGGAGATCCGCAATCGAAAGGTGCTCCAAAAGGCGCCAGACTGGGCAATGGTGGCCCGGGATATACGATCGAAGCCGAATTCGACACGGCCTTCTACCATAAAAAAGGAGCGTTGTCTGCCGCCCGACTGGGCGACCGTGCAAATCCCGAAAAACGTAGCTCCGGTTCGCAGTTCTATATTGTGCAGGGAAAAGTGTTGCCTCAGCCATTTATGGAGCAGATGGAGCAAAAGGCAAATCAGCGACAGCTAAATACACTGATTAATAATTACTTGCGCAAACCCGAAAATAAGGCATATTATCAACGCATCGATTCGTTACAACGCGCCAATGCTTTTGATTCTGTAAATGCCATGTATAAAAAACTGGAAGAAATAGTTGTGTCTTCCGACGATTACGATCCGTTTTTTTATACTCCGGCTCAAAAAGAGCTGTATTCCACCGTGGGAGGCACGCCACACCTCGATGGCCAATATACTGTGTTTGGAGAAGTGGTTTCGGGCTTGCACGTTATCGATTCCATTGCCGCACAGCCCACAGATAAAACTGACCGACCCGTAAATGATATTATGATGAAAATAACTGTTTTGGAGTAGTCAATAATATAAGCTCGTTTTTTCTTTATCGTACTTAGTCAAATTGAGGTATATCGAATTCATATGTCTTGACATTCGTTTTGTATGAATCAATTCCCCAATGGTTGGTTCCGGAGGAAAATGATCTCAGAAACATAAAATCAGGTCTCCGGTATTATTCAAAATACCGATACAGCACCCTTTTTTCAATATGTATTATTTGCCTGAATTTGCAAAAGTGTCTTCATGTCCTCTTTTTCGTCGTTCAGCTACCAATAATATCATTTCACTACCGAACTCTCTTCGGTTAACCTTCTGTTAACGTTTGCTGGGAAATTTTGGAATAAGATTTGCGAAACATATTTTCCATAAGAAACATTTTATGTGTAAAACGTTTCCGAATTCTTATACTATGGATGAAAAAATGAACGAAATAATTATTGAGTCAGCCAAACTGTTTCGCCAGTATGGGGTACGCAGTGTGTCGATGGAGGATATTGCCCGCGCTATGGGAGTGTCGAAAAAAACACTGTACCAGTATGTGTCCAATAAAAACGATCTGGTTGAAAAAATCCTTGATTATACCTATCAGCGCGAGGTAGCTTTGCTTGAAGAGTGTACGCAAAACGATGTAAATGCCATTGATGCCTTATTAAAAATGAGTCAACTCATTAGCGAAGAGGTGAAACTTTTTACTCCAACGGTAACCTTTGATCTAAAGAAGTACTATCCGGAAACATTCCGTAAGCATGTAGAAAAATCGCAAAAATTTGCATACAAAGCTGTTTCGCGCAACTTGCACCAGGGAATTGCACAGGGGCTGTTTCGTGAAGAGATTAATGCTGAGGTTGTTGCTACCTTGTATATTAATAAAATTGAGGATGTACACGATGAAGATTTTTTTAAAGGGAAGGAGTTTACCTTCGATTTAATATTTGAAACCATGTTTGAAAACCATATTCGCGGAATAGCCAATGAGAAAGGTATTGCCTATTTCGAGAAGCGGAAAAATGATTACCAATTCTAATTAACCTGAAATCATGAGAAATTTATTTGCGTTAACCTTATTATTCATTTTACCCTTTTGGGGTCAGGCACAACAGGAGCCTGACAAAAAGGCAGATAGTGTATTTACACTGCAGGAGGCCATCGATTATGCACGGGAAAATAATTACGATGTGGCCAAAGCTCGGCTAGAAGTTACCAAGGCCCGGAAAAAAGTATGGGAAACAACAGCTATTGGACTGCCACAAATTTCCGGAAAGTTCGATTATAGTTATATGCTTACTGTTCCCGAAACGCTGGAGCAATTTTCTGATCTTGGAGCTTTGTTTAATCCTATTTATTACTCCCTTAATTCTGTTGGAGTACTTAACGACCAGCAATTGGAGGGAATTTTGGCCAACATGCCTACAGAAACTGTTTCAAAAGACGATATTCGATGGGGAGCCACACTGGATGTGACGCTTACTCAACTCATTTTTAATGGTTCGTATATTGTTGGTTTGCAGGCTTCAAAAACCTATCAGCATCTTTCAAAATACATGGAGCAGCAGTCGGTTGCCGAATTGGAAGAAATGATTACCAATGCATACTCAGGCGTTCTTATTGCCAAAGAGAGTATGGCTGTACTCGACGATATTTTGAAGGCTACCAATACTACAGTTGCCGAAATGGAAGCAATGTACGAGGAGGGCTTTGTGGAAAATACCGATGTTGATCAGCTTAAGCTGACTGCGGCAACTATTGAAACATCGAAGAAAAATCTGGAATTGCAAATTCAAACGGCTCGCGAAATGCTAAAGCTTTCGATGGGAATGAGCCTTGAGCATCCACTGAAGCTTAGCGATAAACTCGACAATGTATTGACTCATAAAGAGGTGCTTACCACAAAGGAGTTTGATTTTGATGTGACGAAAAATATTAATTACCAGTTGCTCGAAACACAGGAGAAACTCACAGAGCTCGACTTGAAAAATAGTAAAGCAGACTTTTTACCTACCGTTGCTGCTTTTTATAATCATCAGGAAAATTTTAACGATAACTCTTTTAATTTAACCCCCCCCGATGTGGTTGGCGTTTCGGTCAATATTCCTATTTTCTCCAGTTGGGGACGTATGTCGAAAGTTGCACAGAAGGAAATTGAACTGGAACAAACCCGTCTCGACAAAGCGAAAGCTACCAGTGGGCTGCAAATTCAATACAGGAATACCCTAAATCAGTATCTCACGGCCAAAAATACCTATTTGAATAATAAATCGAATATGGAATTGGCTCGTCGTATTTACGAAAAAACACAAATAAAGAATAAAGAGGGGGTTGCTTCAAGTTTCGATTTGTCGCAGGCACAAACGCAGTTTTTGCAAGCGCAGGGCAATTATTTTCAATCTGTAATGCTGCTTATTGAAGCCAAAGCCGGGCTGGACAAACTCTCGCACCCCTATCAACCCCTAAACGATTAACCCTTAATAATAAACTAAACTCTAAACGTAATGAACCGATTATTTTTAATTGCAGTTGCTGTGTTTATCGGCACATCGTGTACAACTGATAAAGCGGAACAGTTGCGCGAACTGAAAAGTGAACGTGAAAAAATTACCGCTCAAATTTCTCAATTAGAGAGTGAGCTTGCTCAGGAAGGGAAGCTCGATGAGCATGTGAATAAAACATATGTAAAAACAAAACAAATTAATGCCGGCAACTTTAAACACTATGTTGAAGTGAAAGGTACCGTAGAAAGTAATAATAATGTATTTGTACCTGCCGAAATGTCCGGAATTGTCACTCGGGTATTAGTGAAGGAGGGACAACAAGTGACAAAAGGCACCCTTTTGGCTCAGTTAGACGATGAGCTTATTGTGCGACAGATCGATGCGCTGAAAACGCAGCTTGAACTGGCAACAACCGTTTTTGAGCGGCAAAAACGTCTGTGGGAAAAGGAAATTGGCTCTGAAATTCAGTTTTTGCAAGCCAAAACCAATAAAGAATCTGCCGAAAGGCAATTGGACGTGCTTAAAAAGCAATTAGAAATGACAAAAATTATTTCTCCACTAAGCGGTATGGTCGATCAAATTACGCTAAAGGAAGGAGAGATGGCCGCTGCCGTCCAGTCGGGAATTCGCGTTGTAGGTTTGGGAGACATGAAAATTAAAGCGAAGCTTTCGGAATCTTATCTCGGACAGATTTCAACGGGAGATACGGCGCAGGTTGCTATTGAATCCATTGATGCAGATTTTTTTCAACCCGTTTTTGCTGTTGAGCAAGTAATTGATATGGGGTCACGTACCTTCGGTATCGATATCAGACCTCCACATGGGTTGAAGCTTACTCCCAATACACTTGCTGTGGTTACGATTAACGATTACAATAAGACCCACGCAATGGTAGTACCCGATAATGTAGTGCAAACAGATAACGAAGGTAGTTTCTTGTTTGTTGTTGATAACCAGAAAGGAGAATCGGTTGCAGTGCGTCGGAATGTGAAACCCGGAAAAAAATATAAGGGCGAAGTAGAAATTCTTGATGGTCTTAAGGCCGGTGAGAGTATAATTATAGAAGGGTACCAGAATGTATCGAACAATCAGGTAGTCACTTTAATGTAACGAATTGAAAATAGAAAATTATGAGTAATCGAAATTTTAAGTTAACCAACTTTGCTGTCGATAACCGTATTACAGTCTATTTTTTCACTGTATTACTCGTTATATCAGGAATATGGGCATACCAAAGCACTCCAAAAGAGCAATTTCCCGAGGTAGCTTTCCCCTATTTTATGGTTACTACCATTTATCCGGGTACATCGCCTGCCGATATGGAAAATCTTGTTACACGACCCATCGAAAAACAAGTAAAAAGTGTTGACGGTGTAAAAAATGTGACGAGTAAGTCGCTGCAAGATGTGTCGCTTGTAGTAGTTGAATTTGAAACCAATGTGGAACAGCAAACAGCCAATCAGGATGTGAAAGATGCTGTAGATAAAGCCAAACCCGATTTGCCCGCCGCGCTGCTCGACGATCCTGAGGTGACGGAAATTGACTTGTCTGAGTTTCCAATTCTCAACATAAACCTTTCGGGCGATCTTAGTCTGGTTCGCATTAAAGAGTTAGCCGAGGAACTGCAAGACGATATTGAATCCCTGGAGGAAGTAACCCGGGTTGATATTGTAGGAGCTTTGAATCGGGAAATTCAAATTAATGTCGATCTGCATAAGATGCAAGCTGCTGCGGTTTCGTTTCGAGCCATTGGCGATGCTGTTAGTCAGGAGAATATGACTATTTCGGGAGGTCAGGTCAATGTGGGTAGCATGGAACGCGTTATGCGCGTTGTGGGAGAGTTTAAGCATGTTGATGAGATCGAAAATATTGTGCTGCGCGATGGCCTTTACTTGAAAGATGTAGCATCGGTTGTAGATGGATTTGAAGAGCGAGAAGATTATTCCCGACTTAACAGTCAGGATGTTATTACACTTAACGTGATAAAACGATCGGGTAAAAACCTGATTAATGCCATCGATAAAATCAATGTTCTTCTGGAAAAGTTTGAAGTATCTGCACCTGAAAGTCTTGAAATTACAGCTACTGGCGATCAAAGTACAATGACACGGAATAATGTTCGCAACCTATTCAATACCATTATTTTGGGATTTTTCGTTGTGGTTGTTGTACTGATGTTTTTCATGGGTATAGATAATGCTATGTTTGTAGCTGTAGCTATTCCGTTATCCATGTTAATTGCATTTATTTTTCTGCCACTTCTCGATTTCACCATGAATATGGTTACTCTTATGGCACTGATTCTTGTGCTGGGAATTGTGGTCGATAACTCCATTGTGGTGGTAGAAAATATATACCGACACTATATGAATACGCCAAATTTGCCCATTGCTCCTGCCGTAAAGCGTGGAGTTGGAGAGGTGGCTATTCCTGTATTTTCCGGTACTTTAACCACAATGGCACCTTTCTTTCCGCTTATTTTTTGGCCGGGAATTATGGGTGAATTTATGATGTATATTCCGGCAACCATTATTATTACACTGGCTGCCAGTATGCTCGTTGCATATACCATGAATCCCGTGTTTGCTGTTACATTTATGCGCTATCGAGGTAGTGAAAAGCAACAAGTTAATCATCGAAAAAATGTTATTTTCAGTGCAATAGGACTTGCTTTAGGCGGCCTTTTTCACTTATTTGGAATCCCTTTGGTGGCAAACCTGATTATTTTTGCTGTTGTTCTGTATTTATTGGTACGTTACGTCCTTGAAGATCTTGTAAAAAAGTTCCAAAAGCGTATTATTCCGCGAATGATGAATGGCTATCAAAATACACTTCGGTTCTTGCTCAAGGGACGTGGAGCTTATATTATTGTGTTTTCAACAGTAGCTCTGCTGTTTATTACCATTTTTCTTACCGCGAAATTTGGTCCTAAGGTCGTTCTTTTTCCTGAAAACAAAGATCCTGATAAAATTATGGTCTTTTTGTCGATGCCTTCGGGTACCGATTTGGAGAGAACCGATTCTGTAGCTCAGATCATGGAAAATCGGGTTGTAGAAGTTTTGGGTGATAATAATCAGGATGTTGATTTTGTTATTACTAACGTTGCCACTAACGCCGGACAAGATATTTTTGAGCGTACCACACAGTCGAAACTGGCAAAAGTAACAGTTGGATTTGTGGAGTATGAATACCGCACCGGGCCGCATACTGAAATTTATGTGCGCCAACTTCGGAAAGCCCTTGAGGGGATTCCCGGAGCCGAAATTATTGTTGATATAGAAGATATGGGGCCACCCACCGGTAAACCTGTTAACCTTGAAATATCTGGTGAAAATATTGAAACCCTTATTGAATTATCCGAATATATGCGGAGTTACATTGTTGATACTATGGAAATTGCAGGTATTGAGGAGTTGAAGAGCGATATGGAGGTGAGTAAGCCTGAAATTCTGATAAATATCGATCGGCGTAAAGCCCGCGGACTTGGAATTAGTACCGCATATATTGGCTCTACTTTACGTACAGCCATCTACGGAAGTGAGGTTTCTAAACTCCGCGACGGCGAAGACGAGTATCCAATTATGGTGCGCTTGGATAAACGTTACCGCGATGATATTCAGGCACTGCTTGACCAAACGTTAATGGTGCCCGCAGCCGATGGAAAGGGTGTGAATACCGTACCCATTTCATCTGTGGTTGATGTGCGCTACCAATCGTCGTACGGTGGAATTATTCGGAAAGACTATGAACGGGTTATTACCTTGTCATCCAATATTTTGGACGGGTACAATGCCAACGAAATTGTGTCGCAGCTGAAAATGTCGCTCGCTGGTTTCGAAATGCCCGATGGATATAGTTGGGAGTTCACTGGAGAACAGGAAGAACAAGAAGAGAGTGGCGGTTTTCTTGTTTTAGCTTTGTTCCTCGCTATTGGCCTTATTTTTATTGTGTTGGTTACTCAGTTTAACTCCATTACCAAGCCGCTGATAATTTTGGTGCAGGTGGTGTTTAGTATTATTGGCGTACTCTTAGGGTTTATTATTTTCGATATAGATATTTCTGTAATCCTCACAGGAATGGGAATTATTGCAGTAGCCGGAATTGTGGTGAAAAATGCAATTATTCTAATCGATTACCTCGATGCACAAATTAAAGATAAGCCAGGCGAAGCTCGCGCACGTGAAAAAGTAGTTGAAGCTGGTCGAGTGCGATTAACACCTGTGCTCCTTACTGCAGCCAGCACCATTTTCGGATTGCTGCCGTTAGCTATTGGAATGAATATCGATTTTGTATCGTTACTTGAAACATTCGATCCCAATATTTATTTTGGAGGTATTAATGCTATTTTCTGGGGGCCACTTGCGTGGACAATCATTTTCGGATTGGCTTTTGCAACGTTTCTCACACTTGTGGTTGTACCCGCAATGTACTTTATGTGGTATGTTTCCAGTGTTAAAAAGGAAAAACGGAAAATCCGAAAAGCAATACTCGCATCATCTGATTATTAATATTTAGGGATAAAGAAAGTTGAAAATGGAGCCTTCACGTATTGTGGAGTGCTCCATTTTTTCTTTGGTGAAGGGGTGCTGTTTTTTTGTTGTAAAGCACTTTTGATTATCGGGCAAGTGCTGTTGCTGTATTCCAGTTTTATTAACGCTTTTGAATTTCTAAACTCTATATTTAACCGACACTCTTTTTTCGAAAGATTTACCTTCGCGACGTGCCGCATTACACGCAGTGAATAGCGAGAGCAAACTGATAGCGAGGTGAATTACATGCAAACTGAATGTGCCCTGGCTTTCTCCAATAATTTTTTTGTAAACGCACTCATTTCGTTGGTTACAGGAACCATTTCAGGCTTGGTCATCTTTGAACAATGGTCGTTTATGAAATTGTCAATTGCTTCGTTACAACCGTCCGGATTAGAATCTGAAGCTTGTGTTACATCACAATAATAGTCTTCTCCATCGGGGTTCACATAAAAGCAATTGCCTCCATCAGATGGACAACAAAAGGTCGGGATCTCGCAATTTTCAGGTACTCCTTCTATAGCTTCACACAAAACCTCCACTTCTTCAGATACTTCAATATAGTCTTCTTTAGTTTCGGAATCGGACCCGTAATTGTTGGAAACCGTTAATATCAAGGTGTAAGTGCCGGTATCGTTGTAGGTATGTGAAGGACTTCTCTCGGTACTAATATTACCATCGCCAAAATCCCAACTCCATGAAGCCGGGGTGTTGGTTGATTGGTCAGTAAAATCGACGGATTCACCCACGTAAGGAATCGTGATATCGACTGTAAAAGCAGCTATTGGTTTGGCAGCGTCGTCATCGTCATCTTTTTCACATGCGGTGAATATTAATAGCGTGCTTGCTAATGTTAGCATTAAAATTGTTAATGCGCGTTGCTCTGATTTCATAATTTTCAAGTTTATAATTTCTGCATGTAAAAGTATCAATAAGTGTTTAAATTTATCTAAACGACGAATGAAAAAATCATTGCTGTGGATGTTTCTACCTTAAATGCCAGCACGAAAACTACCTGCTTTTCTGAGTGCTTGATTTATATGTTTATAATTTTGATTTTAATGGTCAATTAGAGCTCGCCATGATAAGTACAATAAGTAACATGCTTTTTTATTATTGTCTAATAATAAATATCGTTCGAGACTAAATTTTAGTCATGACTCGGTTCGAAAAGTTCAAGTTTAAGGCTTGGCCTTTCTGAAAATCAAGACGTCCGCCAGCTGGCGGATAACTGTTTTCAGAATGGGCGTATCGCAGAATCATTGGCTCGCAAACACAATTGAAAAATTATTTTAATTGGGAGTAAATTGGCCTTTTCGGGCAAGCACTATATAGCTCGTTGTCGCCATAAAAAACACAAAGATTGTAACGATTTTTTCATAATTATTCGTTTTTGTGGGTTATAAATGCCATTTCAACCTATAATATCTACAACTAAACAATACCCAACGCCTGCATTTTCCTTTTCAAGTAAAGAGCAAAAGCATGATTGTGCGAATTTGAACAGCGAAAAAGGTAATAAGGTCACAATAAACGTTTGTACCTTTGTGTATCTTAAAAGGTATTTGCGCTCACAGAAAATAGTGTTAGATTTATATCGCTAATCATATAATACAATATTATGGAAAAAGGAAATGTTTTATCAGTAGATTTATTTCAACGTATGTTGGATTTTGTTTTTGAATTTGGCCCGCGCCTTTTGGGGGCTATTGTGGTATTGATTGTAGGACTGTTCCTAGTAAAGCTTATTACTCGAAGTTTTGTACGATTGATGGAAAAAAGGGAGCTCGATGTTTCATTGCTTCCCTTTCTGAGAGCACTTGTTAATATTGCTTTGAAAGCTCTTGTTGTGATCAGTGTAATGAGTATGATTGGTGTTGAAATGACCTCTTTTATCGCACTCCTTGGTGCTGCTGGTTTAGCTATTGGTTTAGCGTTGTCTGGAACATTGCAAAACTTTGCAGGAGGAATTGTTCTTCTTGTATTACGTCCTTTTCAGGCGGGGCATTTTATTGAAGCACAGGGCTATATGGGTACTGTTAAGGAGGTTGGCGTATTTCATACCATACTGAGTACACCTGATAAAAAAGTTATTATCATTCCAAATGGTCCGCTCTCATCCGGAGCATTAACCAACTTTTCGCGTGAGCCACAGCGTCGTGTTGATTGGACTTTTGGCATCGCTTATGGCGATGATGTTGAAGATTTCAAAAAGGCCATTAATACATTTCTTAACGAAGACGATCGGATTTTGAAAAATCCCGAGTCCTTTATTGGGCTCACTGCCCTAGCCGATAGTTCGGTTAATTTTGCTGTTCGGGCTTGGGTTAACGCAGACGATTACTGGTCTGTATTTTTCGATATGAATGAAAAGGTTTACAAACGCTTTGCGGATTACAACCTCAATATTCCATTTCCACAAGTGGATATGCATGTTCATAATGAAAAATAAGAAAAATCAGAAGTCCCAATTGCTTTGTTTTTATGTATTTAATTAACGATTGAGGTATGCGTAAAAATTTGATTTTCTTAATTGCAGGGATAGCAATTCCGGTTTTTCTTTTAACCCAATGCTCGCAACCTACTGTGGATGTTCATCGTGCCGAAAAAGTATCTATCTTTTTTGTGAATGATGCTCACGGACAGTTGGAAAATTTTGCAAAAATAAAACCCTTAATTGATTCGCAAAAGATGCGCAATCCTGTTTTACTGGTTTCTTCCGGCGATATGTTTTCTGGTAATCCGGTTGTGGATTATTTCCAACCCAAGGGCTATCCCATGATTGATGTGATGAACAGACTAGGATTTGATGCACTTGCCATAGGTAACCATGAATTTGATTATGGCGAAGAAGTGCTCATCGAACGCATTGAACAATCTACTTTTCCCTGGCTCTGTGCCAATATTGATACCTCTCAAATTTCACTCCTGATTAGTCCCTATGTTACGATTTGTGCCGGCGATCGAAACATCACGTTTGTGGGATTTGTAGAAACAGGCGGAAAGCAAGGGACGGCAATACCCAGTACCCATCCACGCAGGGTCGAAAATTATACATTCCACCACGCAGAAGATGTAGTTGGCCAATTTGATGAACTCAAAGCCACAACCAATTCTGACCTTATGGTTGCGTTATCTCATCTCGGCTTCTCCAATACAGAAAGCCATGCAGGCGATGTGCAGCTCGCCCTGGAAAATTCCCTTTTTGATGTGATTATCGGTGGCCATTCTCACAGTCGCGTCGATACGGTTGTTTCGGGAGTATTGATTTGCCAGGCAGGAAGTTACCTGAACTATATCGGACAGGTCGATGTTGTTTTCGATGACGAGGAGGTGAAGACACTCCAATACAAAGAAGTTTTTCTCGACACATTAACCGTTCATGATGATGTTTTGAGGGAACATGTTGATCGTTATAATATGGAAATGAACACCCATTTTGATGAGCAAATTGGGTGTTCCAATACCGACCATACCATTGGAGAAACCGGTCGGTTTTATACAGAAGCCATTCGAAGCGAGCTGAATGTCGATTTAGTGTTGCAAAACCCCGGTGGAGTGAGGTGGAAAGTTCAGAAAGGAGCTGTTACACGTCGCCAAATACTCGAAATCGACCCATTCAACAATGGATTGGTTATATACAAATTATCTGTATCGAATGTTGCTACCTTCCTGAAACAAAGCAACGCAAGATTTTACTACGCAGGCTACCAGCTCAATTATTCTAACCGTGAGCTCCAAATGTTCGATGAAGCAGGGCATCAACTTGCCGATACAGTCACTATTTCATTAGCTGTAAATGATTATATTGCAGCTGTTTACTCCCATTTGCTTCCCCGGTCGTATCAGGAGTACCCGTTAAAAAGCTCCGAAACCATTATTTCTTATGTCAGGAGCTTAACACAAAGCATTGATTTTACGGGTAGTAGCCAAGTTGTTTTTTTCGGAGACTAATCGTTTGTTTTGCCGAGTCCGTTAGTTCTCTTTTTGATGATTTCTGAATTAACTGTTGAATAATCTTTAACATTACATTCACATAAAAAAGTTGCACTGTGTAGCTAATTCCGTAACTTCGCCGGGTCGTAATTACTTTTTACGCTTTGAGCTTTTGCAATTCGTAACGAGTAGTATTTAAGACAAGTCAATTAAACATTATCATAATTTACTCAAAGAACCAGTCTCTTGTAAAAAATGTCGGCAGTGTTACCCTTATATATCTCATTACAAATCACTGATGCGAAATCTCTTCTTCGGGCTATTGTTGTTAAGGTTTTGTTAAAGATCAATAGAGCTGTTTGCGTCTATCTCGTTGTTAAAGAGGCTTATGATGGCTTGTATGTGTTTTCTGGCATGATGTGTCGTTGGCTTCTGCTATTGACTTGTAACGAAGAAAGGAATACTTTTGCTAAAATTAATTACTCTAATCAACTTAATTACTCAATAATTTAAATTTTAATGTATGAGAAAAAAGCTAGTTTTTTTTATTGTCTTAGCCTTTTTCTTCGGAAGCACACAAGTGTTTTCGCAGAATCAGGGAGGCGGAGGCGGTCTTAGTGGGTTATCCGCTGAGATGAATTTCGACCTCTTTACGGTAGACGAGCTTAGCATCATGCCGTCGATGTTGAAGGTAAGGTACTTCATCAACGACGATATTGCTGTGCGCGTTTCTACATGGTTCGATTTGGAGAGTGACCAAAAATCTCCCGAATCGACATTGAATTACACCTATTTTGCTGCAAGGCCTGGTGTGGAGTATCATCTGGTAGCCACGAAAGAAGCCAGAGCGTATGCCGGTCTTGAAGTAATTTTAGACAGAGCCACACACGATTTCGACACAAAAGTGGGCGTGCCGGTTACCGGTGCATGGGATGTAACCGATATTCGCAACTTCGAAAATCGCGGGTATTTATCCTATGGTGCTGCATTAGTTGTTGGTGCCGAAATATATAAAGGCGGAAGCTTTTTTGTGGGAACAGAACTTGGTTTTGCCTATACAACCACTACACATAGTGCTGTGGAGTATGGCGAAGATTTATTTCTGGACGAATCAAAAACAACTTCCTTTAAACTCGATTTGAGCCGCATGCTCAGAGTAGGTTTTACAATTAATTAAATAATTAAATATGTTGAATTAAATTTTTACAATATGAAAAACAAACAAAAGAAGACGTTTGCAACGTTTGGAGTTTGGCTTTTTGCCTTGCTCTTTTCGTTAATGCCCTCGCTGGTTAGTGCGCAAACCTTCGACATAAATGTTGATCCGGCCAATACTTCAGATCCGGCCGACACCTATTATGTGGGAGAAACGTCATTAAAAGCAACGGCCGAGAATTTTGTCGGGTTTACCAACGGCGACAAATTTTACTATTATTATGTCCCAACCGGGGATGCCAATGAGCTTATTCAAGAGAATGTGCTTGCCCAGGCAAATTATCTTGATACCTGGACAGATAAATTGTTCTCAGGTGTAATTAATGAGCTTGGCGATTTTGACTTGTATGTTGGTAATTACACCGGAAGGTTCGACTATGAAACTGTATTTACTGCAGATACTGTTCAGGAGCTTTTTGGTACATCAAACAATGATTTCCCTTATCAATTTAACAATTCAGGTAATCGTAGTTTGACTACAAAACAATTTGCATTGGGGTCGGAAACCGAAGGAGATGTAATTCTTTCAACCAATTTTGGTTGGATAAATGGCGATGCAACATATGCTTTGGTTGTGGAATATTCAACCAATGGTACTGCATGGACTGTTTTAGAAGATCAAAATACGGAATCTGAATTTACTTCAGGTCTTTATCCTGTTGACTTCGAGTTGCCTGCAGCTGCATTAACTGCTACAACGCAATTTAGAGTTCGACAATTAAACAGTGGTGCTTTAGCTCCAAACGATTATACTTTTAGGTTAGATGGCATTACATTGTATAAAGGTGAGGCTATTACACCTGTAATTTCTACATTGGTTAATACTTATACCATTGAGGAAAATATTCCCGCTCCGGATCCTGTTCCTGCAATTGCGGTTACCGATATTATCGATATCACAACCACAAATTCAGTTTATCAGAATGTTACAGAGTTTGGTCAAACATTGACTGTAATGGCTTCTACACAGAATATTACGTTGGCTGATTTTAATTATTTGTTATACTACGAAGATGATTTTTTAGAGTGTGATGATATTCGAACAAATCAAATTGATGCCGATAATGGAACAATAGAATTTGATATTACTGTTCCTAACCATTTGCCATACTTTACTGCTAAAAATATAGGGCTAATTGTAATTGATGGTGCTGAATTGGATCTTGGAAGCGGTGTTTTGGATATTGATTTTGTTGATGATTTTTCTGATGAAGAATTGGGTTTAACTGGTGGGTATTCAGCTAGTAATGTTGCATATTTTACAAGTGCCGGTGAACGCCAATTAACAACTCCTGAAATTGAGGTTTTATCCATTTCAGGAGCTACACTTCAGTTTGTCATTACTCGTCTGTCAGAAGCTATTCCGGCTGCCGGCAACGAAATTGTTGTTGAATATTCAACCGATGGTCAAACCACATGGACGCAACTTGGTTCTGACTATCCGTTGGGTGGAGAATTCGGTGTGGGTGTTAACGGAGAAGTTTACACTTTCGACGATGCTGTTCTTCCGTCCGGTATTGTTTCTGCTAATACTCAGTTTCGTGTTCGCCAAATAAACACAAACAATGGAGGAGATGTAAATACATGGAAAATTGAAAGTTTCATGTTTGACCAACCGGGTGTTGGAGATAATGTTATTGCTGTAAGTGGGTATAATAACGATTATGTATATCAAGAAACGCCATCTTTTACTGTTGAGTTAGATAACCCAGATTTGGATCCTATATTTCCCGGTCAAACCGTATCGTTTATTGTAGATAATATTACCGGAGTTTTTTATCCCGGTACTACTTATGAAGTATACTACGGTGATATTTGGTTGAAAACACTTACCACTCTGGCCGATTTTGATATTGTTGCTCCTTATGACGAAGGATATAAAACATTAACAGTTCGTGCTGACTTTAACAGCCTGTCTGCTTCAGCCTCGGCTTCATTTACTATACAGTCGATTTCAGCACAAATTACAAGTGTCGATTACGATATTATCGATTCTGATACTGAATATAGTATCCCAGGAGACGATGTGGAAGTAACTTACGACTTCGCTGGTTCTGTTGGTGCTGGTGTTGATGCCTCTATTATGTTGCAGGTATACAATCCTGTTACAACTGAGTTCGAAACTATTGGAACTCAGGCTATCGATGCAACTATTATTGCAAACCAAGGTGGAACCATTGCAGCTCAACTTCCTGAGTACGCTTACGGTCCTACAACCGATTTGCGCATCTTTATTGAGAATTATCCTTTCGATGGAAATTCTAATTATGATGAGCGGATAAATCGTTTTGTTGCTAATTCAAGTAATTCTGGAGGTTTTGACTATTACCAATATCCTTGGTATAGTGGTTTGAACCTTGCGTCAGATAGTAAAATAGCTTTTAATATCTTTGCCTATGGCGATTTTGCCGGTGATATTGAGTTTGTTTATGATAAAAGTGATGGGGCAGGTTGGGTATCTTTTGATACCATTTCTGTTGCCGATGGAACAACCGGTTATGTTAGCCATATTGGCAACATTGCTAGTTTTGTTGAAATTCCTGAAGAACTGGTTGGTCACACCGGATTTGTTAGGTTTGGAGTTCGTCATTCAGAGGACTTGGCAAATGTAGATGTACGAGGAATGCGTATCATTTCTCCACGCCTTGTTCAGTCTACACCCGACGATGTTACAATCAATGTACTCTATCCATCGGTTACTTTGGCCGATTTAGATGCTACTTATAACTATGGCGAAACCATTGATTTACAGTACACATCTTACGCTATTACTGCAGATCGTAATGCTTGGTTTGCTGTTACAATTGAGCAGACCGACCTTTATCACGTTATTGCAGAGAGCGATCAGTTAGGTCAGATCGACCTTGCAGATGTGCAGTTACCAACTCGTGAAGAGTTAATTGCACTTGGATTTACAGTTTCAGATGTTGATCCTTTGTATCAAGCCGATGTTGATGTTAAAATCTATGCTTATACACAAGCTGATTTTGCGGAACTAACCCTGGCAACTGAAGAAGAAACCTTTGTAATAGGAGACTTCCTGGATGTGGCCGGTTACGATGATGGTGGAACAAATCGTTTTGATCAAGCTGGTGATCGTTATGCGATAACACAATCGTATGACTTTAGTGAAACCAATCAACCGGTTAATCTATTGTTTGACTATTCTGCTTCTATCGGAAACATTACCATGGGAACGCTTCCTTATTTACAAGTTTCTAATGATGGTGGTCAAACTTTTACTACACTTACAGTTGACGAATCTGTGTATGCAGATTATGATCGTCTTCCTTCAAGTGGATCACATAGCTTTAATGTTGAAATCCCCACAGAGTACTTAACATCGAATACAACTTTCCGTTGGTTTCAGGAGGTTACTGTGAACTCATGGTGGCAAATTTCAAATTTCAAATTCACATCAGGGTACTCAAACTTAGTTGATTTTGATGTGGCTTATTACAATATCCCACAGAGTGTTGATATCGTTGAGTTTGTTGATAATCCTTATGCCGATTACACTAATTTGACTACATACGATTGGTCATTGGTAGATGCTGACGAAACAGACATCTTTGAACCAAATGTTACTATCGATCAAAGCTTTGATTATACATGGGAAATTCTTTTAGATGTAGATGATAACCCTGTTGATGTTGTTTGGCCTGCAGAAACTGTTTTTGAATTCTCAATAACAGGTAAAGATGAGGGAAATAACGATACAGCATATGTATTTGCTACGAACTTAGAAGATGGAACATTTGCCGGCTTAATGGCCGAAGCAGATGATCTATTTATTAAATCAGGTCTTTATAATGTTTCAGCACGTGCAATTATTTACGATGTAGCTGGTGAAGAAATTCTTCATGCATATCCTGCAATGGGAGATGCTCCTGAGGTATTTGAACAAATACTTGTTGTGAATGAAACTACTCAGGAACACAGAGAAATAATTCTTCAAGATCCTATAGCTGTAAACACCGATGTTGAAGACACCGATTTCTACTTTGGTAGCCAAATGGAAGTGGATTTCGAAGAATTTGGACCTTATGAAGCCGGTGTTCGTTATCAAGTTGTTTTCGAAGGAGAAGACATCAACAATAACGATGTTTATTTAAATGTTGCAAACTACGAAACAGGCGGCGTTTATACAATCGATATTCCTGCTGTTGATGCTTTTGCAAATTTTGATCTTAACGATAATGTTTTTGTAAGAGTATATGCCTACATGGCTGATGAGGCAGGTGAAGAGTTTGTTTATGATCAAGTTACTATTGCATCACTTAATGTAAATAATTTCTTGGTTGTAAATAATGGTAACGATGTTGCATCATTGACCTTTAATGGTTCAAACGAAGAGAATGGTGTTTATACTGAACGCGTTGCTGTAACACGCAAATTGTCTGATTATGTGGGAGAAGGTGTTACATTAAACCAGCATAGTTTGGTATTTGACTATACTACTACTGTTAGTCTACTTACAATGCAGACTGTTCCTCGTGTTGAGATTTCTACCGATAATGGAGAAACATATTCTTTATTGTCAGCTGATTATCTGTTATTGGAAAATGGAACGTATGCAATTGATCTTACACAAGAAATGTTAGACCAAGCTGCTAACGTTCATTTCCGTTGGATTCAGGAATATCCTGAAGGAGACTGGACATTAAGCAACGTTGCTTTTGTAGAAGGTGAATCGAACTGGTATTATAATGTAGCTTCAGTTTCGAAATTTGTTGATCTCAACGAAATGACAACTACTTATCCGGATGCTTTTGCCAACTACGAATTTGTTGCCGGAGACGTTGATGCTTACGGTCTTGAACCAGCAATTAACGTAGCTGTTGATACTGACTTTAGCTGGGCAGTTATCGACGACGAATTAGTAGATGAGATATGGCCAACAGGAACAATGTTCCAATTCACCATGGATGTTGATGGAGAATTTGTTGAGTTTTATTCGCAAGTTGATAGCGGAACTACTACTGCTCAAATTCCGGAAACTGTGCCTACAGGCGAGTACACAATAGCTGTTCGCGCTATGGTTGATGAAGATGGTGATGACGTATACGATCACTATTACCCGGGAATTGATCCAATGGTTGATCCTATTGCAGTTAAAACCATTTTGGTGATAAACCAAACTGCTGAGAACGTACGTAAACTCATTGCTCTCGATCTTCCTATAGAAGATGGAAATATGCTTCCTGAGTATAGTGTGGAAGAAAATGTGGAAGTAGAATACGAACTTTATGGCGAATGGGATGCTGCTACAACGTTTGCTGCTACTTTAGAGCAAATTGATAATGGTGGAGACGTTTTAGAACGTACCGTTCTTGAGCAGGTTAGTCTTACAGAAAGTGTTCTTACTGTAAAACTCCCAGCTTATGAAGTTAAGAATGTAGATTGGGATCATTTCGAAATCGCTATTTATCCTTACGAAGGTGACGCAATTGCATTTGGCGATGAAATGGATGTTGAAATGGCCGAAGAAGTAGGTACTAGTAGTTCTGTTTTAAATTTCACATTGGATGGAGATCGTTACGCAATTACTGATGTAATGGATCTTTCTGAACTCCCAACCGCAAGCCTTAATTTCCAATATTACGCGTGGGGTATTGTTGAAAATCAAAACACATTGCCACAATTGTTGGTATCTACTGATGGTGTAACTTTTGAACCATTGGAAATTGATACGGATATTTCTGACTTTGGTGCTTTTGGTTATTTGCCTGCCGGTGCATTTAATATGGCAATTAGTGTAAATGTTCCTGCCGAATACTTGACAGAAACTACAACATTCAAATTTAAACAAGATTTGAATCGTGGAGATAACATGGATATGTGGTATTTGAGAGATGTTAAAGTTGTTGCAGGTACAAATATTACAGCAAATTACCTACAGGAAAATACAAGTCAGGAAATCGACTTTATTTTCCCCGATGTAAACAATTATGTATGGGAAGTAACTAAAGATGCTGATGGTTTTGAACCAGCAATTTATAGTGGCGATACATTCCAATTTAATTGGGCAGTTGATATTGATGAAAATACAGGAGACCCTGTAGGATTGGAATTCCCAACCGGAACTACTTATGATTTCTATATTGTAAGAGATAATAATGGTGAGGATGAACTTATTCAGTTATCTTATTCAGAAGTTTCTGCTGGTGTATATGAAACAACATTACCGGAAAATGTACAAAGAGACGATTATTCAGTTTATGCGCACATTGCCAAAGATGATTTCATATTTATCGATATCGAAGACGAAGTAGCTGTTGGTGTACTACATGTATTTAACCCATTGTTAATTACAAAGTATAATGATAGTGATGTTCTTTATGCCGGTAACGATGCAAACTTTACAGCTGATGTGCATAATGAAGTAACTGATATTAATGCTGATTGGTATTACAATCTTATTTTGACAGACCAAGATGGTGACGAGTGGTTATTAGCTGCACAGCAAGGTTCTGTTGATTTCTCAGATGTTACCATTCCTACATTTATCAGAAATACTCGCACATTCGAAATTAAAGCTTCTATTGGAGCTGAGATGGGTATTGTGGGTGAAAAACTTGAAGGTGTAAACAAGTATGAATTGGTTAACGCTGATTTTGTAAACTCTTATTCTGAGCCTTACACAATGAGTGGATCTGAAGGTGCAATGGTTACATTAACTTCAAATGCACTCGATCTGTCGAACTATACTTCATTAGAGTTTGATGTGATGGCTAACGAACTTGATTTACTTGATGAGCAGAAAATGGTTCTCGAGTATTCAATTGATGGTGGTATTTCTTATACAGAAATGCATGCTTATCCCGATGAGCGTTTTACAGAGGAAGATCTAGGAGTTTATTTCGAAGAAGTAATTGCTATTCCTGCTGAAGCTCAAACTGAAGAAACTCAGTTGCGTTGGAGAATTGAAGAGTATACAGCTTATTTCAGATTACAAAATATTGTAATTGTGCCATTTGCAACCGATTATGAGGCTGCACCAATGTCTTATCAATCAGCTAGCGTTCCTGTTGCAACTCAACGTATCGATGTTGAAGCTTCAGAATTGTCTAACTGTAACGATGGTGTTGTTGAATTAAATTACGTCATAAAAGGTAAATTTGGTGCCGATAACATTGTTAAGGTATCTGCCAACGGAACTGTACTTGATAATGAAGATGGAGACATCGAATTTACAGGTGTTACTGAGGGATCAGGTACTATTCAGTTATTCTTGAATGAAGTAGTTAATGCGCCTACAGCTCAGGATTGGACATTCCGTTTGTTTGCAAACGATCAAACAATCGCAGATTATGAGTTCTCATTATGGGGTGCTAATGCCGAATACACAGTAGAAGTTATTCCTGAATTTGCAAATTCTCAAGTGTTTGCACGTCAGTTAAACTATGATGGTGTTGATGAATCATGTGTTGAACAAGAACGTTTTGTAGTTATTTCTAGCGTTCAGAATCACTTCAGCTATCAGTTACGCAATTATATCACTGCTGAGAATATTGGCACCGCTGTTGTAATTGACACTGAGGATGACGATCTTATGGATGGTGATACATATCCATATTATGATGGAACAAACTTGAAAATAAGTTTGGGAGCCATTGATGAGCCATTAACAGTTGAGGTTTTAATTACAGCTCAAGATAACATGGGCGAGTTGGTTTGCGGTACATTAGTTCCAAATTATCAAGCAGAATTTGATGTACGTCCCTCCTACACTATGCATTACGATATGGATGGAGGCGGCAACTGGATGCCTGTTACCGATGGACAAGAATTCATGGAGTGTGCTGATCAAACTGATGGTTTGAGGTTATCAATGGGATACTGGAAAGATGGAACATTTGCACAAGCAAATGCAACTTGGTATCGCAATGATCTTTCTGCTAGTCTTGGATCTTCTTCATCGTTAAATGACTTTAATGTTTCTGCAGATTACTTTGCAGTAATTGATGATGGCGCTTGTGGCGAATATCAATCAGTTATCGTTAATGTTGAGGTTAATGAGATGCCGGAACAACCTGAAGTTGTTGCCGAAGGTAATACTGATCTTTGCGAAGGTGAAACCACCATTCTTACTGCTACTGCAGGATATAATTACTACAAATGGTACAGAAATGGTTCTGTTGTTGCCGGTAATGCTCAAGCATTTGAGGCTGATCAGAGTGGATCTTATCAGGTTGCCGTTTCTGATATACCTTTCGAGTATGTTTGTTATAGTCAAAAATCGAATCCTGTTTATATCGACATTTTCGAGTTCAACAATGTAAGCTTTACCAGTACTTATAAGGCACTTTGCCACAATAGTGATGGAATCGTTGAGTTTACTTTGACTGGATTGCAAGATGATGTTGTATATCAGTTGATTGACGATGCTACTGGAGAAGTGTTTGGTGAAACATTTACTTCATATGCAGGTACTTCGACATTCGAAACAACCACAGTTACAACGAATATGATATTCTCAGTTGTGGCTGTTAATGAGAATAATGAAAGTTGTTCAAAAATTGTAAACGCAAATATGCTTACAGTTGAAATTCTTCCTGAATTCCATACATTGATACGAATTGAAGGAACTTACGACGTAGTAACTGATGGCACTACATATTGTGAGTTTTCACAATTGGCGATTGGTAATGAAATAGGTTCGATTACAAATCAGGGAACAATTACTGGGTTCAAAGTTGGTGTTGTTTATCCTTACGGTGGTAGTAGCTTTTATTTTACACCGATAGAAGCAGGTGTTTATAATGCGAAATTCACATTTGGTGACGATTGTTCATATTTTACTGAAGAAGTTACTGTTGGTCAATCTCCAGAGCGTCCTTTATTAACTTATGAAGGTCAATTATCATTCTGTGAAGGCGAAGGTGATCTAATTATTAGTGGACCAGAAGGTTATACTTCTTATGAATGGTATCGCAATGGATCTGTGATGAATGACATTGAAATGACTGATAATGAACTTCATGTAACAGCCTCAGGAGATTATCAATTAAAGATTCAAACTGAGCTAGGATGTGAAAGTAGAATGTCAGAATCAATCGATGCTGTAGTTCATACAAAACCAAGCGAACCATTCCTAAATGTACAAGACGATGTTCTTTGCGAAGCAGGTTATGCTGTTGTTCGTATTGAAAATGCTGAAGCCTCGGCTATGTATCAACTTTACAATGTGTTTACAGGTGAAGCAACCGGAGCTGCAAAAATGGGTGCAAATAACTTGATTTTACGTTCAGATAGCTTATTTGAAGCTACAGAGCTTGAAGTGCGTGCTTCACGACTTGATGTAAATGGTTGTGCTTCTGTTTCTGTACCTGCTGAAATCGGTGTTTATAACCTGACCATTATTGCCAATGGCAATACATTGATAGCTTCAATTCCTGAAAATATGGCTGTAAGTTATCAGTGGTATCGCGATGGATTGATCATACAAAACGGCGGAAATAGCAGAACCCTCAATATTTATGATGGTTCAGAGTATGAAGTTGTTGTTGTTACTGTCGATGGTTGTGAAATTTCATCAGTTCTTGATAGCGCTGATGAGGAAGAACCACCTATGGCCGGTCAAAATGCGACCTTGTCCGTTCATCCGAACCCTGCACAAGATTACCTAATGGTGAACTATAATAGTGGTGATGATGAGCAGTTACACATTAAAATTTACAATACTCAGGGTAACCTTGTTTATGAAGTGAAAGACATGAAGTCGAAAGATCTTTATGAACGTGAAATTCCTTTAAATGACCTTATGGTTGGAACATATGTTATCCAGGTTGTAGGTAAAAAAGATGTGAAAGTTCAACAGTTCTTCAAATATTAAAATTAGATGATTATGACAAAATTAAAATTGATATTACTTGTTGTTGGACTTGCCGGGTTTCTCTCAGCATGTGTTGAGCCCGAAGATCCGACAGAAGTGCAAATCTTAACAGGCCAATGGGAGGTTCAAAACGTTATTGCCAATGGGCAAGTGAACTTCCCCGAAGATGTGTTCCTCGAAGAGTCTGTTCTGCATTTGAATAGAAACGCGTCATACCTCTTTATTAATGTTGATGGATACGCAAGTTCAGGTAACTGGACAGCTGATCCCAATACATTGACATTAACAGATGGTGATATCGTGAAGGAATATACAATTATTTCTTCCGATTATCAGAAGTTGCAAGTGTCTTATGACTTTACAAACCCTGCAACCGGCGATATTCAGTTGATTTATGTTTTCACAAGAATTGCTGAGTAATTGAAATAAGATTGGTAATTAAAAGGGGCGCTACCTTGTGTGGCGCCCCTTTTTTTAGTTTTATATTCTTGAGTTAGAGCAATATTATGCTGAGGTGCCACCTGTCATATTTTTATAGTTGTGCTATCAGAATATATACTACTTCTGTAGTATCGCTTGTGCGTATTAAGTTTACTCTAGTGATATGTCATGCATCAAATGACAGATAAGTTGGAAAGGATTTTTGTTTTTAGCAAGGCAAAAAATAAGCACATAGCAGCGTTCAGTAAGCATTTTTTAGTGTCGGTGATAATGAAAGAGTCCTACCAGACCCGTTAGATTATGCATGGTTCCAGCGCTTTGTAAATTCGAAAATTCAAAGCATCCATTTCAAAAATCCGTGTGGCGTACTGACGAAAATATGAGACTTTGTCTTATGTTTATTAGTCAGTTAGCTTTTTATTCTTTCAATGTTAATCAAAACATGGCTCTTACGCGCATGTTGCCAATATGGATGGTTTTTGTATCGTCGCCTGCCCGGCCATTGTAACTGATACTCATTTGGAAACTTTGCGAAAGTTGTTTGTTCCACTGTAGCTCCCAGGTGTAGTTGGCGCCTTTTTGCAGCCCATTGAGCAGTTCGTATGTTAGGGAGTTATTTCCCGTTCCGGTAAAGCTCACGTCGATATAATGAAAACCTGCTTCAATAGTGCTCTTTTGAGCTGCGGCATAGTGAAAAGAAACACCTGCATCGTGGTGTGTTGCATCTTCCTCTCCTTTTTTATTTTCTTTTGTATCAAAGGTGTATTGTAATTCAAATCGGTAAGAAGTGTTGGGTTGAATGCGCAGTTTGTTGGTTAATTTGTAGTTGCTTATCGTGTAGTTGTTTTCTGTAAAATATGCTGTCGACTTCGATTTTTCTCCTGTGCTTCCGCTATTTGACCATGTTAGATACTGGGTTATGTTCCAGCGGGTTTGTAGCTCAATGGATTTTTGGTCTCTTCCTTCAAACCCATTAGTCAATAAGTTTTTGCTTGTGTTTTCTGTGAGAATTATATCGGCACCAAATTTCGGATTGGTCTTGTTAAAACTAAAAATATTTCGAATCGATCGGTTCGTCGAAATAAGACTTGTATCGTTGCTTTGTGAAGCAAATGGATTGGCGTAGGTCGAAAACTCGTTTTCCGTAACTTTCTGATCGATGCTAAATAATAGCTGGTCGGAAAAACGGGAGAGGAGCTTTAGCCATGCATTGTCACTTATTGTCCATTTCCGGAAGTTTATATCAAATGTTTGTTTGAATCGGTTGGCATAAACAGAAATGTACTCATCGGTTGGAATGTACATGCGTATATGGTCTCCTTCTGCCGCTATTTGGGCAATTTCGAACTCGTTAAGCTCTTTTATTTCATTGTCGTTGCGGTCTATCCAAATATAGTTTCCCTGTCCTTTTTCGACCTCAAGATAAGCATACTCTTTTTTGCTCTCTAATCCGGTACTGATTTCGTAAAATGTGCTGCTGCGTATAATTCCGCCAAATAATACAGACCTGTTTTCTATCCGGGTGCTCACATGTTGCTCAGGCAATTTACTTTTCACTAATGAGTCGTTTAGGATGTTTACTTGCCGGTAATTAGCTACTAACCGCCATGTGCTTTTCCGGTAGCCATTCCAAGCCGTTGTAAGTGTTATTCCTTTGCGTTCCTTTTCAGGCTCCATTTTATTGCGAAAAGCTCTGTGGTCTTTGCGGTAGTTGGCAGCCAACTCGGCCTCCATGTTTTCGAGTGTCTTGTTTTTTATATAATATTCGTAAAAGTAAAATTCATAGGCTGAGTTGCTTAGCTCGTTCTCGCCAAGGGTTATTTGGTTCGATTCTAATTCTTGTCTAAACCCCGTTTCCAGTTTCCAAATTGGAGTACTAATTGTAGCCTTATTTCGCAAGAAATTGCCTAATGTGCTATCTGTTGAGGCATTCAAATAGCTAAAGTTTTCATTCACCGTAAGTTTCGAATGTGTAAAGTTTATGTTGCCATCGCCTTTTATGCCCTCGTAACCTCCGGGCACAATGTAAGTTTGGGCGCCAAGCGCAGTGTTTAACTGGTTGGAGTGGTTGTACTTTAGTTGAAAAGTGGCAAGGTGTTGGTCATTGGTAAATTGCGCGTTGCGCACATTCCAGTCGCGCTCAAATTCCGGTGATCGAAAACGTTCAAAATAGTTAAAGTTCTTATGTGTCAGCTGATATTTCGTACCAATTGCCAAATTTGTAATCGAATCGCCGGCAATTTGGTGTAAACCTTCGTAATTTATTGCATATCCGTGGTTGTCTCCTCCATTCAAATTCGAAAATGTATTCTCGTCGCGGTGCGACCAAGCCATCTCAACTCGCGTAAATCCTGTTTTACCGTGCTTCACTTCTAAACCGCTAGTGATCATTTGTTGCGATTTCGGAGTCACGAGTTGAACAACCGGTTCGTAACTTCCGCCTGGTTCCCCGTTTTGCGGGGCCACCCATTCGTATACCTTGCCGTTAGCCAGATTTTCGGTTTTCACATAGTTTCCGTTGCCTGCACCAACCAGCGAAAAACCTAGTCGGTAAATGGCCGAATCAGGGTTTGTTGAGTAATAATACATTTCGTATTCTTCAGCGCCAACCAGGGTGTCTTTTCGGGCATACAAAATCATATTATCGCTAAATTCTTGCTCCGTTATATTTGGCACCACAGCTTCGTTTGTATTGTCGCCCACATTTTCCAGTACGTTAACCATGTCAGTGGTCAAATCCAGATCGATGGGCTGGTTTTTACTATCGCTTTCGCTGATAACGTTAACCCAAAAACGGGTTTGTTCGTGCGTAACTTCCGTATAGTTGGCCACCAAATACCTGTTGTAGTTTTTGTCGGTATATTCAAATTCAACATAGATGCGCATATCAGAATTGACTGCTACATTGGGGTTAAATGTAATTTCAGCACTGTTGTAGTCGATGGTGTAGTCGTGTTGCTGCCCCCGTTTTAATGATTCTCCGTCAATAATTACTTTCTCCGATCCGGCAATTACAATAATGAAACGTTCATTATTTGCCCCCTTTAGTTTGTAAGGACCCTGGTTGCCCTCGATAGGCGTTAGTTGCTGGCGGTAATACTTGCCTTTGCTCACTGCTCCTGCAATACTATTTTTAATTGTGGTCGATTTCTCTTTATCTTCCCCTGCTGTTGCTTTATTTGTGAACTGTATTCCTTGCAGGTTTTTATTCACATTCATAAACGTGCCTGTAGGGCTTTCCAGGTTGTAATCGCCCAGAGTAAGATTCAAATTATCGTTGTACACAGTAATGTATATTTGATCAAACTCCTGTAATTGTTGCGTATTGCCGTCGGGTTGAACAGGAATGTTGGCATCGGTAATAGATGCCGAAACCGACAGATTATCGGTAAGCTTACCCGACAGTTGCAGGTTTAGGCTTGAGTTCATGGTTACATCCTGATTATTTCCCATAGTAAAACCACGCGAAATACTGCCCGAACGATTTATTTGCGATTGTTTTAGCATGTTTTGCCGCTGATTCTCCGGATTGTTGATCGTATAGATTTTCCGTTGCTTTAGCAATGACGTGTTTTTGTGAAAATAGATTTCCGATAGCATGGGCGGAAATATTCGCCAACTGATTTTCACCGTATCGGTTTCGGGTAGTTTAGTGAAATAGAGGGTTGCACGCCTGGCATTCAGAGTCCAGAACCCATCAGGTACGATCCCTGCTTTTGTTTGCACTATTACGCTGTGATTTATTACCGGTAGCGTATCAAATACAATAGAATCATTCACGGCTCGGTAGCAGCTACGGAAATTTGAGTATTGGCCATAACCAAAATTCACCAATAAGATAAAAAAAAGTGCTACAGGCCATTTTTTGTGCATACGGACAAAATTAAGCGATCGATATCATATTTGAACGTTGAACTGCAATTTTTCATGCATTATTGCACAAATTGTATGTGAATAATCATATGGTTGGTACTGCACCTATTCGCAGAAAAATCAATTTGTTGATGTAAGCCTGCTATTACAAGCACCCATGTAACATGTCCAGTATAATCTATTTAGTGCTTGCCCGAAAACTATCTGCTTTTCTGAGTGCTTGATTTATATGTTTATAATTTTGATTTTAATGGTCATATGGAGCTCGCCATGATAAGTACAATAAGTAACATGCTCTTTTATAATTGTCTAATAATAAATATCGTTCG
>JAQICA010000002.1 GCA_027858775.1 Salinivirgaceae bacterium | reverse complement strand
CATTACCAATCTGTTTGTATTTGACAATACGCTAGAAAAAATTACTCTGAAATCGGAAAATCGGAAATTAAAAAAAGCAAAAAATGACACAGGGCATACTATTAATTTCGAGCAAGTAGGAGATAAAATAGTATTGGATATTCCTAAAAATAAGGATGCTTATGCTCGGGTTTATAAATTGATTTTTAATTGATAAATACAAAAATGCTATGTTTTTTTATAACTTTAAATTAAATTGTTTCAAAATACTATTAATTAATTCGTTTTCAAATTCTTAAAAGCAATTATCATGAAGGATAAATATTCAATTACGTTTAAAAAAGTTTTCATTCAAATCCTGTTTACTTTTGTATTTCTATTTTTTAGCACTAATTTATTAAAAGCCCAAAGCAAGTCAAACGACTTAGGATATTGGAATACGAAAATCCCATTGGTATCTTACCGTCTGCCACCTCCTCCGCCTGGCTATAAGGTTGAATATATTGATTTGGATAACGATGGCGATCCCGATGTATTGCGCTCCATAACCCGCAACGGCATACCCGTACAATGGATCGACGATGATGATGATATGAAGATTGGAGACTTGGAAGGCGATACGGACAACGATTGTCTGATGATCGACCGCAATCGTGATGGCCATTATGGAAGTTACGAAGATTTTATTGTCGACTGGGTAAGCATAGATGGTAAAAAGGCCGACTTGCAGGTGTTTGTCGAAAACGATGCGGCCGATAACCTTTTGAAACCTTGGTCGGGTGGGCATTACATGTGGATGATCGATACCGATGGAGACAATATTTTTAACTATATCGACTGGGATTCATTTAACCTCAAGGCCTGGATGCACAACGGCGTTGCTGACTTCTTTAAGGATTACCATGGTAAATCTGCTTTTATGAAGATGCATTCAGCACCGGCAAAATTCAACGACCTCCGCCTGAACTGGGAAAACCCGTTCCTTTTTTACGATCCTGACAAGGATGGTTTGAGCGAAATGGCAATCCGTTTATGTGATTCGCCCAAATCGGTGGCGGGCACAAAAGATCCTAAGGAAATCACCATGTTTGACGGTACCATCGACTGGGTTTCGATAGCCATTGATATGGACAACGACAACAATGTGGGCCGTGAATTCGATTTCGATTTTACGCTTAGCTTCCGCGGAAAGGGGTTCGATTACATGGATCAAGTCCATCCGTTTAAAAATCTTCGGGGATTGCCAGAGGCCGACCAATATTTTATTGATCCCCGTTGGCGGCAGATAACAGAACTCATATACCCCAACCACGATGCAGCCTGGGATTTGATTTATAACCGGGGTGAATGGAAAGAAGTTTATTTTGTTTGGGACGAGGATGATGATTGCCTTCGTTGGGAGCGCGTGGAACTTTATGAGCCGCGAAACCCGTTCAAAATTGGGCAGGATAAAGGTGGTGTTGACAATCACCGTCAGAGTGATGCTGCCGGAGATCGTGGCGAATGGGATACAGACAACTCGGGCAAAGGCAATTTGTATATAAGTCCGATAGATGGCAAAATACATCTATATGGGGCTGAGTGGGGATGTTGGCGTATCGACCAAAATGCCGGTTCGTTTCAGGGAATGGGTGGAATCTATGAAAACTACGGCCCGGGACGCACCCAAAAAGAACCCAATTCGTTTGCAACCATCAAATACACCGACACCGATAACAATGGTTTTTTTGACCAAATGGAGTACGACCTGAATGGCGATACCATTTTTGAGCATTCAGTATCGTTAAAATCCATTGGCATTGACGATAAATGTCAGGTGATCAATACCTCGGGTATGAAATATGGAGATTTCGTAAAACTCAAAAGAAAGATGGCAAAAAACCAGTGGCAAAATGCTCTTCAAGCCATTGCAATAGCAAAGGCAGCAAATCTGAATATTTCGTGGTACGCAAATATGATGAGTCCAAAATCTGTAAGGGAACTCAGTAATTATGGCTATTGGTTACAGCAATACATCTACCGCGATTTGATGGACATGGCTGTTCGCACAAACAATACTACTTATATGGAAAAACTAGATAAAGCCTATTTTTCGGGCAACTGGCCTTTGTTAGGCAAGATTAAACCTTGAATTATTATCATGTATTGAATATTGTCAGATTAATAGTTATACAAAATGAAAACATCTATTTATCAATCAATAAGCTGGAAATTCCGAATCGTCATAAGTGTCTTTAATTTCTCTTGTGCTCCAAAACCATCCTACCAGTATCCGTTTCAAAATCCCGGTTTATCGTTTGAACCAACCATTGTTGCAACCATGAAAGAAGTAGGCAATTGGGTGAAAGCCCATGGAGATGCAATTTATGGAACTCGTGCTGGCGATTTTATCGATGAAGCTAAGTATACAAGTACTCAAAATGGCAACATTACCAAATGCTATTAATTAATTCGTTTTCAAATTCTTAAAAGCAATTATCATGAAGAATAAATATTCAATTACGATAAAAAAAATAGTCATTCAGATACTGTGTTCCTTTCTATTTATATCTATGAGTACCAATTTATTAGAAGCTAAAAACACAAAAGGAGCAAAGGAACGCGCTTATATGGTAAAAACACTAACACGTATTGCCAACCCTGTGTTAAGTGCATTAAGCAATAATGAGTTAAAGAAACGATTGCCGATTGAATCAAAATCGAGCGTTGAAGACAGATCCCAATATATTTATTTAGAAGCATTTGGACGAACATTAGCAGGAATGGCTCCCTGGCTGGAATTGGGAGCAGACGAAACATCTGAAGGTCAAATTCGTGAAAAATACATTCAAATGGCTCAAAAATGTATAGACAATGCCACAAATCCATCTGCTCCCGATTTCATGAACTTCAATAAAGGTGGGCAACCATTGGTCGATGCAGCTTTTTTTTCAGAAGCTTTGCTGCGTGCACCTAATCAGCTTTGGAAACCACTAAGCGATCAAACTAAGAAAAATGTTATTGTCGCCCTCAAATCAGCAAGGATTGCTAAAGTGGCCGATTGCAACTGGCTATTGTTTCAAGCTATTGTAGAAGCCGCATTATTGCAATTTGACGGAAGTTGCGATACTTCAACAATTAATTACGCCCTGAAAAGACATTTCGAATGGTATAAAGGTGATGGTGTTTATGGCGATGGACCTGAATTTCGTTGGGACTACTACAATAGCTTTGTTATACATCCCATGCTCATTGAAGTATTACAAGTATTGAACAATAACGGTTTCGATTATAAAGACAAATACCAGACGGTATTGAGCAGAGCGGTAAGGTATGCCGACATACAGGAGCGGCTAATTTCTCCCGAGGCAACGTTTCCGCCAATCGGGAGGTCAATTTGCTATCGTTTTGGTGCGTTCCATTTATTGTCAAAAATTGCAAGAATGGAAGCATTAACCACTGGAACTAAACCTGCTCAGGTTCGGTACGCACTTTACTCTGTGGTAAAAAAACAAATTGAAGCAAAAGGGACATTTGACAAAAACGGATGGCTAACGGTAGGCTTTTCAGGACACCAACCCGATTTGGCAGAACCTTATATTTCAACCGGGAGCTTGTATTTGTGCTCTCAGGTTTTCTTAGTGTTGGGATTGCCTGCAAACAACGAATTTTGGCAAGGAGCTGACTCCGATTGGACATCCAAAAAAATATGGCAAGGTGAAGACATGCCCGCCGACCATGCAAAATAAGTACACACAATAAAATGAAATAGAAAAATGGAATTCAGAAAATCACTTAAAAGAATTGGTTTGTTCGTCGTGGCAACCATGTTATCAAGTATTGTTCTCGGGGCTGCACCTAAGAAAAATCCGGTAATCTTGCTTCGCTCGGGTTGGCAAGTAGAAAACATAGGCGACATTGCCCATACGCCCGGATTCTTGGCTTTGGCCGAAAAATACATTCCAAACGCCGAAGTAATCTTTTGGCCCTTTTATCATTATTTGCCCGATAATGAGGTTGAAATGTTGAAAAAACGATTTCCAAAAATGAAATTAGTTCAGGGAAAACTGTCGGCTGATGGTGTTGCTTCAACTTCGGAATTGGCTGAAGCGATTAAAAAATCGGATATTTTTATCAATAATTCTGGACCCGCAACACTTGGATGGGCAGAAGCAACTGCTTATAAAAAATCGACTGGAAAGCCTTTTGGCGTGTATGGTGTAACCTACGGTTTGTACGGCACGCCGGAGAAAGAGATGTTGAGTCAGGCAGAATTTGTCTTTTTTAGAGATACAGTTTCGCTCGAAAGAGCTAAACGTGAAGGAATACATGCCAAAATTATGGCATGGGGACCCGATGCTGCTTTTGCTGCCGATGTGGAAGATGAAGCTAAAGCTATTGCATTTCTAAAAGAAAACAAATTAGAAGACGGTAAATTTGTTTGCTGCATACCAAAACAAAGAATGACTCCGATGTGGCTGCATGCACACAAAAATAGACCTTTCGACCCGGAGCGCAATAATCGTAACGAAGCCATGAAAGAACACGACCATGCACCAATGGTTAAAGCTATTATTGAAATAGTGCGACAAACAAACCTGAAAGTGTTGATAGTAAGTGAGGACGAAGTAGAAGTTTCGATCGGTAAAGAATGGCTTTACGATAAATTGCCCGAAGATGTAAAACAGCGCGTTGTTTGGAAAAGCAATTTTTGGCTAACCGACGAAGCCATAAGCGTTTATAAGCGTTCTGTAGGACTTTTTAGTCACGAGCAACACAGCCCTATAATGTGCATTGGGCACGCAATTCCAGCAATATTGGGTCGTTGGGAAGAGCAAAGTAGCAAAGGCACCATGTGGACAACCATTGGCTTGAACGATTGGGTTTTTGATTTTGACAATGAAGAGGATATTAAACGCTACGTGCCTGCAGTACTCGATATGGTCAAGAATCCTAAAGCTGCGAAGGCAAAAACAATGAAGGCAAAAAAATTTGTTGAGAAAAAACAAAAAGAAACCATGATGGTTGTGAAGAATACAATAATGTCTATTAAACATTAATCTTATATATATATCTTTGCCATGAATAAAATCACACGTCGCGACTGGCTTAAAAAAACAGGAATCTTAGCCGCAGGAATGTTGCTTTCCGAATCGATACTAGGGGCAACTCTAAAAAGAAATCCAACTATTTTGATTGTTTCCGGTTGGCAAGACGTCAATATTGGGGACATTGGCCATACACCTGGTTTGTTGAATATTATAGAAACTTTTATGCCCGAAGCAAAAATTATTCTTTGGAAAATTAGTAATGGTGAAGAGGTCAAAAAACTACTTAATAGGAATTTTCCGAAAGTAAAGATTCTTTATGGAGCAGTAAATAAAGACAAAGTTGTGGATAATCCTGAAGTGTTAGATGCCATGAAGCTTGCCGATATAATGATACACGGTTCGGGTCCTTCTTTAATAGCAGCAAATCATTTGGCATGTTGGATGCAACTGTCTGATAAGCCTTTTGGAGTTTTTGGAACAACCCTTCAGAGTCCGGGAACTTACCATCAAAGTATTTTAAAGAAGGCTGCATTTATTTATCCTCGCGAAACAGAGTCAATAAAACACTTGCAGAAAGTCGGAATTGAAGGTCCTCATATTCAATTTGCTCCCGATGCCACTTTCTATATAAATATACGAAACGATGATAAAGCCAATCAATTCTTAAAAGAAAATGAGTTGATTGATAAAAAATTTATTTGTGTAATTCCTCGGTTGCGGGTTACACCTTATCATAAATTCAATCCTAACAATAACGGTTGGAGCGATGAACGTGTGAAGCAAATAGAAGCGTTGAACGAACGGTGCAAAGAAGTGGATCATGCTAAGTTGCGAGAAGCAATGATAGCCTGGGTTCGGGAAACTGGAAATAAAATATTGGTTTGTCCCGAAATGACTTATGAAGTTGATATTATGGACGAATTACTTATCGATCCATTGCCGGAAGATGTAAAACCATTTATTGTTAAACATGGATATTGGTTGCCCGATGAAGCGGCATCGGTGTATGCCAAAGCACATACGGTTTTAAGCTTCGAATGTCATTCGCCAATAATTGCAGCAGCCAACGGAACACCCAGTTTTTATTTACGTCAACCAGAAGATACCATCAAAGGTCAAATGTATTATGATCTTGGATTCGGCGAGTGGACATTTGAAATAGAACAAACCCAGGGAAAACAGATTGCTGATAGATTAAGGGAAGTTTGGACAAATTATCCAAAAGCAAAAGAAAAACTTGCAATATCAATGAAAAAAGTGGACAAAATATATAAGGATCGAATCGATAAAATCGATAAATTAATATAAAATTAATATAAAAAATACAATCTGTAAAACAGGTGTTCTGGTTTTAGCTATTACAATTTCGGGAGTTGTTTTCGGGATAGGTATTAAAAAACATTCGCCTGTAAAACAGATGAAAAACAATGATAGAACTTCAAATCCAATGGCTGACCAAAATGTAAAAACAATGTACGATAACCAGTTAAAAACCTGATGTTATGGTGCATTATCGCAACAGACGACAATAAGGGTGGAATTTATTGCAAAGCCTGTGATATATATATCATGTGCGTTCTGCCGATGCTATTTATACATTGCTCACACTTTAAGATTTAACAAAAAATGAGAGGTATCGAAAAGCAACACTCGAATTGGTTGATTGGAGCGAAAAGCACATATCTCAACCTGATGGGTCTTGGACTAACGAACCAAACGGAAAAAACTCGTGGCAGGGCATTACGTGTTTTAGTACCATAGCCTTAGGCGAGGCCATACGTTTGCATGGTAATTCGCTATCGGATAGTGATAAAAAACGTTGGCTCAACCGCATGCGAAAAGGTGCCGATTTTTTAAATAAAAACGACTAACTTAATAAATCTTTACAACACATGAGACCACTTAAATTAATTTTACTTTTCATTCTTTTTGCATTTCAAAACTCCTATTCCCAAAAAACAGGAGGCGGCGAATTGAATCCCGGAATTTATGCCAACCAGAAATCGCTCGAAAACTTCCAAAATTTGCGTTTCGGATTAAGTATCCATTGGGGACCAAACGTTATGGCAGGCAAAGAAATCAGTTGGTCCAGAGGCAAAGAAACCCCGGCAGCGGAATACGACAATTTCTACAAACAATTTAATCCTACAAAATTCAATGCCGATGAATGGGTGAAAATGATACAGGACTTTGGAATGAAATACGTAATCATCACCTCCAAGCACCACGATGGTTTTGCTATGTGGCATTCAAGTTATTCCGATTACGATATTGAAGCTACACCTTTCAAGAGAGATATTTTAATGGAATTGAGCGATGCTTGTCAGAAAAAAGGAATCCTATTCGGAACGTACTATTCTACGCTCGATTGGTATCATCCTGATTATTTGCCACATGGCAAAGGCGGACCGGGTGAATTGTTCCCTAAATTCAGCGATACACCCAACCAAAACCGCTATTGGATTTACATGAAAAATCAACTCAGGGAACTGATTACAAAATACCATTCGCAGATTATTCAGTTTGATGGTGATTGGGATTCTACCTGGACACATGAAATTGGCAGCGATATGTATTTGTATATTCGCAAAATAAAGGACGAAGTGTTGGTGAATAGCAGAACGGATAAAGGACGTATGCCACCCCCTCCATATAGTGCTAAACAACCTTGGAGAGCCGATATTTTTGCAGGCGATTTTGAAGAAAGGGAGCGATTTACTGAATCGGCCGAAACGACACAAGACGAAAGTAAAATGTTAAACAAATCAGTCTATCCCTGGCAGGCATGGGTTACGGTAGATCAATCACAATGGTCGTGGAAGCCAAATGCTACTTTTCATTCGTCAAAGCATATTATCATTGATTTGGTAAAAACTGTTGGCGGCGGCGGCAATTACCTTATCAATATTGGTCCTCGACCCGATGGAACGTTTGAACCATCCATTGTTGCAACCATGAAAGAGGTAGGAAAGTGGGTAAAATCTCATGGTGATGCAATTTATGGAACTAGAGCTGGTGATTTTTTGGAAGAAGGTAAGTACACAAGTACCCAAAAAGGCAACACTACCAATTTGTTCGTATTTGATAATTCCTTAGAAAAGATTACGCTTAAATCGACTAACCAAAAATTACTTTCAGCAAAAAATGATAAAGGACAAGATATAGACTTCGAGCAAGTTGGAGATACTATTATACTCAAACTCGACAGAAACCAAGAGGCTTTCGTAAGAGTATTTAAATTGAATTTCAAATAAAAAATCGTACAAATGATAACTATTCGAATCATTGCATTAGGTATTTTAACATTATTAGCACAGCTAGGTAATGCCCAAACACAACGAACTATCAACGAGCCACTTTCCTCGCGGCAGGTGCATCTCGATTTTCATACATCGGAATTTATTCCAGGTATCGGCGAGAAGTTTAGTAAAAAACAGTTTCAGGAAGCATTGAAACTTGGTCATGTAAACCAAATCAACATTTTTGCTAAAGGGCATCACGGCTGGAGTTATTATCCAACTGAAATTGGGGAAATGCATCCAAACCTGAAATTCGATTTACTGGGAGCTGAAATGGAAGCTTGTCATGAAATTGGGGTAAAATGCCCTATTTATTTCACTGTCGGATGGAGTGCCCTAGATGCAGAAGAGCATCCTGAATGGTGTATTCGAAAAAAAGACGGAGCCATTGCTACTTTAAATTATGATTCATTTGCAAAGCCTACTGATAAAAAGCCATTTTACTCATGGAAGTGTCTGGATGCCAGCGTGGGTGGGCCTTATCATGAATATATCAAAAAGCAGGTGGAAGAAATCTGCAAACGGTATAAGAATCTGGATGGTTTCTGGTTTGATATTTACCACATAATTCCGGCAAGTTACAGCGAATTTTCGCTTCGTAGGATGAAACAGGAAGGCATTGACCTCAATGATAAAGCGGCTGTTGAGCATAGTTTTGCACTAGCCCTTAAAGCGCACATGAAAGAACTGCGTGAGCTCGTTGCAAAATATCATCCCAACGCAACTGTATTTTTCAATTCAGCAACCCATCTCGAAAACAAAGCTATTTTTACCGAACGGCTTTTTGATATGAATACACAGGCTGAACTTGAAGATTTGCCAACCACTTGGGGTGGATACGACAAATTGCCTCTTGAAGCAAAATATCATTTGGAACAAGGAACTCCTGTTGTCGCCATGAGCGGAAAATTTCACAAAGCATGGGGCGAATTTGGCGGTTTCAAACATCCGGATGCTATTAAATATGAAGCTGCAGCAATGATTTCCAACGGTGTGTCGTGCAACTTTGGGGATCAACTCCATCCTTCGGGCGAAATGGATTTGGAAACCTACCGCAACATTGGCGAAGCATACAAATATGTGGAGAAAATTGAAAAATACGGCTTGGGTGGTGTGCCTGTTTCCAAACTTGGTATGTGGCTCACACTCAACAATGCAGCTGATCATGGCGTGGTAAACATGTTGTTGGAGTTGCACGATGATTTTATTGTGGCAAACGAGCAAAATATTGAATCTCTCGAACTGCTTATTATTCCAAGTTATAATTGCTTAACCGAAGAACAAGCCAATAAAATTAATGCCTGGGTTAAAAAAGGTGGTAAACTGATTGTGTTTGGCGAAGGCGCTTTAGATAAAACAGGCAAAAAGTTTGTGTTGAACGTGGGAGCCGATTTTATTCAGAAATCCAATTATCAATTCGATTATACAGTTGTAAAAAAAGACATTGGCAACAACATTGTAACATCGCCATTCCTGAACTACGAAGCCGGATTATTAGTAAAACCAACTACCGGAATAGTGCTGGCCAACATCCGCGAACCTTATTTCAACAGAACGTATGCACAATACAACGGTCACCGCGAAACACCTTACAAACTGGAAGATTCGCAATATCCGGCAGTAGTGAAGAATGGGAATGTCATCTTTTTTGCCCATCATCTCGACCAGTTGTACTATACTCACGGTGTCAGGTTGCACCGCGAATTGGTAAACAATGCCATTAATTTGCTTTACCAATCGCCTTTCTTGAAAGTGAATAATCTTCCAAGCTGTGGACGGATAAGCTTTTTAAAACAAGAAAAAGAGAAACGTTATGTCGCTCATCTGCTTTATTCTCCGGCTTTGTTGCGGGGTGAGGTACAAGTCATTGAAGATTTCTTATCTGTTCCGGGAGTGGAGATAGAAGTAAATGTTCCCGAAAAAGTGAAGAATGTGTATCAAATACCAAGTGGCATGAAACTTAGTTTCAATAAGAATGGAAATATTCTGAAAATAAACGTTCCTACTTTTACAATGCACACAGGTATTGTTTTGGAGTATTAAATCAACTAAATAATTAAAACAAATAACTAATCGGCGGACTTTTTGAAATTGCCTTAAAAAAATAAAATATGAGAAAAATAGTGCTGTTTTTAATTATATGGTTATTTATTGGTGGTGTAAGTGCTCAACAAAAAAAGATTTACATCGCTCCCGATGACCATACTGATTACATGTGGACTTCGACCGAGGAGGGTTACCGCAAGGCATTTTCGGAAACACTCGATTATTACATCAAACTCAACGATTCCACCGCAAATGAACCTTATGCTTATCAAAGCAAGTGGAATTGCGACGGTTCGATTTGGGTTTACGAATATGAAAAAAACAGGAGCAAAGAGCAGTTTTCCCAGTTGATAAGACAGATTAAAACCGAAAAAATCACAGTTCCATTGACCACTGTTGCAAGTGTGATGGGGATTGCACCTTTGGAAGCAACCCTACGCGACATGTATTATGCTGGAGCTTTAGAACGAAAATACGACCTCGACCTCGACCTTGCTATTAACATGGAAGATCAGGTTTTGCCTTTAGGTTTGTCGTCGTTGTGGGCCGGTGCCGGTGCCAAATATTCATGGCATGGGGTATGCAACTGTGCAACAAAAGTAACTGGTTTCCAATCACGTCCTCATGAAATCTACTGGTACAAAGGGCTCGATGATCAGAAAATTCTGATGAAATGGTATTCTCTGGGAGTTAATAACATGTATTTAGGAGGTTATGCCGAAGCCCGTGAGCCGAAAAGGTCAATTGAATTGGGAAAGGAATTAATGAAAAGTAGCAAATATCCTTACGCAATTGCAGGGATATTTGGCAAAGGTTGGGATGACCTTAAAACTACGACCAGAGAATTTGTTGATGTAGCGAAAGCAAATTCGAATGCAGATTATCAAATCATTGTATCAAACGAGTTGGACTTTTTTAGCGACTTCGAAAAAGAGTATGGCGCTAAACTTCCTTCCGAAACTGTTTCGTACGGAAGTACTGAATGGGGGAACAGCGTGGCTTCGTTGGCCGAAGTTTCGGCAACTGTGAAACGCTCGATAGAGAAACTTCGCACTGCCGAAGGCTTATTTACCCTAGTAGCCTTGAAAGACAAAATCTTTGCTTCGGATTTGGCCGAAATGCGCGAAAAAGCCTGGATTGCATGTGGCCTGTATTTCGAGCACGACTGGACGGCTGATGGTCCAATTACCCGTAAACAGCGTGCCGACTGGCAACGTAAAGTGTCCGGGCAACTGAACAGTTATGTAGATACTTTATACAACTTATCACAGGCGCGTTTGGGCGGGTTAATCAAAAACGACAATAAAAATCTGGAGACTTTCTATGTTTATAATCCACTCAATTGGACACGTACAGATTACAGCGATTATTTGTACAATGGCCCAACCAGTATCATAGTAACCGACCAGACTACTGGTAATGAAGTTCCGTTTCAGTTCATCAACAAAAATGGCAAAAAGTACCTCCGCATACTGGCCAACGATATTCCTTCGTTGGGGTATAAAGTTTTTGCGATTAACAAAGGGAATGCTTCATCAAACCATGAATTGGCGGCCAAAGTCATTGATGGAGTCATTGAGAACAATTTTTACAAAATTACCTTTACCGCGCAAGGGGTAATTACCAGTTTAATCGATAAGACAAACGGTAACCGCGAATGCATCAGCCCAGTTAATAAACTATACGCCAACGACCTTGGCTCTAAAGGCATTATGCCTCTGAACGACCAGCCCTTAAGGGTTGAGAATGCCGGACCGATATCGGTTACTCTGGTTGCCGAATCGTACAAACCCGTTAAACACATTTCGAAAATCACTTTGTTTAAACACAGTGATCGCGTTGAACTTGAAAATTACATAACCCAGAATGTGGGCGAGAAACCGGTGACCTATTCCTTTTCGTTTAACCTGAACAACCCTGAAATCCAACACGAAGAAGCCGGAGCTATCCTGAAAGCAAAACCGGTATCGGAAGGCGGCCATTATGCCGAAAAAATTTGCCGGCTGGATTGGCTGGCGTTGAACCATTTTGCCGATATGTCGGGTAACGGTCAGGGTATGATTTTGTCGAACCGCGATGCCTATTTTATGAAACCGGGAGCCAGTACGGTTGAAAAACTCGATCATACCACTCCGCAAATTAATGTGTTGGCTGCAGGGCAGATAGATAAAGACAAAGGCCTGGGGATCGAAAATCAGGATGGTGATTCATATTTCGAACATTTCTTTGCCCTGAAACCATACGCCGACGAGCACAATGCTGCTATGAGCATGCGCTTTGCCCTCGAACATCAAAATCCACTGATTTCTGGAAGCATCACCGGAAAATCGAAAGAGTACGGAACCCAATATTCGCTTTTTCAGGTTTCCGATCCCAATGTATTCATCTGGTCGGTTAAACCTGCTGAAGAAGGAATCGACAAAGGTGTTATCGTCCGGGTTTGGAACATGGACAGCAAAGATACTGATTGCACCATTAATTCAGAATTGAAAATCGAAAGCGCCAAACAAACCACTCACGTTGAAACCGATATTGAAGCAATTACTCCGGTTTCAGGAGTATTAAAAACAAACATTGGCCATAACCGAATTGAGACTTTCAGGGTATTCCTGAAGTAAAATCATTCCTTTTACTAATAAACCTTATAATTACCTAATTCTAATGAAAATGAGCAACCAATTTTTCAACTTGAGTAGAAACATCAATATAGTTTCTCTCTGTTTTTATTCAGTACTAAAGTCCAGCGCCCAGTTGATCATCCGTACCGATTTTAACCGCGCGCTAGTTTGGCACAAAGATATGCGTGCCAATGAAAAATGGGTCGATGTAGTAGCTTCAAGCAACAATCAGGCTGTTAAAGCTAACGTCAGCTGGGGAAGATTTGGAACGATAGATGTAGCCAATACACAACTTCCTTCCGAATGTCAGGTGCTTTCGGTCGAAAATCCAACCGCTGCAAAAAACTGGAATGCAGTAATTAATTCCGGAATATTGGCATCAAAAAATATAGAAGCAAACTTCGGAAAACTTACTTTCAGTTTCGATAATTGGGTTTCGTCAATGCGTCCGGTGATGGTTCGAATCGAATCGTTCGACGCCAATAAAAACCGCACTGGCGGACTTGAAAAAACAATCTATCCGGCTACTGCCAACCATTTTCTTCGCTCGGCTTTCGAATTGGCCGATATGAGTACTTTTGGCGCAGGTAAATTTAACCCGCTTGATCCGTTTGTCAATTTTAGTTTTTCAATTGGCGATGTACAAGGTGCGAATAGTACTGATAATAAATACGAATTGCGCATTGACAATGTGATGTACGCTACTCCAGCATATTATGTAAGCCCGAAAGGTAATGACAATAACAACGGGCGCAGTGAAAAATCAGCTTTTGCAAATCCTCAAAAAGCTATAAATATGGCCAAGCCCGGCGATATTATTTTGCTTATGGAAGGACAATATTCAGGGGATAAAAATGCTGACGCAGTTGCCGATTTTGGACGTTCAGGATTTCCATCGGCATGGATCACCCTAAAAAATTATCCAGGACACAAGCCCACTCTTTTGGCACATGGAAAGGACGCGGTCAAGATTGAAAAGGGTAACGACTCTACTTTCAGCTATTCGCCGCTATTGTCGTATATTGAAGTTCGTGGTTTACACATCAGGGGTAATGCCGATGAAGCCGAAAAACTGTATCCCAAAGATTTAGGTACTTGGACTAAAAATACGGAAGTAAAAGGTATTAATATATGCGGTGACTATGGCCCGAGCCGAATGTATCACCATTTTCGGATTGCCGATAACATTGTTGAGTATTGCGGTTGGTATGGAATATTTTTTTGTACCGTTGATTATATACAGGTTGAAAACAACATTATGCGCTACAATAGTTGGGCAACAAATGATATGTGTTCGGCAGGACTTGGTGTAATGATGTATGCCGATTTTGATAAGGCGGATAATGTTACCAAAATTTTAGTCCGCAACAACCAATCATATGGAAATATATGCAAGTCACGCAAAGAAAAGTTTAATGGCGATGGCTTTTTGTTTGATGCCAATTGCGAAGATTATATTTTCCCTGATTTTTATCTTGGTCGTACGCTTATCCAAAACAACCTTGTGTATGGAAATGGTGGCGGGGGTATTCAAAACTGGGGCAGCCATAGAACGGTGTGCCTATCATCGATTTTGATTTGAAAACAAGATTCTCGAAAGGCATGAACCGCGGATCGTTCTAATTTAAATTTGGTTTGACATAATAAACCAAAATTAAGAAACAGTTTCTAAGAAATATTGACTATAAAACTCATCTCAAAACTTATGCAGATTGCCCATTTCTGCTGAAAGCCCCATTTTGGAGGCCATTAAAACAATATATGTGGATGTGGATGGTGTATCAATAGTTCCAGTTTCCGGGATTTAAAAAACAACTATTAGACATAACCGAATTGAAACATACAGGGTTTTCCTGAAATAAGTTTTATAGATTTGCTTGAAGATAGTACGATTTAATAGTCATTTAATTGATAAATATGTTTTTAATGAAAAAGTTAGCAATTGGAATTGATATTGGTGGCACTCGCACCAAACTAGGTTTGGTCGATTTGAAAAAAGGAGAAGTGCTCGAAATGCTCATTTCACCAACCGAAACAAAAGATTCGGCTAAATTTCTGGAAATAATTAATTCGGGTATTGACCAACTAAAAGTTGTTGCTCAAAAAGAACAATCACCCATTTTAGAAGTTGGATTTGGAGTTACCGGTTTTGTTTTCGACGATGGAATGGTAGATTCTACATATGGTTTTCTTGAATTCATGGAAGATTATCCCTTGTCGGAATTCATTCAAGAATACAGTTCACTGCCTTGTCGTGCCGATAACGATGCCCGTGTAGTGGCACTTGGCGAAGCGCTTTATGGAATCGGAAAAGGTCAAAACAGGGTGTTAGTGCTCACATTGGGTACTGGTCTTGGTTTAGGCTTTATTGCCAATGGCAAATTCGAGACCAGTCTGCCGTATGCACACATGGGTGGTCACATCAGCGTGGGGTACACCGATTTCAAATGCTATTGCGGAAAAGAAGGTTGTTTGGAAGCATTGGTTTCGGCAACAGGTATTGTTGATTCTGCAAAACGCCAGGGCTGGGAACAGAAATATCCTAATTTGGAATTGAATGTTCAGACCATTTTCAAAGCAGAGCAAGAAGGCAATGAGCATGCAAAACAAATTGTTGCCGAATTTCAGGGTTGTCTGAAGACCGGTATCGACAATTATATTAACCTGTTTGCGATGAATAAAAATTTGTATGTTAGAAATATGATGCAAAAAATACTTAACGCACCTAAACAAACCAAATAAATCTATGATTACTTTCTTCATTTCAATAGTTGCCCTTGTTTTGGGGTATGTTTTCTATGGAAAACTGGTAGAACGAATTTTTAGTGCCGACCAGAACAGGGAAACCCCTGCCATAAGTATGAATGATGGTGTAGATTACATGCCATTGCCCAAATGGAAAACATTTTTGATTCAATTTCTGAACATTGCCGGACTCGGACCCATTTTTGGAGCTGTTGCAGGAGCCATGTGGGGACCGGTTGCTTTCCTCTGGATTGTGTTGGGATCCATCTTTGCCGGAGCAGTGCACGATTATTTTTCCGGAATGTTATCCGTTAAGCACAAGGGGTTAAGTATTCCTGAAATTGTTGGTATTTATTTGGGTGTGGGGACCAAACAATTCATGCGGGGCTTTACCGTGTTACTCATGGTTATTGTTGGAGCAGTATTTATTATGGGTCCTGCAAAAATCCTTGAAAGTCTGACTCCTGAAACCTTGACGATGAATTTCTGGGTGTGGGTGGTATTCATTTATTATGTGTTCGCAACGATGTTACCTATCGATAAAATCATTGGCAAAATTTACCCCCTATTTGGATTCGCACTTTTATTTATGGCTGTTGGATTAACAATTGCCCTTTTTGTTGAGGGTTATCGTATTCCGGAACTTACCTTGAATAATCTGACCAACTTTCACAATCAGTCTGAAAAATTTCCCATTTTCCCGATGATGTTTATAACAATTGCATGTGGCGCAATATCCGGATTTCATTCAACACAGTCTCCACTTATGGCCCGTTGTATTACCAACGAAAAGCAAGGCCGTGGAGTGTTTTATGGAGCTATGATCACCGAAGGAATTGTAGCTTTGATATGGGCTGCCATCGGAATGGCTTTTTACGGTGGAGTTGGGCCGTTGAATGAGGTAATGATTGCCAACAAAGGAAATGCTGCTTTTTTAGTGAATGAAATTTCGAATTCACTTCTTGGAAAATTTGGTGGAGCACTTGCCATACTTGGGGTGGTAGCCGCACCAATTACATCAGGTGACACCGCTTTCCGAAGTGCCCGTTTAATTGTGGCAGACTTTCTGAAGTACAAACAGGGCCCAATTAAAAATCGCTTGCTAATCAGTATCCCATTGTTTGCATTGGGATATTATTTAACAACTATTGATTTTGCAGTCGTCTGGCGATATTTTGCATGGTCGAACCAAACACTGGCCATGGTTGTGCTTTGGGCTATTACGGTGTATTTGGCAAATGAAAAGAAGTTGTATTGGATTACACTTATTCCGGCACTTTTTATGACTGCCGTTATCACTTCATATCTATTTTTTGCTCCTGAAGGATTTGGTTTGCAACTGGCTTTATCGGTTGAAATAGGAGTATTTGCCTCTGTCGTTGGATTAGGTCTTTTTTACTACAAAAAGATTTTTCATTCAAAATAAGTTTTAGTCAATAAAACGAATTGATATCAAATATTGAAAGAAATGTGGTTTGATTGGAGTAGTTTGTATAGCCCCTTTGCCTGAACCAGGCAAGGGGATTTTACGATTTTACTTTAATTGGTTCTTTTCCATCTGCTCTATTCTTTCTATCAATTGTCTTTCATAGTTTTCCAAATTCTGACGAATTTCCCCAATAGGTTTCTTATCCCTGTTGTACTGAAATATATTTTCAATCTCGTTCAGGCTCTCAGGGGTGATGCCATTCTTTGATTTGATGTAACGATATTTCAGATCATTATCTGTCATTCTGGAGTTTACAATAAATTGTTGAACATTCCCGAATAATGAAGCCAGAAGTAAAACAGAAAGGCAAACAATCGTAATCACCACTTTGGAGGACCTCCAGTCAATAATATGGTAATGATGAACTTTAGAATCCGGTTTCTTACTGATGATTATTCGTTTGAGTTCTTCCATTTAAGAAAGAACATGCTTTTCTTCATTGGATGCTTCCGGATGTAATTGCCGGGATTGCCTATATCATTTGCCTGATGGTACTTTTAATGTTTTGAAAACCGAAAAACATTTGGCGGTTTAAACGGGTTTTACTTGGCTTTTCTTTGCATTAATAAGGGTTACAGCATTTTTAATGCTATTTCGTGGTAACGAATATTTTGTAAGAAAAAATATTAAAAC
>JAQICA010000285.1 GCA_027858775.1 Salinivirgaceae bacterium | reverse complement strand
GAACTTTAATATTAAAACTAAGTAAAGCGATACTTCGCTGAACTCGTATCTCACCAATTACTGCATCTGCATTTCTAAATGGCACATCTGATATTAATGTAGTACCACCAACTTCAATGCTATACAACCTGGTATCTAAATCTGCTACCACTTTTATATCCTGGATACCTGACATTGCTGTTAACGATTGACTGTTCCTGTATTGTCAACATAACCAAAGTATGCGTGATCGTTTAATCCATTGTTTGGACCACCCCAAATTAAGTCTACTGATACTCCCGTGGCAGCATCATTATCTTGTAATCCGCGTTGTCCAAGCTGCATACGGACTTCGTAAGTTCCTTCTGTACCTGTCCTGCTCCAATCGAAGTTAAATGTCCAGGTAAGTTTACCTGTTGTTACTTCTGTATCAAATAAATTTTTAACTAATGGTACGTTTGGCCCGTCTGCGCTTGTAAAATAAACCCGGTTATTTAATATTTCGGCCGTATTTCCTGTTGTTTCCGTTTTCTGCCAGCTGCTTCCAACTATTGGATTTCCTATTGTTGTACTATTGGCCCGGTTGAAATTGTCATAAAGTATTGTATCAACTGGCTCAACTACATATACTGTAGCATTTCCTGATACTGATGCTGACGTAGTTGTTACTGTGTAAGGCCCTCCTAAGTTTTCGGCTGTAAACAGGCCTGTTGCGTCTATCGAGCCTCCACCGCTTACATCCCAGTTTACTGTTGATAAACTTACTTCGGTTCCAATAACGTCATATCCTTTAGCAGTAAACTGTTCTGAATTAGTTTCAACAACGTTCACTTCAGACGGACTAACCTGTATTGTTTCAAGTTCTCCACAATTATCGAATGCTTCAACTAATTGCTGTGTACGAACATCCGTGCCGTCCGGACCGTTAACTGTTAAAGTAACAGATTTTTGACCTGATGAACTATATGATACATTATGCGGACCTGCGCCCGTGGCTGTAGCCGGAGAAGCACCAGTTCCAAAATTCCATGTATACGAAGTTATATTTCCTACCGAATTATTGGTGTATTGAACTGTGCTACCTGTGCATATCTGATTTGCCGAAGCACTGAAATTTGAAGTTACGGAAGCAACTTTTACTAATATTGCCCAGTCATTTCCTCCACCAGGACTGCTTCCTAAACTTCGTATTCCACCACCAGTTATTGTAGTAATCGTACCATTTTGCAGAGCTCCACCTGTTTGTGGATTATACCATTGAACAGTATAACCCAGATTGTTATCGGAAAGGTCAAGGTTTGTTGTACCACCACCTGGTAAGTAAATTACATATGTATCCTCTGGTTTGGCCAAACAGTATCCACTACTTGTTAAATCGTTACGTGGCATTGCATCAGCAAAAGGCACATATTTTTCAAAGAAGTCGCGGGCATACCAACTTTCAAGCCAATATGTTTCCCAGTTTCTGAAATTATTCATCCCTCCATCTGATCCTACATACCATTCGCAGCCAGCTCCACCAGCTGTAAGTTGAGGCCATAAATAATCTGTTCGTATTCTACCTCCTTCTAAATCCTGTGGTGCTTGTTCGTCGTGAAAAACTGCTAATGGTCTTCCTCCGGCAGCAGATGCTTCTCGTATTGAAATAGTTCTGCTATTATATTCTACACTACTTTGTATTGAGGTGCATTCGAAATACGGAAAGCCAGAAAATTCGGCATAGTAACCCACTTCTGTTCCTGAAGTTGTATGCGTAGTAACAGGATGATCATAAGGATCCTGCATATGTATGTATTCGGCAAATGCTTTTACCTGGTCAATAGTAATTGCAGCATCGACACCGCTACCATCCCACTGTGTCTCTTCGCAGATACCCCATACGATACCGAGGTGATGGGAAAAACGAGCGACTAATTCTCTGTAATATATTTTTCTTAAATCGGAGAAAAATCCGGATCCGTCTATCCATTCCCATGCCGATTCATTCTCACGCTCGGATAAAACACACACCCAATGTATGCCTACTTTATCGGCATGTTTTAACACTATTTCCCATTGGTCGAGCTTACTCACATCAAAACGATCTACTTGAGAAGAGCTATTTACCAATGGTTCTATCCATGGTGAAACATTTTTACCATCGCCATAAGCATCGTTAAAAGTTAGCGCGTAAATGCTATTTACTCCTACACTTGAAAGATAATTTAAAGCACCGATTATCTCAGTTCCTTTACCTCCCTGCCATGTAGGATCACCAGTATTCCAATCTCCGGCATGATTATAATAAGAGAGTAAAAAAAACCTTTGAATATATCCCGATGAAACACGAATCACAATAATAGGTCCGTTCAAAAGTTATTCACGTTGTGAATGTCTTGAATGCGTTAACAATAATTATGATTTATAATATTTGTAATAAATGGATTACATAAGAAGTCAAACCTGTCCAAAATAAATATTTTAAAAAGCTGAATGACCTTTTTAGAGCGAAAGCTGGCTAAGTCTTGAAATATTGCGATAAGTGAGGGCAGTAGCCAAGCTTGCTTGGGTATTGCCGAACGCAGCAATATTCATAAAGTAAATATTGCGATAAGTGAGAGCATTAGCCAAGCTTGCTTGGATACTGCCGAGTATAGCAATAATTATGCTAATAGATTTTTTGGCTACTTTCTTGTATCAAGACAAGAATTGGAGCGTAGCGGAAATCATGAACGCCAAAAGTAATAATTTCTTGAACTAAAGTAGGTCAGGGTTTAAGGGATGAAATCCCTTTTGGGAAAATGTTTTTGGACACTAATGATAAGAAGTTTAGAAAAAAATTAGATTCAAAATAAATTAAAACTAATGGCTCTAGCCTGATTAATTCACAAATAATCTATTACGATGCTCAACTACCTGCAAACTACAATCGTCCTCAATAAATTTGATTTAAAAATAATTCATTATTTCCTTCATCAAATTTATCTGCGG
>JAQICA010000251.1 GCA_027858775.1 Salinivirgaceae bacterium | reverse complement strand
GTCGGTCGGTAATTAACTTCAGTTATTACGTAAGCAACGAATACTTACTATTCATACCCAATATCCGTTACAAAAGTGGTTACCCTGGCGAAAGCGCCGTGAATTACGTCGTTAGCGGACCCACAACATTGCTCAATAAATACGATTATATCGACAAAGACCGAATTGGTCTGCAAGGTCAGAGTTGGGGAGGTTACCAGGTAGCATATATCATTACCGAAACCAATTTATTTGCCGCAGCATCGGCCGGAGCGCCGGTAACCAACATGACCAGCGCCTATGGCGGTATAAGATGGAAAAGCGGAATGAGTCGCATGTTCCAATACGAAGAAACACAAAGTCGCATTGGCGGCACACTTTGGGAAAAGCCGTTGCAATATATCGAAAATTCGCCCGTGTTTTTCGCACCCAAAGTCAACACGCCGTTATTAATGCGCCACAACGATAACGACGGCGCAGTGCCCTGGTACCAGGGAATAGAATACTTTACCGCTTTGCGCCGCCTCAACAAGCCGGTTTGGTTACTAAATTATAACGGAGGGCCACACAACGAAAAAGCCAAAAGCCCCAATAGCGTTGATCTAAGCATACGCATGATGCAGTTTTTCAATCACTATCTAAAAGGCGAACCGGCTCCAAAATGGATGACCGAAGGTATTCCGGCAGTTGAAAAAGGGGAAACAATGAAATACGAACTCACTAAATAGATATCCGCCAATAAACTCCATTTTCTGCGTTACTCTTACTCAAACCCGTATCATTTACACCAGTAAACTCAACGGGTTTGAGTTTCGAAAGCCTTAAAAATGGAGCTTATTCACTGGATACTCCGACTTTATAAACAGGCTAAAAGTGCATTGAAGAAAACGCCGCTTTTTCTTTCGTGTATGCAAAATAGACTTTTAAAAAAAAAGAATAAGACAAACTGAAAGAGGGACTTCCGCAGGGGAGTCCTTTTTTTTTAAATCGAATCAAAAAAAAAGCTATTTTTGTAATATGGCTAAAATTTGCAACGTTAAAATTTTGAAATAATAGTGTTTATCAGACATCAACGAACACAATAATATTGCGAAAGCACAAAACCACTATAGTTCTTAAAAATCGTTCAAAACCATTCAATGCATTCAACCAAATAGTTATGGTGAATTTTCGAACACTCCTCATACTGCTAATTCTTTGCTCTTTCGGGGCAAAATATGCTACAGGCGCATCGCAAACACAAAAAACAAATACCGACAGTTTAATTACTGTAATTAAGGTAGTTCCATCAGAAATAAAAACGTACACACCTGAACAAAAATCGGACGTTCTAATAGCCGACACAGTATTTCCCAATAAAGGTATCATATCAAAACCGTTATGGGAGCCACTAAAAATAGAGCACACACAATCAACACAAAAAGTAGTTTTCGACACCCTATTTTTTGCTCCCCATTGGCAAAAAGCAGATTCACTGATCAAACCCATTACCTACCCTACTGCCACAAAAGCAGAAGCGCCGAGGTACAAAGATCAAAGTATCGCAGATATCAAGTATTTAGATGTGGATCAAGGCCTGAGCTCCTCATACATTTTCACAAGCATTACAGATGAAAATGACATGTTGTGGTTAGGCACCTACAATGGTGGATTGGTAAGATACGACGGCCGATCGTTCCTTACATTTACCACAGAGCACGGTTTGCCAGAAAATTCGATACGTTCAATTTATGAAGACACTCAAAACCGGTTATGGATTGGCACCCCCGGATCGGGCGTTGTGCTATTTGACGGACACAACATTATCAGGCTACCCAATATACCCATTCTCAGAAATCTTTACACTTACCAGTTTGAGCAAGACACGGAGGGAAATATGTGGTTGGCGACACGCAAAAATGGCATATTAAAAATTACAGGCGATGGCATATTTCAATTGACACAAGGATTGCCAAACAATGATATATTATCAATAAAAACTGAGCCCGGCGGAAAATTGTGGTTGGGCACATCAAAACATTTAAGTTCGCTGGAGAAGGGCTTAATTACGAACTACTCATTCCCGGAAACAGAAAAAATTGATGTGAAAAGCATTTATGCCGACAATACCGGATTGTTTTTGTTAGCCACAAAAATGGGGCTGTGGATAAAAAAAGAAGATGATTTTTTTAATATTGTCAGGGCAGACAGTTTACCGTTCAGGCGCACAAATTTGATAGCCAATGACAGCACCAACCACATTTGGATTTCATCTTTATATGGGCTTTCCAAGTTAAAAATTAATGCGGGCGATAAAACATTCGGATACTACACAAACTACACAACAGAACACGGATTAAGTCACAGTCAAACATCGCATTTACAAGGTACGAAAGGCATTGTTTGGGCATCTACCTACGGAGGTGGCATCAATAAAATAAGCACTAACAGCTTTGAACACTTAACCAGAGAGCAAGGTATTCCAAGCGAACTGGTATGGGCATTTGCCGAAGACGCACAAAACAACTTGTGGTTTAGCACAGAAAAGGCCGGGATCTGCAAATTTACAGGAAACGAATTTCAAAAACATAAAGACTCGCTTCGTTCGCACATTATTCTATCTGGAACAACAGACAGCAAGGGAAACCAATGGTTTGGCAGCTACAAAGGCGGAGTATATAAACATACAGAAGACACAATTACAACGATCAACCTCATACCCGGGCGAGAAAAACTAAGCATCATCAGTATGCTTGAAGACAGCAAAGGAAACATGTGGTTTGGAAGTTGGGACGACGGGCTTTTTTGTTATGATGGCAAACAAGTAAAGCATTACGCAGGTCAGGTCGGATTAGGCACAAATGACATATCTGATATTATAGAAGACGTAAATGGCAATATTTGGCTAAGTTCAGAAGGCGACGGAATAATAAAATTCAATAATGAGACATTTACATTTTACAACCTGAGCAATTTCATTAAATCGAACGAAGCGACAACCATAGAAGAAATGACAGACGGCACTATATGGGCAGGTAGCTACGGGGCAGGTATATTAATTTGGAACGGAGAAACCTGGACACAAATAGATGAAAAAAATGGATTGTCAAATAATATCGTAACATCAATTATTCAGGATAAAAGTGGCATTATTTGGGTCGGCACAGACTATGGGCTGAATAAAATAACATACACCCATGAAAACCAATCAATAAACCCATCAAAAGACATTACAATTGAGGTATTTGATAAAATACGGGGCTTAAAAGGTATGGACTTCTTTAATAACGCTGTATTTATCGATTCAAAAAACCAAATTTGGTGGGGAACAGGAAAAGCAGTCACAAAACTCGATTTATCAAATGCCACGCCCAATCCCACTCCCCCACAAGTTAGTATTGAGGCCATACAAATAAATCAACAAAACATTGATTTCCATAATTTCAACACAATCCGGGAAAGGCTATCTAATACATCTCCTGTATGGAATAAGGTAACAGCAAGCGAACCTATTCCATTTACAAATGCTCCGAAACAAATTAGCTTACCCTACAAGCTTCGTCATCTCACATTTCACTACTCAGCACGGGACTGGCGAAACCCGCAAAAAATAAATTACTACACACGGCTTACTCCACTCGAAGAAAACTGGAGCAAGGCTTCCCACGAAGTGAAGGCCGAGTATAAAAACATTTCGCCCGGCCAGTACACATTTGAAGTATATGCTGAAACGTTTGATGGCCTAAAAAGCCCTATTATTACACAAGAAATTACCGTATATCCGCCCTGGTGGCTAACGGTATGGGCGTACATGTTTTACGCAGCGATTCTACTTACAATTATTGGCTTCTTGCACAGCCAACGAACAAAAGCACTCAAGCGTCGACAAAAAGAACTGGAAGAGGTTGTGAGCCAACGCACATCCGAAATCTCCGAAAAAAACGAAGAACTCAGCACACTAATTGGACAGGTAACCAACCAGCGAAATACCGTTGTAAAACAGCGGAACGAACTTAAGCACATAAACGAAGCCGTTTCGCAAAGCATTGATTATGCACAGCGCATTCAAACATCACTGCTGCCCAACAAAGAAAAACTCAGGGAGCTCTTTCCCCATTCATTCCTATTATTTAAGCCACGCGACATTGTGAGTGGCGACTTCTACTGGTGGAGTCAGGTAGGCAATAAAATGATCGTAATAGCTGCCGACTGCACCGGACACGGAATTCCCGGCGCTTTTATGAGTATTTTGGGCATTTCGTTTTTGCGCGAAATTATTATGAAAGAAGAAATCACAGCACCTGCCGCCATCCTGAATAAACTAAGAACGGAAATTATATATGCGCTCAAACAAGAAAACAAACAGGGCATTCAGCGCGATGGAATGGACATGACAGTCCTGGTTTTTGATTTCGAACAAAAGACCGCCATGTATGCCGGTGCGCACAATGCAATTTATCACTATCGGGATAATGATATTACCGAGATTAAAGGAGATCGGTTACCCATAGCCATTTACCCGAAAATGAAACCGTTTACCGAAAAAACGATTGAATTCGCCTCCGGCGACCGGTTTTATATGTTTAGTGATGGTTTTCAGGATCAGTTTGGTGGCGAAAAAGGTAAAAAAATTACAAAACGCACGTTTAAATTACTCATTGCAGAAACGGCAGAGCTACCCATGGAGGAACAAAAAGAAAAGCTGGAAACATTTTTCAAAAAATGGAAAGCCCATCAGGAACAAATCGACGATGTGCTCGTGATGGGACTTCAAATTGATTAAAAATCACAAATATTACTTATTCGATGTAAGCTCCTGGAACACTTGCTCCAGCGAATGCCCTTTCTCCTGCATAGATAAAACAGTGAGTTTATTTTTCACAGCCATATTAAACAGATTGCCACGAATATCGGTATTTTTATTCCCGGTAATCTCGTAAAGGTTACCATCTTTTTTCTCCACTTTCAGCACACCTTCAACTGCTTGAATTTTATTAACATTAGGAGACGAATTGAACTCCACAACAATAACTTGCTGCTTACCATCAAGTTTCTTTTTTATATTGGCGGTAGTATCGTCGGCTACAATTTTACCGCGATTAATAATTACAATCCGGTCACAAATGGCCTCCACCTCTTGCATGATATGCGTAGAAAGCAGAACCGTTTTTTTATTTCCGATGGACGAAATTAAGTTTCGAATTTCAATAATCTGATTAGGATCGAGCCCCGATGTGGGTTCGTCGAGAATAAGCACAGATGGATCGTGCAACAGAGCCTGAGCGAGGCCAACTCTCTGGCGATACCCCTTAGAAAGTTGCCCGATTTTTTTATGTTGCTCCACTTCAAGTCCAATACGCGAAATAAGCTCCTTAATGCGCGACTCTTTCTCCGATCCCATTTTGTACAAGCCTGCCACAAAATTAAGATACTCCTTAATGAACATATCATCGTACTGCGGATTATTTTCTGGCAAGTAGCCCGTAGTGCGCCGCACTGCCATAGAATCTTCGCGAACATTAACACCATTTACCCAAGCTTCGCCACCAGTTTGCGGAATTAACCCGGTTAAAATCTTCATGGTAGTAGATTTTCCGGCACCATTGGGGCCTAAAAATCCGACCACTTCGCCCGATTTCACTTCAAAACTCACATCATCAACCGCTTTTTGAGCGCCATAAAGTTTGGTAAGGTTTTTTGTTTGTATCGACATACACAACTTTTTAATATTTCAGCAACAAATATAACCAAAATTTACTGAGTATAGTTGCTTGTATCAACCCCCAATCTCCCTGCAACAAAAAACAATTTCAAAACCTTTTATCAATTCGGTTTTTTATAAAACAACTTATTGTTATTTTTGCGGCAAATTATTGTCAATCTGCTTTAATAATACGTAATATTTTGTATTGCTGATTTTACAGCGTTTGGGCGAAAACGGAATCAAATGAAAAAAAAAGGAATCATATGGGGAGGCACTCTATTAGGGCTTCTTGTAATTGTTTGGATTGTTTTTGGCAGCTCAGATAAAAAAACGAACGAGCAAATATTTTACGAAGTTAAGCAAGGTAATTTTCAAATTACCGTAAACACCACCGGAGAGCTTCAGGCAGAGAACAGCCTCGACATTCGTGGACCGAGTGGTTTGCAGCGCAGTGGATTGTACCAAATAAAAATCACAGACCTTATACCTGAGGGCAACATTGTAGATTCGGGTGATTTTGTGGCTTCACTGGACAAGTCGGAACTGGCAAAAATGCTAAAAGACATTGATAATGAGATACAAGCAAAGCAAAACCAATTCCTGCAAACAAAGCTTGATACAACTCTGGAAATGCGACAATCGAGCAATGAGTTAATCAACATGAAATATGCGCTTGAAGAAAGTGAAATAAAACTGCAACAATCGAAATTCGAGCCCCCGGCCACCATTCGACAGGCCGAAATAAGCTTAGAAAAAGCCAAACGCACATACCAACAGGCACTTGAAAACTATGAAATTAAACGCGACAAAGCTTCCGCAAAAATGCGCGATGTAGAAGCTAGTCTAGCCAAAACGCAGCGTAAAAAACAAGAAATGCTCGAGCTATTAGATGAATTTGAAATTACAGCTCCAAAAGCTGGAATGGTAACCTACAAACGCAACTGGAATGGAACAAAACGCAAAGTTGGTTCATCCATTAGTCCGTGGAACCCGATTGTGGCAGAGCTACCCGACATGTCGTCGATGATTTCCAGAACGTATATCAACGAAATTGATATAAGCAAAGTAGCCAAAGGACTCGACGTAGAAGTTACAGTAGATGCATTCCCAAACGTGCAGTTCGAAGCCTCTGTAACCGAAATAGCCAACGTCGGTGAACAGCGCCCGGGATCCGATGCCAAAGTATTTGAAGTGGTGGTTAAACTCAAAAATACCGACCCGGTGCTAAAACCCGGAATGACATCGGGCAACCGAATTTTAGTCTCAAACTTCGACTCGGTACTTAGCGTTCCGCTGGAAGCTGTTCAAACAATCGATTCTACTCAATATGTTTATGTGAAGAGCGGAATCGGATTGAAAAAAACCGAAGTTAAAACAGCTGAAGCAAACACAAATTTCATCATTATTAAAAAGGGATTAAGTGAAGGCGACCAGGTAACACTAAATCTGCCACGGGAGTAAGCATGAATAGATTTTTTCTGGACATAACCATTGCATTAGAAGCAATTTTGGCCAACAAGGTTAAAACCCTACTAACTGCGCTCGGTATAATTTTCGGTGTAGCAGCCGTAATTACAATGCTGGCCATAGGAAATGGAGCACGGCAAGAAATACTTGAGCAAATGAAACTGGTCGGGGTCAACAACATTATTATTCAACCCATTTTTGACGACAACACTGAGAATGACAATACCGGGGAAGATAACCAAAACAAAAAGTTTAGTCCGGGGCTTTCGCTGGAAGACGCACGTGGAATAGAAGAAGTTTTTAGCAGTGTAAAAGAAGTTTGCCCACAGGTAATTCAAAGCAAAACGCTTATCAGAAAGGGAAAATCGGAAAAAGTTAAGGTAATTGGCACACGCAACAATTTTTTCAAATTATTTAACAAAGAACTTTTCGAAGGCCGATACTTCAACGCATACCAAGCAACACACGGACTACCTGTATGCATTATATCTGAACAAATTAAAATTTCGGTATTTAATAACCAAAACCCAATTGGCGAAGAAATAAAATGCGGGAGCATTTGGCTTAAAGTTATAGGTGTAATCCGCCATAAGCAAGTCGGCAAAAAAGCTGGCAATTTGGGGCTGATTAAAGATGATATGATCGTATACACGCCCGTACAAACGATGATACTCCGTTTTGTTAATCGCACATTGATTACCAAAAGCCAGATTCAGGCAGAGAACGAAAATGACGACGAGGCAACAGCACCGGTAAGCAAGAATTATCATCAGCTCGATAAGCTAATTGTGCAAGTCCACGAAAGTGAGCAATTAAAACCTACCGAAGAGGTTCTAACCCACATGCTACGCAGGCTTCACAACGGGGTTGACGATTTTAAAATAATTGTTCCCGAGATATTGCTTCAGCAGCAGCAAAAAACGCGCGACATTTTTAACATGGTACTTGGTGCCATTGCAGGCATTTCGTTGCTTGTGGGCGGAATTGGCATTATGAATATTATGCTGGCAACAGTAATGGAACGTTTTAAAGAAATTGGTATACGCATGGCGGTTGGTGCCCGAAAAAAAGATATTCTAACGCAATTTGTAGCCGAAGCATCGCTGATTAGTCTGAGCGGAGGAATTATTGGTGTGATGCTTGGCATTATTTCATCACATTTTGTGACAACTATTACAGAAATCATCACCATTGTTTCGGCTTGGTCTGTTATTTTTTCCTTTGGTATTTCGGTGGCCATCGGTATTTTGTTTGGCTACATGCCGGCTCGCAAAGCCGCCTCTCAAGACCCCATTGTATCATTAAGAAGCGAATAACTATGATAATTAGAAGCTTACCCATAGCCCTGTTTATATACTTGACTTTAACATTTCTGCCGCATCGGGCTGCAGCCCAAACGCAATATTTGCTTTCTCTTGAAGATGTGGTACAAATGGCCAAACAACAATCGCCGCGGGCCATTATGGCAAAGCATACGTATAAGGCATCTTACTGGAGTTTCCGATCGTACAAAGCCAACTATTTGCCATCGCTTTCGCTTAATGCGACACCATTCGACATGAACCGCTCGTACCAGTCCATTACACTCGACGATGGTACCGACAGTTTTGTTGAACGCAGCTCCTTTTCCAACAGCGGAAGCCTCGAAATAAACCAACGAATAGCTCCAACCGGCGGCGATTTGTACCTCAGTTCCACGCTTGAGCGGGTTGAGCTTTTATCGGGCGACGAAACTACCACTTACCTCATTGCTCCAGTGAAAATCGGATACCGACAACCGTTAGTAACCTTTAATGCATACCGCTGGGACAGAAAAACCGAACCACTCCGTTATCGCGAGTCCGAACGCCAATATTTATCCACAATGGAAGAGATTGCCCGCACTGCGGTGAGTTATTTTTTCGATTTGGCGTTGGCACAAATCAATAAAGAAATAAGCGAAAGTAACTTTTACAATAACGACACCCTTTATAAAATCGCTCAAGGCAGATACAACATGGGTACCATAGCCAAAGATGAGCTTTTGCAAATGGAATTGTCGTTTCTCCGATCGCGCAAAGCATTTAACGAGGCCGATCTGAACCGAAAAGTGGCACGTTTTCGCCTGAAATCGTTTCTGGGAATAACGCCCAACGCACCCATCAAGCTAATTGTTCCCAACAAAACTCCCCAAATAACGATTAATGTTGATACGGCGCTGCACTATGCCATGAAACAGAATCCCGAAATGCTGAAATTGGAACGGGAAAGAATTGAGGCCGACCGAAATGTGGCTAAGGCACGTGCCGAAAACCTGTTTAACGCAAACCTGAATGCGACACTGGGTCTCAATAAATACAGCAAAAATATGGACAATCCGCTTTCTGACTTAGAAAATTCGCAGATGATTTCTGTGGGAATCTCGGTACCCATACTCGACTGGGGCGTTGGGAAAGGGAAATACGAAATGGCAAAATCGGAGCGCGAATTAAGCCTGATTACTATTGAGCAAAACCGGGTAGATTTTGAGCAAGAAATATTTCTGGAGGTTGCCCGGTTCAACATGCAAGACGAGCAATTACTGATTGCTGCAAAGTCTGATACAATAGCACAAATACGGTACGAAATTACAAAACAACGTTTTAAAGTTGGTAAAGTGAGTATCCTCGACCTAAACACAGCACTTTCGGAAAAAGATGTCGCTCGCCGCGATTATGTGGCAGCCATGCGAAACTACTGGAACAACTACTACAACATAAGAGGTTATACACTGTACGACTTTCTACAGAAAAAGCGATTAACAACCGATTATCGGGACTTAATAGAGAATTAGAATTTTCGCACCTAATACTTAGGTAGTGTTCGTCAATAAACTCCATTTTCTTCGTTACTCTTACTCAAACCCGCATTATTTACACCAGTAAACTCAACGGTTTTGAGTTTCGAACCGACCAAAGGGAGCTCATGAGCACCTTTAAAAATTGAGGTTCGCGAATAAAGCCTTGAAAATGAAGTTTATTCACTGGACACTCCGACTTTATGGACAGGCTCTAAATACGCTATTACTCGTTGCATAGCACTGCTTTACATTAAACGCAATTATAAAATATATGCACTTATTTTCACACTGAAATGTTAATAATAATATTAATGCGTTTGTATATTTCAATTTGATTAATTTCTCTCAACGTACCATGTATGTTGAATTAATACAAAAATTTATTATTATGAGAATTAAACACTTATTTTTCGTTGCAGTAGCAGCTATTCTTTTATCAAGTTGTACGGCTACCCACCAAAGCATGCGGGAACCAAATGCACGAGTAGAATTTCAAAAAAACGATTTTGAATTCTCTCAGCAAGTAACAGGAACAGCTACCACTACCCGCATTTTAGGAATTGACTGGGGTCGGTTGTTTGCCAAAGAGGGAACCTACATTAAAAAAGACGGAAGTGCAGAAATGATCGATTTAGCAGCCATCCCAATCATTGGCAGTTACGTTGTTGATCCAACATACAATTATGCACTGTACGATATGATGTCGAAAAATAGTGGATACGACGTGGTTTTCTATCCATCGTTTGTAAAAAAAGACAAGAAGCCTATCGGGCTCGGATTTCTCTTCAAAATTACGACCGTAGAAGCCAAAGCGAAATTGGCAAAAATCAAAAAATAACACAACAAGAGGCTGCCGAAAAAGGCAGCCTTTTTTTATACGTCACATCCACACTCCATTTTGGGGTCACTTCATAAAGTTGTGGACTACAAAAAACTTAAATTTTAATATTAAACAGAAACTTATAATAATCATAATATTCTTTTTATTTATTAACCTTTGATGAATTCTAACCTTCATTTTTGCTTGACCAAAAACGAAGCAAAAAGTCAAGACTTAGCATTTTAAGCGACCTTCCATTCTTTTACAAATTAAATTGAAAAAACTCGATAATGCTGGCATGTTAATCGATTCTTTACAAGATTACTACGCATTATCTCAAACAGTTTTCAATTTGCCTTCGGCCATTTGCTTCAAGAAGGAAGGTGCCCGCTTAAAATACTTATGTCAATCCCTCCAATTTGATGGCGTTTTGGTGATTTGAGTATCTGCCTG
>JAQICA010000242.1 GCA_027858775.1 Salinivirgaceae bacterium | reverse complement strand
ACCCCGACTATCCCGATAGTTTTTCAAGCTTTCGGGCAACATTATCAGTTTTATTTCGAGGTGCTGAAGGCAAAGTTTTGTTGCAGCTTTCAACCCTGTTTTGTCGATATCGGGCAGGTAGTAAAGTATTTCGCAATATTTCATTATTGTTTTGTACTGCTGTTCAGAAAGGCCGGCAGTTTCTGAATTAAGCCACAAAGGCACGTATCCATGTCCGGCAAGGTTCAGCGCATCGGTTTCGCCAGAGCAAAGCATAGCCTCGGGGTATTTTTTAATTTCACCGCTAACATCTTCGCCGGCATCCTGCTTTTGCTCAAGCTCATTCATTTGCTGCTTTTGATATTCAGCATTTTTTTTAATCAACACATCGAGGCCGTTGATTAAATCTTTGGGCTTAGTGCCAACATACCGGAACCGGAACTGCTTATCGAAAGAAAGTGGCTGATATATCTTTTTCCATTCTTCGTGTTCGATTAAGAAAATTGGATAGTTTTCGGTTGCGGTGGTAATTTGCGCTTTTCGGTTTTTGATATAAGTGAAACTTTTAAGCGAATAGAAATTATACGTGTCGCAAGCTTCCTGCGTAACCACCGGCCCCAACAGTTTTAATTCAGATTCCGAAATCTTTTCATTCACCTCGAAAAAGTACTCACCATCTTTCTGATCAGGCTTAGCATCAACTATTTCGAAATCGGGTTTGTTAACGCTTTTTTTAATGCCGCCAATTTTATAATCACCGCAAAGCTTTGCCATTGCCTCGCGATAAGTAATGTTTTCTTCGAACATACAAATTTGAACGCCGTTTCGAGGTGTTTGATCGCCTCCAAAATCGGTTACAACCCAATTTCCGTCTTTCAACTTTTTAAGGGAGCACGAGGGAGTACGTTCGGATCTGATTGAAAACTTTTTAGTATTAGAGTTAAGCGTATCAGCAGCCTGCGGGTAATAGCTTAGTATTATTTGCAGTCCGCCTTCGGTAGCTTGTAATAGTTGATCTTGTAATTCAAAAGCCATGTATGGTTAGATTAATGATAAGAAAATTCGATGACTACTTTTGCTTTCATTTTTCAATAATTTACTTTAAAACATTAAGTTGATATGCTTCCTGGCTATCGGGTATTGTTGCTATTGAAAAATGATGTGTAGGGTTTGTTTCAAAGTTTAATTCGAAACATTTACTAAAATGGTAAAGCAGGTTTTTGGATGTGAACCGAAAACTGTTGTTTCCTGTTCGCCTGCATCTAAAGCTATCGGGTTCATTTTCTTTAAACACATAAGCCTTTTGCTCTTTATAGTTAAAGCCAAACATTAAGCCTTCGTTTTCGTTTATGTCGAGCGCAACGGCGGCTGTTTTGCTTATAACGATTCTCCCGGAAGGAGCTGAAACATTTAATAATGGTTCGTTGTACATGCGGCTAAAGCCTACATGGCTCGAACGTCGTACGGTTATTAATTCGTCTATTTTCATAGTTCTTTTGGTTTTCCTGTTGTACTTATTACTTCAAATTTGATTACCCATACCCAAGGGTTTTCTTTCCATGAGTCATTTCCGTTAATATTTTCCCACAAGTCCTGAAAGGCACGTGATGGGTTAGAGTATGCACGATATCTCATCATTCCTCCCCCCGGATGTAAGGATCCTTTATACTCATCAAATGGACCATATTTTTCAATCCCTTCTAAGATTGCATCTTCGTCGCTAATGCGTTGAATTCTTTCGACCCTGATATCTGTAATTTTCAACCAGATACGTGAGTTAATTTTATGCATATGTATAGAAGGCTTCCAGGAAGTCGGGAATTCTTCGATAAATTGTTTTGATTTTGAGGCTTTATAATAAATAGGCTCTTCCGGGAAGTATTCTTTATTTGGATTTTGCATCCATGTTTCTCGCACCCAGAGCAAATCACCCACTTGTCCATAACGGCATGAAACATCTCTATCGGTTTTTTGTGTTATTCCATTATTGTTAACATCACTAATTTCAGAAAAACTCCAATTTTGATGTTTGCATATTCTTCTTGTTTGCGTTTTCTGTCCGGCAAGTATTGCCTGAACCATTGGTGTACTGAATAATATTGGTCGTTCTTTTATTGCTTCCATTAGTAAAGTCGTTTAATTGTTGTTTTAATGGGTGCGGCATTGTAGGTGTTGATATCGCACCGTACTTCTTTTTTATTATCAAATATTATCACGTAATATCTATCGCTACGGGTTTGCACACATGCCGCCGTAACGGGTTCTGTTTTTGTGATGTTCTCTTTTAATTTCGGATCTTTGGATACTGAGTTAATGAAATCAATCATACGCTCGCGCATTAATACAGCGTTAAGCTGTTGACGCTCGGTGTCGCTTAGCCTTTTCTTTTCAAGGTCGTCGATATAATCTTCAAGGTTTTCAATACTGGCAAAGTGTGCCGGTATGGTTTTCAGGTGATGATTGTTGAAGAAATATTTCATGCTGAATTATTTTTATTTTTTTCGCGAATTGCATTAACAATTATCGCTAACATCATTATGAAGCTCACGATAAGAAGTGCTGTGATCATTGTGTGTATCATAACTTTGATTTTTTTTGGTTAAGTCCCGGGCATGGCAGAGAAATAGCCCGGGGCATCATCTAACCTAACTAACCTGAATCGAACATTCACGGCAAACGGGTAGTTCCCCACTAGCCATTTTCCTTATATCTTCAATATCTGAAGCGTTATCAATACGGATAACTTTGTGCATTTTGCTTGCTTCCATCCACTCCCAGCAAGCGTTTACATCTTCTTTCCAACCTGATTGGAATACGATTACATCGCATTCGCGAACTGTACTCAGTCGCTTTCTCAGTTGTTCTTTTTGTTTCATTTCAACAAAGTCGATGGGCGTGTAAATTTTTTTCACACCTGTATCAAACAGTTCGTCCATGGTGCTGCATAGACTTTTCAATGCTTCATCTTTGTTGTACCCATTAAGGTTTCCGGTTAAATAAGTTTTCATTAGTATTCGATTTTTGTGTTAAACTTCTCGATTGCAGAGATCTGCTTTCGAATTTGTTTCTGACGATTTGAATCTTTTTCGGCATTTAATACCAGGAAAAGACCCCGATATATATTTTCGGTTTCTTCGTGCGTGGCATGAATGCCATTTTCATTCGTATCGGTTTGCTCGATGTACATAGGTTAGATATTTAAGCCGGGCAGGAATTGATTAAGTGATTAAGTGAGCGTTGTAGCATTAAAAGAACGTGCCCTGCCCGGCTGTGATTAAATATTGTGGCCGTTAACCCAGTTGGTTAACTGCGATTGGCGCGAAATAGAAAGTTTCGTATAGATGTTGTCGCGGTGTGTCTCAACTGTTTTTATCGACACAAAAAGTGTTGAAGCAACTTCTTCGAGCGATTTGCCAGCAGCAATTAATTTTGCCACTTCCCTCTCACGGTTCGTGAGATCGGTTTTTTCTTCGGCATGACAGATAACATCTTCATAAATGCACAGTCCGCCACGCAGCGGGCATCTTACATGCTCAAAGTTGAAGTTTCCGTCTTCATCAATGTCTTTTATTTCATCATCGTTGCCCCAGTTGCATTTGATGAATCGCACTACTATCAGATATTGCCAATCGGCACTTTCGGCATAAAGCGAATGAAGCGCATTGTATGACTTTGGGAACCGGCTTTGAATAATTGAAAGAAAATGTCGGATAAGGTGATAATCAGTTTTACTAAGAACACGGGGACCATTGCCACCCTGTACCATTATTGTATTTCCGTCGCCTGTGATTGAAAATTCGATGTCTCTCATAATTAGGTTATTTAACTGATGTTACATTTTATGTATCAGGTTTAACTTTGAATTGGCTTAAGGCTTAGATCTTTAATAAGCTCTTTATTTTGATGTATATAGATGTCTTTAATTGTGACTTTTTGCGGAGGGTTATAATAAATTTCGTAGGGTGTACAGTTGAAGAACGAGGCAAGCTTGAGAATTTTATCTGCAGAGGGTTCGTAGGTGCTATCAGCCTTAGTATTAACTAATCGGCTAAACGATTTTTCATGCATACAAAGCAGCGAGGGGAGCAATTTAAAGGCACGGTCGGCATCCCTTTTCGTCATTTCGTCTATAAATTGCTTTATGCGAAACTTATAAATCGTATATTCGTTGTTTGGTAACATATTGAAATGGTTTAGTAACTTATTTGATACAAATGTAACATCTTTTGTATCAATAAAACAAATTTTATTGGGATAATTTATGTATCATATTGAGATAACAGACAATATAAGGCAGAAAATCAATTCGTTAAGGAAAGAAAAAAAAATTTCAACTGACGAAATTGGAACATATTGCGGCAAAAAAAGCGGCCGAAAATGGGTTTATAA
>JAQICA010000220.1 GCA_027858775.1 Salinivirgaceae bacterium | reverse complement strand
ATTTAATTTATTGAACAGAGCGGGTTGAAGCGTAATTTGATCTTGACTTTTTTGTATCTTTTTTTGTTAAGAAAAAAAGATTAGTTAAAAAGAGTCCACAACTTTCTCAACTGATCCCTGTTTAGGAGTCACTTATGCTTGTACGTTTTCAAGTTGGGATAAACGAATCGAAAAAATGTAATTGCAACCTACAACCGGAATGGCTGGCGTAGTTTGATCGGAATAACCACTTGTCGCCCGTAAGTATAATAAACAGCAGGCGTTGGCGGGCGATTAAACAGAGTGCCGGCAAAAAATATTATTCCTGCATAATTTTTATACTAAAATCCATCGAAAAACGAACGATACACATATTTTTCCCTAAACTCGCCCTGCAATTGATCTCACGATAGCTTATCCTTCAGAAATTTTGCTGTATGCGACTGTTTGCATTTGATCAACTCTTCGGGTTTCCCCTCAAAAATAAGCTCTCCACCACCGTCACCTCCTTCGGGGCCAAGATCTACAATCCAGTCGGCCGATTTTATTACTTCCGGATTATGCTCAATAACAATTACCGAATGCCCGTTCTCTATCAGTGCATTAAATGCCTTGAGCAGCTTGCCAATATCATGAAAATGCCAACCTGTGGTTGGCTCATCAAAAATGAAAATGAGCGAATCGCTCGTTTGATCTTTCGATAGAAACGAGGCCAGTTTTACACGCTGACTTTCGCCACCCGATAAGGTGCTCGACGATTGCCCGACTTTTACATAGCCCATGCCCACATCGAGAAGGGGTTGCAGTTTTTTGGCTATTTTGACGGCATGACCTTTTTTGTCGGCACCAAAAAATGTAATTGCCTCCTCAATGGTCATATCCAGTATGTCGAATATGGATTTTTCTCTATATTTTACCTCAAGTATATCATCCTTAAACCGTTTCCCTTTGCATGCGTCGCATACCAGCTCCACGTCGGCCATAAACTGCATTTCTACTTTTATGGTTCCTTCGCCCTGGCCCTCGTCGCATCGGCCACCGTCTACGTTAAACGAAAAGTGAGCCGGTTTATAGTTTTGTTGCTTCGCCAGTTGCTGCGATGCATAAAGTGCACGCACTTCGTCGTAGGCTTTTAGGTATGTAACCGGATTGCTTCGCGACGATTTTCCAATAGGGTTCTGATTTACAAATTCAACTCCTTTGTGCAGTTTCAGATCGCCTTTCAGCGCTTTAAAATCGCCTTTTTCGGTGCTGTATCCCTGATAGTGCCGCTGTAGGGCAGGGTAGAGGATGTTTCGAATGAGCGATGATTTTCCGCTGCCACTAACCCCCGTAACTACACTCAGCGCTTGTAATTGAATACGCACATCAATATTTTTTAAATTATGATGTCGTGCACCTTCAATGGTGATATAATTATTGGTTTTTCTACGACGTTCAGGGAGTTCAATTGTTTTTCGTCCCGTAAGGTAGTCGGCTGTAAGGCTGTTTTTAGCCTTTACCAGCTCATCGCAAGTACCTTGAAAAACCAATGTCCCGCCTTGCGATCCGGCAAGGGGGCCAATATCGATAATCTGGTCGGCTTTGCGCATGAATTCCTCCTCGTGCTCAACCACCACAACCGTATTTCCAAGTTTTTTCAAATCCTGAAGCACATGAATCAAATTATCCGTATCGCGCGGATGTAGCCCAATGCTGGGCTCATCTAAAATGTATACCGAACCCACCAGGCTGCTGCCCAGCGAAGTGGCCAGGTTAATGCGTTGCGATTCGCCGCCGGAAAGTGTCGACGATTGTCTGTTGAGTGCCAAATAACCCAAACCTACGTTGTTCAGAAACTGTAACCTGCTAGTTATTTCTTGCATAATACGTGCAGAAACTTCCTGGTCGTGCTCATCGAGCATAAGCGTTTCAACACATGGAAGCAATTTGTTTACAGGCATTTGAACGAACTCCTGTATGTTTTTTCCATCGATTTTAACAAATTGAGTATCTTTACGTAAGCGCGATCCTTTGCATTCAGGACATTGCGTTTTTCCACGATAACGACTCAGCATAACTCTGTACTGAATTTTGTATGCCTTTTTCTCCAGATATTCAAAAAACTTGTTCAACCCTTTGAAGTGCTTATTCCCTTCCCATAGCAGTTGCTTTTGTTCCTGTGTAAGATCGTGATATGGTTTGTGTATCGGAAAATCAAACTTGTCAGCATTGTATATCAGTTCATCTTTCCATTCGCTCATTTTTTCGCCTTTCCAGCAAATAATGGCTTCGTCGTAAACCGACAGACCTTTGTCGGGCACCACCAAATCTTCATCAATACCAATTGTTTGGCCGTATCCGTCGCATCGTCGGCATGCCCCCAGCGGATTATTAAAACTGAAAAAATGTTCGTTGGGCTCTTCAAAAACAATTCCGTCCATCTCGAACTGGTTCGAGAAATCATGTTTTGTTCTTTGCTCGTCCATCACCATAATTGTGCATGTGCCGTGTCCTTCGAAAAATGCCGTTTGAATAGAATCGGCCATTCGGCTTACGTTGTCTTCGTCCGTTTTAGTTACCACACGGTCAATGACCAAATATACGTCAGTGCATTTTTTCAGATGATTTATGTCGGTAATGTCGGGAAGCTCCAGCGTATCTTCTCCACAAATAATTCTGTTGTAACCACGCATTTGTAAGCGCTCCAGTGTGTCGTCCCTAAACTGGATGGGTGACAGAATCATCGCTTTTTGGTCAGGAATATCTTTTATCAGAAAATTAACTACGTCGGTAACAGAGTCTTTTTTCACCTCTTCGCCCGAAACGGGGGAGTAGGTGTGCCCAATGCGTGCAAAAAGCAATCGCAAATATTCATAAAGTTCGGTCGATGTGCCCACGGTTGAACGTGGGTTGCGAGTGTTTACCTTTTGCTCAATGGCTATTGCCGGCGGAATTCCTCTTATGTAATCGACTTCGGGCTTGTTAATTCGCCCCATAAATTGACGGGCGTACGACGATAAACTTTCTACATAACGGCGTTGCCCTTCGGCATACAGTGTGTCGAAAGCCAAGCTCGACTTTCCCGAACCCGAAACTCCGGTAATTACAATAAATTTGTCGCGTGGAATTTTCACGTCAATGCCTTTCAGGTTATGAACACGGGCATTGGCAATATCGATATAGCTTTTCGCAGATGTTTTTTTCACGTGTGTGGTTTTTTTTATGCTTGAAAATTAATTGTTCACTTTCGTGATATGATTAATTCCCTTTTCAAACCCACTCATGTGGGTTCCGGTTGGTTTTTTATTTTGCGTCGGTATAAGTAATCCGATTTGTTAACGCACAAACAAAAATAGTGCAATAAACAGAAATACACGGTTTTTTTATATTTTTTGACCATTGGATAGGCATGAAATAAATAATAAGTTGTAGATATCTTTGTTTTTGGCAAGACAAAAAATGTGAGCATGAAGCTCTTATGTAAGAATTTTTAATGCAGATGAAAATGAAAAAACTTGTTAGATGTTTGTCTTAACATGCTTGACATGAGCATATAAGAATAATCGTAAAGCAAGAATATTTTTTATTTGAGGTTTTCGTTCATCACCAAAAACAGTCCATTAATGTAAATTTGTCCTGCAAAAGTTTGCTTTATCGTAACCAATCACTATTTTTGCATTCATACTAACCAAAAAACTGTTTTGCCTATAGGATAGAAATCTACTCTGAATTTAATCAAATTGAAAGCTTATGAGAGCCGACCAAAAGAGTGATTTCGATCTCGTTAATGACTTTGTTAACGGACAAAACTCCGCCATTGAAGTGCTAATAAACAGGCACAAAAATCGTGTATACACGTATGTTGTTTTACTTGTAAAAAACGATGCCCTTGCGGAAGATATTTTTCAGGACACCTTTATCAAGGTAGTCGATTCCTTGCGTAAAAAGAAATACAAAGATGAAGGCCGATTTGTGAGTTGGGTGCTTCGTATTGCACACAATTTAGTAATTGACCATTTCCGTAGAGAAAAAAACATGCGCACGGTTTCGAACGATTCTGAGGATACCGACCTGCTTAATTCCAAAAAATTTGCCGAAGACACCATCGAAGAAGAAATGGCATTGAAACAGGTGCACGGTAATGTGCGTCAGTTGGTAGAGCAATTGCCATTTGAGCAACGTCAGGTTGTGGTAATGCGGCATTTTATGGATATGAGTTTTAAAGAAATTTCGCAACACACGAACGTTTCCATCAATACAGCACTTGGTAGAATGCGTTATGCCTTAATCAACATGCGAAAAATGATGGAAAATAAGGAACAAGCATTTTCTTTGTCGTAATACCTCGTTTTGGGGTTTTATTTCATGTCGGCGAAGCGGGGAGGGTGAATTTGGTTGATTAAGGAAATGAGAAATTTGTGGTTTCTGTTCCTTTTCTGCTAAACCTCACCTTTTCGTGTGCGATCTTAGATCTTGGATGTTGGATTTTTGATCTCAATTATCCAAGATCCAAGATCCAAAATCAAAAATCTATCAAAACCATTTAACGATATGCCAATTTCTAAAACCAACCAGCTACCCAAAAATTGCAAATATTTTGAACATGAAATAAATTCCGGAGGAATTTAGGCCCCATGCGGATGAAACTCTGTAATGGTTTGTTTCAGGTATTGCCGATCGAGGTGTGTGTATATTTCGGTAGTTAAAATGGAGCGATGTCCGAGCATCTCTTGCACAACTCGCAAGTCGGCACCATTCTCTACCAAATGCGTTGCAAAGCTATGCCGAAAGGTGTGTGGACTGATATTTTTCTTAATTCCCGCTGCCAGTGCTAATTGTTTTATAATGGTGAAAACCATGGCACGAGTCAGGTGTTTGCCCCGGCGGTTCAGAAACACAAAATCGTTTTCGCCTTTTTGCACGTTTACATGGCTGCGTTCGTATTGTACGTAAGAGTTTATTTCTTTCATGGCCGTTTTGCCAATAGGCACCAACCGTTCGTGGTTGCCTTTCCCAATTACCCTGATAAAACCTTCGGCAAAATGGAGGTTGCTCAATTTTAGTTCGATAAGTTCCGATACGCGTAGGCCACATCCGTAAAGGGTTTCAATAATTGCCCGGTTCCGTTGGCTTTGCTCTTTGCTCATGTCCAGTGCTCCAATGAGGGCATCTATTTCATCAATTGCCAGTACAACAGGAAGTTTGCGTTCTGTTCTGGGTGTGTCCAGCAAATGCGCCGGGTTTTTATCAATATACTCTTCCAGTTTCAGAAATCGGAAATACGATTTTATTCCCGAAAGAATACGTGCTTGCGAAGTGGCGCCTAAGCCCAATTCGTTAATCCACTTTAAAAAGCCTTGCAGCTCCTGTGTAGTAATGCTTTCAGGCCGAAACTCCATGCTTTGTCCGGCCACAAAACTCCAAAGTTTGGTCAGATCGTCCATGTAGGCTTCAATCGTGTTTTTTGCCAGACCTTTCTCAATTTGCAGCCAGGCCGAAAATCCTTTCGCTTGCGGTATGGCAGGTAGTGGTTTTATCATTTTTATTGTTGATGTTGTTCGTTCTAAGTGGTTCAAATGTACATTAAAATGTTTACAAGTTAGCTGATATATGCCATTTCTGGCGAATGGATTTTTCTATTCTTTGTCATTGAATATTAAATTCTTCACCCAAAATTTCTACTAATTCTATGATGCCTTTAGGGTGTTAAGTAGTTGTATATGAGTGTTAAATGCTGCTAATTATTGTTGCGGCAGATGGTCTTTTTTATGTTGGCCAACATAAAACTCGTGTCGTTTGTCGGTAGGAAATCGTTGTTTGTCGAAAAATATTGCATTCGGGCATCTCAGTCACCATATTTGCCAACAATTCTGGGGAATTAAACTAAAAACTAAACCAATTATGAATTTTAAATTTTTTACTTTTCTAACCGCGTTAATTCTTACAACGCTTACAATTTTTGCACAAAACCGAGCAGTCAACGATGATGGTTACTACAAAGGAGTAATCAGAGTTAAAGTAGACAACAATATGGTGCAACAGTTTGAAGCCCTTCATGCTGAGAAAACCAACTCGGTAAATTCTATTAAAGCTACAAACGATTTTGTGGTTACCAATATTTCATCGCTCGATGAGAAAAACAGTGAATTTGGAGCATTTGAGTACAAACGGGTATTTCGTTATGCTGGAAAATTTGAAGCACGTCACCGCAAACATGACCTTCACAAATGGTACGAAATTTCGTTCAACAGCAAAGCGCCTGTGAATGAATTAATTGCTGCCTATAAGC
>JAQICA010000217.1 GCA_027858775.1 Salinivirgaceae bacterium | reverse complement strand
GCGGAACGTCTACCGATTGGGCGGTGAAAGACGAACACGAAACTTTTTTTTATACATCGGGCAGTTTGGTACCCTCCAAGGTGGAGGCCGGTGTGGTATGTCCACACTTTTTAGTTCCTGTTGCTTCGAAGATAAAACGAGTTGTTTTTTATGGTTCCGGGTGTGCCATGCATTCAAAGGCGTTGATTGTTGAAAAGAAACTAATGCAATGGTTTCAAAATGCCGAGGTTGCGGTTTACTCCGATTTGCTGGCTCTTGCGCATATCGGTTTGCCAAATGCCGGAGGACTTGTGGGGATTTTGGGTACAGGCGCTTCATTGGCAGCCTACGATGGCTACAATCTGCAATTCGGAGTTATGTCGAAAGGCAAGGAATTAGATCCGGGTAGTGGAACCGATTTGGGAAAAGAACTGTTGCATGCATTCCAAACGAACTCATTTCCAAAAGAAGTTCGCGACTCACTCTCCCTGGTTTTGACTGGAACTAGTAGTCAATTGTCAAACGAAGAGCGCTGTACGCGATTTCTGTTCGAAAATGTCGAGATGCCTTCGCTAAAAGCATTGTGTGTTAGTCGATTTGAGGCTTATTTCGATTATTATTTAGGCGAAAATATGCCGGCTTATCCAAAAATGATTTTTGGCGGAACAATTGCCCACAAAGGGCGAGATATTTTATCCGCTGTAGCTGCAACGTTTGCTATTGAAGTAGTTGGATTTGTTGCTAAACCCATTAAAAGACTGTCTGAAATTACTTGAAGTGAGGAGTGGTTCTTACGTTAACGTTCATCAAAATCATCCATAATCGAACTTATGTCTTCTTCTGTTTTACGTAAGTGTTCTTTACACTTTTTTATCAGATGCGAAACACGTTTTACTTTAATTCCTAGTTCATCAATTTCTAACTCACCGCTTTCTATTTCTCCAATGATCGTTTCCAACTCATCGGTTGCTTCTTTGTAAGAAAACTTTTTTGCCATAATTCCATTTTTTTACAAAGGTAAATATTTTAACCATCGGCACTTTACATTGATGCATAAAACAGATTTCTCTTTTTATGGCGGATTTTTGAGTCGTTTTTTGTCAATGTGTCATATTGGCATAGTATTTAATCGTGTAAAAATGCCAATTTTTCGCAAAACACATCATTTTAACCAATGGCATAAAGGTTGAAACAAGCTTACTGAAATTAATTATGAATTTTATAAAAAATACAATAATATGAGTAAAGTAATAGGAATCGACTTAGGAACAACTAATTCCTGTGTTGCTGTTATGGAGGGTAATGAGCCCGTTGTAATACCCAATAGCGAAGGAAAAAGAACCACCCCTTCAATGGTGGCTTTTGTAGAAAATGGAGAACGTAAAGTGGGTGATCCTGCAAAACGTCAGGACATAACCAATGCAACCAAAACAATTTCTTCCATCAAACGATTCATGGGAGAAACATACGATAACGTAACCAAAGAGGCAAAGCGGACATCTTTTAAAGTTGAAAAAGGAGACAATAATACGCCACGTGTGAAAATCGATGATCGGTTGTACACACCGCAAGAAATCTCTGCCATGGTACTTCAAAAAATGAAAAAAACCGCGGAGGATTATCTTGGACAAGAAGTAACTGAGGCTGTAATTACTGTTCCTGCATACTTTAACGATTCGCAGCGCCAGGCTACAAAAGAAGCCGGCGAGGTTGCCGGACTGAAAGTTCGTCGCATTATCAATGAGCCTACTGCTGCTTCATTGGCATACGGAATGGACAAGCGCGACCGCGATATGAAAATTGCTGTATTCGACCTTGGTGGTGGTACCTTCGATATTTCAATCCTTGAATTAGGTGAGGGCGTATTCGAAGTAAAATCAACTAACGGTGATACACACCTTGGTGGTGACGACTTCGATGAGGTAATTATCCAGTGGTTAGTAGATGAGTTTAAAAAAGATGAAGGAGCCGATCTGTCAAACGATCCAATGGCAATGCAGCGCTTGAAAGAGGCTGCAGAAAAAGCCAAAGTGGAATTGTCGAGCTCAACTTCAACAGAAATCAACTTGCCTTACATTATGCCTGTAGACGGCGTGCCAAAACACTTAGTGCGCTCAATGAGCCGTTCGAAGTTTGAGCAGTTGGCCGACTCACTTATTCAGGCAACCCTTGAACCATGTAAAGCTGCCATGAGAGATGCAGGTTTAACAAATGCCGATATTGATGAGGTTATTCTTGTGGGCGGTTCAACACGTATTCCAGCAATACAGAAAGTTGTAAAAGACTTTTTTGGAAAAGATCCTTCCAAAGGAGTGAACCCTGATGAAGTAGTTGCAATTGGTGCCGCCATTCAAGGTGGAGTACTTACCGGTGATGTAAAAGACGTTCTGTTGCTTGACGTAACACCGCTTTCACTCGGTATCGAAACCATGGGATCGGTTATGACTAAATTAATTGAATCCAATACAACCATTCCAACCAAAAAATCAGAAACTTTTACTACAGCTGCCGATAACCAGCCATCAGTTGAGATTCATGTGCTTCAGGGTGAGCGTTCTATGGCAAAAGATAATAAATCTATCGGACGTTTCCACCTCGACAATATTCCTCCTGCACCAAGAGGAATTCCACAAATTGAAGTTGCATTCGATATCGATGCAAATGGTATAATGAATGTATCGGCCAAAGATAAAGGTACAGGAAAAGAACAGAGTATACGCATTGAGGCTTCTTCTGGCTTGAGCGAAGATGAAATTAAGAAAATGAGACAGGAAGCTGAAGCCAATGCTGAGGACGATAAGAAAGCAAAGGAAAAAATTGATAAAATCAATCAGGCCGATGCCACGATTTTCCAAACAGAGAAACAATTGAAAGAGATTGGCGATAAAATTCCGGCCGATAAGAAAAAGCCAATCGAAGATGCGCTTGCTAAACTGAGAGAGGTTCATAAGAATCAGGATGTTGAAGGCATCGACAAGGCCATTGAAGAACTAAATACTGTTTTCCAGGCAGCTTCGCAGGAGATTTACAATGCGCAGCAACAAGAGCAACAAGCTCAGGGTGAGCCACAGCAAAATGCCGGAAAAGCAGACGATAACAAGAAAAAGGGCGGCGACGATGAAGTAACCGACGTCGACTTTGAGGAAGTAAAATAATTATCCCCAAATAAATAGGTGTTTAAAAGGTGTTCATTTTGGACACCTTTTTTTATGGTTTTGTGCATCAGGGTTTCATCAAATTGTCTTTTATGTAAAACCTCACTGCGCTAAAACCAAAATTGCAAACATTAGCAGGATAAAATATTGTTATTTTGTCAATTTTTTAATTACTTTGGTCAACTCCAAAAATAAAATTATGCTTCGTTGGTTGTTATTGCCTTTTTCGTTTTTCTACGGGCTTGCAGTATGGCTCAGAAACAAATTATTCGATGTGGGAATTTTACCTTCCAAAGAGTTTGAAATTCCGTTAATTGTGGTTGGTAATATTACCGTTGGTGGCACCGGTAAAACACCTCATATTGAATACTTGGCTAACCTTTTATCAAAGAATAAAAAAGTGGCTGTGCTGAGCCGTGGTTATAAGCGAAAATCGAAAGGATTCGTTGTCGCACACGACAGTTCAACCATTGAGCAGGTGGGTGACGAGCCCCGCCAAATAAAACGAAAGTTTCCGCACATTGCCGTGGCAGTGCATGCCAACAGAGTAAGCGGAATACATAAACTAATGCATGGCGCTGCCGATTTCGACCCCGACGTAATTTTATTAGACGATGCATTCCAACACCGATATGTGAAGGCCGGTCTCAATATTTTACTTGTCGATTATAACAGACCGTTGGAAACTGATTACCTTTTGCCATTTGGCCGCTTGCGCGAAAGTATGTACGAGAAGAAACGCGCGCATATTGTAATTGTAACCAAAGCACCCCACGATTTAAAACCTATCGACCGTAGAATTATTTCTAAAGAAATGAAGTTGTTTCCCTATCAGGGACTTTATTTTTCGTACTTGAAATACGGCGAACTTAGTCCGGTGTTTTGCAATAAAGGTGATTTAACCTTTGCCAAGTGTAAAGAATTGTCATATGACGCACTGCTTGTGACAGGCATAGCCAACCCTTCACCATTAAAGGAGTTTTTAGCTCCACAGTTCGAACATATCGAGCATCTGAATTTTGCCGATCATCGAAACTTTACTGCCAAAGATCTGAAACGCATCGAAAGAACATTGCAGAAAATGAAAGCTAAAAACGTAATTGTACTCACAACAGAAAAAGATGCAGTACGCATGAGCGATAATCCCCTGTTCGAAAAACTGAACAGATCTATTTATTATGTGCCCGTAGAGGTCGATTTCTTATTTGGTGACAAGGAGGAATTCGAAAAACGGGTAGAGACTTATATCAAAAACAACAAAAAAACGCCGGGTCTCAATCGATCGGTTTAATCAAATTTCAAGCATACTAAAGAGCAATAGAACAAATTAAGCCATCAGGTTGTTTCGGCACAATTCCAATCTGTATTTTTGTGGAAATAGGTGAATAGCGTGTTGTTTCCAAGATGAACACTTTTTGTTGGCTGCGCTTTAAATTGCGGAGCCCTTATTCCATTGCCAAGATGTATCTCTCCAACAAAGCGTTGCGCTTCATCCCATAAATTGTTTTCAATGAAATGATTGAGAACAATCGTTCCACCCTCAATTATTACCGATTGAATATTTCTTGCATACAATTCTTTAATAATCTGGTGAATAATAGGTGTGTTACCATCTGTTTTTATGAACGTATTTGTTCCACGCACTTCATTTTTAATGTTGTTGAAAATGAGCGTTGTAGTAATGTCGCTGAAAATATGATTTGTTGTTCCGGCTTTCAATTGCGGATCTATAAGAATGCGAAGCGGATTTTGGCCTGCCCATTCGCGTACATTCAGTTGCGGATTATCTAAAATTGCCGTTCTATTGCCAATTAAAATAGCTTGTTCCTCGCCGCGCCATTTGTGCACAATATGTTTTGCCGTTTGGTTAGTCAGCCATGTAGGTTTTTTTTCGTTTTCAATCAACCGATCAATATCTACAAATCCATCCATGCTTTCTGCCCACTTTAAAATAATCCATGGGCGCTGCTGCTCGTGGAGCATAAAGAAACGGCGGTTCAAAAATCGACCTTCCTGTTTGAGTAAACCCTGGGTTACTTCTATTCCGGCATTTTGCATTTTTTCAATGCCTTTTCCAGCAACTTTCCGGTGTGGGTCCATGTTGCTAATAACTACTTTGGGAATGTTGTTGGCTATAATAAGATCGGCACAAGGAGGGGTTTTTCCATAATGCGAGCATGGTTCCAAATTTACATACAAAGTAGCATTTTTGAGAAGCGATTTATCTTTAACGCTGTTTATGGCATTTACTTCGGCATGTGCTTCGCCATATTTTCGATGAAATCCTTCGCCAATAATTTTGCTTTCGTAAGTAATAACCGATCCTACCATCGGGTTTGGTGCAACTCGCCCCAAACCATTTTGTGCTAATTGGAAGCATCGGCGCATCATTTGTCTGTCAAACTCGGTTGTTTTGTTTGTGTTCATGTCGCATTTCTTTTTATCAATACCCTTATGCTAATTTGTTTGTTGCATGGTTCTCCGTATTATTTTTAATTTTGTAACGTAAAGTTTTTTTCCTATCGGATGGATTTATCGAATAAGAACCATTTTTACTTGTTCATAGTTGCATCACAAAGTTAATTTTATTTATGATGGCATTGGAAGGTATTTTTCTCGATTTTCGAAAAACATTAGCTGCCACTCTGGGGCAAAACGAAGCCGATGCCATGTTTTTTGTTGTTTTAGAATTCCTTACGGGGATGAATCGAACGCAATTTTTTATTGATCGGAAACAAGAAGTTAGTGCTGACGTAAAAGATCAATTCCAAAAAATTCTGAAGCGATTAAGCCGCAATGAGCCGTTACAGTATGTAATTGGGGAGGCTTGGTTTTATGGTCGCAGGTTTGTGGTCGATAAAAATGTGTTAATACCCCGGCCGGAAACAGAGGAAATTATTGGGCTTGTGAAGCGGGTTTGCAAACCCGAAGCACGAATCATTGATTTGGGAACAGGCTCCGGTTGTATTGCTGTTACATTGGCGTTAGAATGCGATAATGTTTCTGTTACGGCGCTCGATGTGTCGGATGGCGCACTGCAGGTTGCCAAACAAAACGCCCGGAATTGCAATGTTCCGCTGAATTTTCTCCAACTGGATATGCTCTCCCCTGTGGCTATCCATGTGCAGCAGTTCGATATTATTGTCAGTAATCCGCCGTATGTAACCGAAGGTGAAAAAGTGCAAATGAACCCGAATGTACTCGACCATGAGCCCGAATTAGCCTTGTTCGTTCCAAACGATAATCCATTGCGATTTTATTCGGGGATATTTATGTTGGCTCAGAAAAGTTTATCCGTCAACGGATGGCTAATTGTTGAGATAAATGAAAAGTACGGAAAACAAACAGCCGACCTTTTTTCGTTGTGCTTTGAAAATGTTGAGATAATTAAAGATATCAATAATAAAGACCGCTTTGTGATGGCGCAAAAAAAAAGCCGATGAAGCTGAAATTTTTGAATGAAACATAGCAATATGGAGAAACAGCACTATCTCTCAAAAGCAATGGCCTACTGTAGTAAGGCGGAACACTGTGTGTCCGATCTCAATCAAAAAATGATGCAGTGGGAAGTGCCGGAATCGTTTCGCGATGACATAATTGCGGCGCTGATGGAAGAGAATTTTATAAATGAAGAACGCTATGCGGCCGCTTTTGTAAACGATAAAATAAAATTTAATCGTTGGGGACGAAAGAAAGTTCGGTATGCACTACGTCAGAAACAAGTTCCTGCAAGTTTTATTGATTATGCTTTAGGAAACGTAAATTTAGATGAATATAAATCCATTTTGCAACAAGTACTGGGTTCGAAATGTGAGGAGAAAAATAGTGACGATCCCCGTTTTAGAGAAAAAGTGGTTCGGGCTTTGCTGACTAAAGGGTTTGAATATGACCTTATAAGTGAATGTTACGATAAAATAACTGATAATCAACGATAAATAATTACAAATAGGCTTTAATCAGAATAAACATTCAACAATAGCGATCTGATTATTATCTTTGTATTAAAAATACTATTTATGATTAATAATGACCAGATAAAAGACATTGAAAAGCGCATGGTTGCGCTGAGGAGGCATCTTTGACATCGATCGGAAACGTATTGAAATAGAGGAAGAAGAAGAAAAAACGCAGGCTGAAGATTTTTGGGACAACTCCAAGACTGCAGAATTACAACTCAAAAAAATTACCAGACTTAAACAATGGGTTGTAGGGTTCGATCAGTCAAAAACAATGCTCGACGATTTGCTTGTTTTGGTTGAGTTTTATGAATCTGGCGAAGGGGACGATAAAGAAATAGAGACACATTTTGCCAAGTTGATTGAGGTGATTGAAAACCTCGAATTTAAGAATATGCTGCGCAAAGAAGAAGACCAGCTGGGCGCTATTCTTAAAATCAACGCTGGTGCAGGTGGTACAGAGAGTAACGATTGGGTAGAGATGCTCATGCGTATGTATTTACGGTGGAGCGAAACAAATAACTACACGGTTAAAGAATTGAGTTTGCTGCCTGGCGACGAAGCCGGAATAAAATCGGTAACGCTGGAGGTGAGCGGCGATTATGCCTACGGTTATTTAAAATCGGAATCGGGAGTTCATCGACTGGTGCGGTTGTCGCCATTTAATGCTAATCATAAGCGACAAACCTCCTTTGCTTCAGTTTTTGTTTCCCCAATTATTGACGATAGTATCGAAATCGATATTAATCCGGCCGATATTACATGGGATACATTCCGCTCCGGTGGAGCAGGAGGTCAAAATGTGAATAAAGTAGAGACGGGAGTACGTTTGCATCACGCGCCTTCAGGAATTGTAATCGAAAATACCGAAAGTCGGTCCCAACACAATAATAAAGAAAATGCCCTGCGATTACTCAAATCGCAACTTTATGAAATGGAGTTGCAGAAAAGAAGAGAAGAGCAGTCGAAAGTAGAGGGACAAAAAATGAAAATTGAGTGGGGTTCGCAAATCCGAAACTATGTTTTGCATCCCTACAAACTTGTAAAGGATGTGAGAACCAATGTGGAAACATCCGATGTAAATGGCGTGCTCGACGGCGATCTTAATATGTTTATTAAAGCTTATCTGATGGAGTTTGCCGCAGTGTTGTAACGGCGTTGGTGGGAGTAGCGTAAGTGTGGCTATCACAGTCATTCAGTAGGTTTATGTGGCTAAGAAAATAAAATGCTGAATATGAACAGTCACACAATCGTAAAAAAATGCTAAATTTGTGTTCTATGAAGAATAAAGTAATAGTCTTTTTGTCATTTTTTATGATAATGGCAGTAAGCGGATTTGCTCAGTGTGGCAATGAACTGAAGCGCGAAGCCTATGCAAAAATCAAAGGAGGCGTATACTTGAAGGATTTTCGAATTCGCTTCGAAGAGTCATCTAAGAAGAGTCCAGATAGTGAGGAGTTTACTATTATGCTGTACAAAGGTGTACGGTATCGTTTTGTGGTAAAAAACGACGATACTCGTCCCGGTGAGGGAGTTATTAAATTATACGACGACTTTAAAATCTACGCCTCCTCCTTCGATGCTGCATCGGCTACACATAATAGTATATTCGACTTTTTTTGTCAAAAAACTCAGGCTTACTATTTGTCCGGGCACTTTAATGAGGGCGAAAAAGGTTGCGCAATTATTATGCTTGGTAATATGGGGAAATTTTAAATATTATTATTATGCTCACTATTTATCATAATCCGCAATGTAAGAAAAGCAGGGAAGGGCTGACTTATCTAGAAAACAAAACCTCCGATTTCGAGATGGTGAAATATCTAAATAATACATTTTCGGAAGATAAGCTCGCAGAACTTCTCGAAAAAATGAAAAAAAAGCCAAATGATATTATTCGCAAGCAAGAAGACTATTACAAGAAAGAACTCAAATCGAAAGACTTAACCGATAATGAACTTATCCAGGCCATGGTGAGTCATCCCAAGCTCATCGGACGTCCCATTGTCGAAACAGATACGAAAGCCGTTTTGGCTATTCCTCCCGAAGAAATCGAAAAACTTTTTAAATAGTGGAATCTCCAATCATTTCATATAAAGAAAACAAGAAGGGCATTATCCGACTCAATCGGCCTGCCGAAAAAAATACGTTTAGTTTTGATTTTGCCCAAACCCTCAATAAAGACCTTCGTGCGTTCGATGCCGACGCAGATGTTCGGGTAATAATAATTGAAGCGGAAGGAAAACATTTTAGCACAGGTATTGCCTTGGACGAATTTGTAGATAAAGAGCCGTATGTGCTACAGCGCATACTTACGGCAATGGATGAACACAATAAAACCATTGCCCATATGAAAAAGCCGGTTATTGCCTCGGTAAAAGGGTACGGCATTGCCAATGGTTCAGGTCTTGCATTTGCGTCAGACCTTGTTGTGGCTGCATCTGATGCCGTGTTTGGCACAACCGCTATTCGCGTGGGGCTGGCATGTCTTGGTCCGGCTATGCCGCTAAGTAGGCATATTGGTCGCAAAAAACTGATGCAGTTATTAATGACCGGACAATATATCTCTGCCATTGAAGCCTATGAAATGGGACTCGTTAATTGGGTGGTCGAACCCGGCGAATTGCGAAAAAAATCCTTCGAAATAGCCGACCAGCTAATAGAGAAAAATCCTCATGCATTGGCAGCCATAAAGCAAGTTGTGTATGAGGCTACCGAAATGCCATATGAGCAAGGAGTCGATGCTGCTACGAATGCTTTTACCCAGTTGGCGCTTCACCCAAATGCGCAAACCGGCTTACGTGCATTTGCCGGAAAAACAAAACCAATGTGGCCTCAAGATAATATCTAATGTATCAACTCATAAATAGTGCACCTAAGAAAGTGCTTGAGATTTTGACGTACCCTGTAATAAAACTTCAAGAGCATGGTTTGGATGCTTTGAAAACAGTGCGTCTCATTTCTCGGGATAACTATTTTCAAAGAAGCTGTCGCACAGCTAAAAGAGTTTTCTTACAGATACTAATAATATTTGGGCTGTTTTTGTTTGTGTCTTGCGAAGACGATGACCAGCTGTTTTCTCCACCGGCCAATATTGTTACCGATATTCAATATCAGATAGATTATTTCCGGTTGATGAACGGATTGCCCGTACTTAATAAGAGCGAATTTATTACCAATGTGGCTAAAATACATGCTACCTATCTATGGGAAAACGATACCGTAAATCATGACGGTCAACAAGCCCGGTGCGACGAAATTACCACGGAATTGGGTCTCAATAGTTGCAACGAAATTGTTGAATTTAGCCAATTACATGGTACGGAGTTAATGGAGGATTGGCAAGATGATCCACAAAAGCTTAACATGCTTATGAAAAACACCTATATCGGTATTGGTGTCGAGAAAAAAGATCCGAATAAGTATATCGTCATTATTTTGGCAAGGTAAACCAAAAGATTATTTGTCGTAATTTGCAATTCGGAATCAATAGTTATACCTTCCATTGTGAAATCTAAAAATATGCATTATGAGTTATCGTATTGAAAAAGACACCATTGGCGATGTTCAGGTTCCTGCCGATAGATATTGGGGAGCACAAACCGAGCGCTCGCGGAATAATTTTCCTATTGGAGAACCCGGTTCCATGCCTTTGGAAATTATCGAAGCATTTGGATATCTAAAAAAGTCGGCAGCAATTGCAAACTGTAATTTGGGCGTATTAGATTCGGATAAGAAAGAAATTATTTGTCGTGTGTGCGATGAGATTATTGACCATAAACTCGATGAACATTTTCCATTAGTTATTTGGCAAACAGGCTCTGGTACACAGAGTAATATGAATGTTAATGAAGTGGTTGCCAACAGAGCTCATGTGCTCATGGGCAATAAACTTGGTGAAGGCGAACGAGCTATTCACCCCAACGACGATGTGAATAAATCGCAATCGTCAAACGATACTTTTCCAACAGCAATGCATATTGCTGCTTATAAAATGCTGCTCGAACAAACCATTCCGGCACTTGAAAACTTGCGCGATGCATTGAATGCCAAGGCTGAAGCTATGTCCGATGTGGTGAAGATTGGGCGTACCCATTGGATGGATGCCACACCTCTTACACTGGGGCAGGAGTTTTCCGGCTACGTTTCTCAACTCGACCACGGACTTAGTGCTATCAATAATACGTTGAGTCATTTGTCGGAACTTGCACTCGGTGGTACCGCAGTAGGTACAGGTTTAAACACTCCAGATGGTTACGATGTAGAAGTGGCTAGGATAATTGCTGAGCTTACCGGTTACGATTTTATAACAGCCGAAAATAAATTTGAATCACTGGCCGCTCACGATGCCATTGTTGGAAGTCACGGAGCTCTTAAACAAGTGGCCATTTCGATCATGAAAATTGCCAATGATATTCGTATGTTGGCATCAGGGCCGCGTTCAGGAATAGGTGAAATTATTATTCCGGCCAATGAGCCCGGATCATCAATTATGCCCGGAAAAGTTAATCCCACCCAAGTGGAAGCAATTACTATGGTGGCTGCTCAGATTATGGGCAACGATGTTGCAATTGGTGTTGGCGGGTCAAATGGGCATTTTGAATTGAATGTGTTCAAACCACTAATGATTGCCAATTTCCTCCAGTCTGCACGCCTGCTTGCCGATGCGGCAAACTCATTTACCGAAAGGTTGGTTGTAGGAATTGAACCGAACGAAGAACGAATTCAGTTGCTGCTCGATAATTCGCTCATGCTTGTTACTGCCCTAAATACGAAAATTGGCTACGAGAAAGCGGCCAAAATTGCCAAAACAGCTTATACTGAAGGTACTACACTTAAAGAAACGGCCCTGAAACTTGGATTTCTGACCGAACAGGAGTTTGATGAATGGGTGGTGCCTGCCAAAATGATTGGTCGGAAAAAATAAAATAAACAAAATTTTATTGGTAAAGGGAGTTCACACAGTGGACTCCTTTTTTGTGCCGTATTTCATGCAACTTTCGTCATGGAATATTAGGTTTATCTATGGAACAAATAGCGACGAAATGCGTATCACAGGAATAGATTATTACCTCACCTAAATTATTGTGCTATGAATTACTATACTTCCACTACCTTGCACATCGACTTTCCAACGGCCATACAGCAAGTGAAAGCTGCTCTCAAAGACGAGGGTTTTGGTGTTTTGTCGGAAATAGATATTCGTCAGAAAATGAAAGAAAAAACGAACACCGAATTTCGGAACTATACCATTTTGGGAGCCTGCAATCCGCCATTGGCACTAGAGGCTCTTGGTGTTGAAGATAAAGTGGGTGTTATGCTGCCATGTAATGTGATTGTACAGGAGCTTAAGTCGGGCGAAATTGAGGTGGCATCAATCGACCCCTTTGCTTCCATGCAAGTGATCGATAATGATGAATTATCTGTTGTTGCAAAGCAGGTGCGAGAAAAACTTGAGAATGTTGTAAATGCGCTATCGGAAACTGCTGAATAGTGTTCTGTGTAGTGTTAATATTTCGTGTGAAGATTGTTGGACGGCTGGTTGGCGTCTGTAGGTTTTTGTATGTCTGTGTAAATCCTTATATTGTAGGGCTATAAAGGGTAATTAATTGATTAAAACAAAATGAGTATGAGGAAAATCTATGCTGTATTAACAGGTGTGTTAATGGCTTTATTATTAAGTGGAGAGCTTTACGGAGTGCAGGCTTATCCTGAGGCGGTTCAATATAAGCTGCCAGATGAAACAACAATTGAAATTTTCCTGAAAGGGGATGAGAAAATTAATTGGGCTGAAACAATTGATGGATATTCTGTTCTTTTAAATGGAGACGGGTTTTATGAGTACGCAATATTAAACGATAAAGGCGATATGGTTCGTTCTGGAGTTCGAGCCTATGATAAGTCTGAAAGACCCGATAAGCAATTGGGAATATTGCAGAAGATTGAGAATCATATTCGTTTTAGTGAGTCACAGGCTGGTGTGATGAGGCAAATATGGGAGATCAAAAAGAGCGAAGCTTCGAAGAGTTTTCCTACAACTGGGAACAGTAAGCTTATATGTATTCTAATGGGATTTCAGGATCAAGCTTTTACAAAAACCCAGACAGATTTTAATGATTTATTTAATCAGGTGGGCTATTCTATCGATGGCGCGACGGGTAGTGTTAAAGATTATTACTTAGAAAATTCTTACGATCAGTTTAACCTAACAGTCGATGTTGCAGGACCATACACTGCAAGTGAAAATATGTATTATTACGGAGGCGCAGGAGGAACAGACAATCCTAGACCTTTGGTCTCAGAGGCAATTGATTTTGCTGATCCCGATGTTGATTTTGCCGATTACGATAATGATGGCGACGGAGCGGTTGACGGAGTATACATAATATATGCCGGCTATGGAAAAGAGGCCGGTGGCCCAGATGGGTCAATATGGGCTCATGCATGGGAGTTGGCTTCCCCGGTTTATAAAGATGGTGTGAGTTTGCAACGTTATTCCTGTTCAGCGGAATTGCGCGGAAATTCAGGAACGGGGCTTACTAGAATAGGAGTTATTTGTCACGAATTCGGACATGTGCTCGGCGCTCCCGATTATTACGATACAGATTATGAAACCGGAGGGCAATATCAGGGAACTGGGCAATGGGATATGATGGCAGGTGGATCGTGGAACAATGGAGGAGCTACTCCGGCACACCACAACGGTTTTACCAAGGTAGTTTATTACAATTGGGCAACCGTTACCGAATTAACATCGCCAACTACTATAGTGCTAAACAACGCAGCTGAAAACAGCAATAGTTTCTACAAAATCAATACAACAACTTCGGGTGAATATTTTCTAATCGAAAATCGCGAAAAGCATCTGTTTGATGCAGCAATTCCCGGTAGTGGGATGATTGTTTACCATGCACACAGTGGGGTTTTAAGTGCTGGTTCAAGTAATAGCATTAATGATACTGATCCGCAGAAAATGTATCCTGTTGCTCAGAATGCAACCGGCGATCCTGAGAGCACATCAGTATCGTACGGCACAATTAACACTGCAAGCTGTGCTTGGACAGGATCCGGAAAAACCGAATTTTCTGATGCTTCGCTGCCAAGTATGAAATCATGGGCTGGAGCAAATACTGAAAGCCCCATTACCAACATTTCCCGCAATGCAACAGCAAAAACTGTAACCTTTGATTTTATGGGGGGAGCACAGGGGAATCCAATTAACTTTACCGCAACTGGTGTTTCTACTTCGCAAATAGACTTAGCTTGGCAGTTAAATGATGACAGCAATCCCGTTTTAGTAGCATATTCTACCGACGGAACTTTTGGCACACCTGTAGATGGTACTTCTTATATTTCAGGGAATGCTATTCCGGGTGGAGGTACAGTTTTATATTCAGGCAGTAGTCTCACGCATCAACATACAGGCTTAGACGCAAATACAACTATTTACTACAAAGCTTGGTCTGCTTTTTCCGGATCAAATTATTCTCCGGGAATTCAAACTTCTGGGTCAACGCTTTGTGATGTTATAAGTTCGCTGCCTTTCGAACAAAATTTCGATGGCTCAACGAACCTGCCAGGCTGCTGGTCAATCGTTGACAACGAAGGAGCCGGACAAGTATGGCAATTTGGAACGCATACTAGCGGGTTAACTGGTTCGACGGGGAATTATGCCTACTTGAACAGCGATACTTATGGAAGT
>JAQICA010000202.1 GCA_027858775.1 Salinivirgaceae bacterium | reverse complement strand
CATTTTTTGTCTTGCTAAAAACAAAAATATCTTCAACTTACCCGTCATTCCATACTTGACATGACACTAGTGTTTTTAGTTGGTAGCGGTACTTTTTTGTCGCCCGCACCCTCACAAATCCGCTAGCTGGCCGGACTTAAGTTTTGCTTCGTTTTTGGTCAACCGAACCGCTGTTAGGCGGTGAGCTCATGACGAAGGGAATAACCAAAAATGAAGGTTAGAATTCATCAAAGGTTAATAAACAAAAGGAATATTATGATTATTATAAGTTTCTGTTTAATATTAAAATTTAAGTTTTTTGTAGTCCACAATTTTATGGAGTGATCCGTTTTGGGTGTAATTTAAGATAAAGTAGGAAAAGATATCGCTATGCTGATTTAGGCCCTACGGCGTTAAATCAGCAGTCAAAAGACTGCGCCTTACTTATAAAATAGTTATTTAATTTGTACTCCCCAACGTAAAGCATTAAGGAAAAAATTGTAATATTGTATTAAGCGGTTCCAATTCAGTAGTGTTGTAGTGTCCGTCAATAAACTCCATTTTCTACGTTACTTTTACTCAAAGCCGCATCATTTACACCAGTAAACTCAACGGTTTTGAGTTTCGAAAGCCTTGAAAATGGAATTTATTCACTGGACACTCCGAGTCGGATCCCTTAGTACCAACTAAACCAAACCGTAAAGTCGCGATAAGCGCACGAAGTACAATGGCAAAAATAAAATTCGAATACAAAATAACATTGGCCTACCTATTTATTGGTAGTATTTGGATAATTTTTTCTGACAAACTACTAAACTCAATAATTGAAGACAACAACCATTTAACAGAAGCTCAAACCTACAAAGGGTGGTTTTATGTTTGGACTACTGCAATTCTCTTATTTTTCCTATTGAAAAAACATTTAAAAAAACAAAGGAACACCGAAAAGGAACTGGAAAGGCATAAAACGAATTTAGAGCAACTCGTTTTAGAAAAAACAAAAAAACTAAACACCGCTATAACAGAATTAAGCGCTACAAATAAAGAACTACACAGCAAGAGCAAAACTATTGACAAGCAAAACATTAAGCTAAGAAAAGCGCTAAAGGATTTAATGAGCACACAAGCCCAATTATTACAAGCAGATAAAATGGCTTCGTTAGGAGTACTAACAGCGGGAGTCGCTCATGAAATAAACAACCCGCTAAATTATATTTTAGGTGGTATTACAGGTTTAGAGACGTATTTCGAAGAACAAAAAGTCAATACTAAAAAGACACTATTCTTTTTTCAAAGCATAAAAACCGGCATCGACAGGATTAGTTCTATAATTTCCGGATTGAATCAGTTCAGTAGCGACACAGACACCTATGAGCAAGTTTGTGACATACATGAAATTATTAATAATTGTCTTACAATCATTAATAGTCAGTTGGCAAACAAAATTCAAGTTATGAAGGAATTCTCAAATATAAAATTGATTATTTCAGGAAATATAGGACAAATACATCAGGTATTTGTTAATGTGTTAATGAATGCAATCCAGGCAATTGAAAAAGAAGGTTCAATCAGAATTGTTACAAACACCGATAACGAAAATGTTTATATCGAAATAATCGATACCGGATGTGGCATTGATCAGAAAAACATTTCACAAATTACAGATCCATTCTTTACCACAAAAGAACCTGGCAAAGGCACCGGTCTGGGCCTGGCGATTACTTACAATATTATTAAAGACCACAAAGGCACCATAAGCTTTCAATCGGAATTGGGCAAAGGAACAACTGTTAAAATTACGTTACCAATAAACATAAAAAAGCATGAATAAACCAACAATTTTATACGTAGATGATGAATCTGTCAATTTAGAGCTTTTTGAAGCCAATCTTGAAGACAAATACACTGTATTAACAGCAGATAATGCTATAACGGGTCTTGATATTATCTCAAAACACAATAATCTAAAAGTAGTTATTAGTGATATGAAAATGCCACAAATGAATGGCATCGAATTTATTAAGAAAGCCACGTTAATTTCACCCAAAGCCATTTTTTATATACTAACAGGATTTGATATTACAGACGAAATAAAAAGAGCCTTAGATACGGAGCTAATACAAAAATACTTCAGGAAGCCGTTCAATATGAATGAAATTTCTTCAGAAATATCGCGTGTTCTCAATGATGAAAAAGAATAATCATCGTCGAAACTCACCACATAGCTCCCAACAAATTACGCGGCATTTCTACACAAACCCAAACAACAACCGTTACTCACTTGCAACCTTCTTTTTTATCTGAGATAAAAATACGCCAACGAATACAACTGAAAGTCCAACGATATCCATCACTTGAATAGTATCTCCAAAGGCCAACCAGGCCATGAACATGGTTACCGGAGGCCCGAGATAAAACAAACTGGCCACGCGGGTGGCGTTAAGGCGCTCAATCAATTGCCACATAAGAGCATAAGCACCAAACGATACGGCAAGTATGAGCCAAACCATGGTATAGATAAATTCCGGTTCCCATCGGGTAGATAAGTCTTCCATAAAAATTGCGGGTAAAACCAACGCTAAAGTTGTCGCAAGGCTTTGGTAAAACAGAGTCAGATCGACAGGTAATTTATTGGTTCCTTGTTTTATTCCCATCCGTCGCTGCATGAGGCTTGCTACGGTAATTCCTATAACAGATCCCAGCGGAATTAAATAACCAAAAATAGATATATAGCTTCCAAAATCGATTCGAAAACCGACTGTAAGCGCAACGCCCAAAAAGCCCAAAACCAATCCCAGCCACTGGTACGCATTGGTTTGTTCACCGGTTATAAAACCGGAAAGTGCACCTGTAGCGAGCGGCTGCAGTGCCACCACTAAAGCCACAATTCCGACTGGAACCTGGTTGTCGAGCGCCAATAAAACACAAATAAGCCACATCCCATGCGCCAAAACGCCAATGAGCATATTGGGAGCTGCCACTTTCCAACCCACCCATCGAAAACGGTTTCGTACCAACAAGTAGGAAACAATCACCACAGTTAACGCCAGATATCGCCAAAAAAGAAACGTAAAAGGACCGGTGTAAGGAAGTCCGTACTCGGCTCCTATAAAGCCCGAGTTCCACAAAAGTACAAACCCTGCTACTAATATAAATGTACCTCGTTTCATCATATCCGGTATCTCAACTTTTGGTGTGCAACACTAGACAAATTAGAAAAAATATTACAAATATCCTAACGCTATAACCTTTTATTTCAATTAGATAGCATTTCCTTTACCGGACACCTGCCCATGAAACGCCCCCCATTTTAACAAACGTTTACCAAAACGGATAACCGAACACGAAACGATCGCTTATCACCGGAAAATGGAATGATCAGTGCAATAAATTCGGCTATTGCTTGTATAATTCCACAGCGATTTCAAAATTATTTTATAGACAGTCAAGGCACTATAAATAAGTAGATTATGGGAAATGATAAAAATTAATTTTCGGTTTATTTGCTTAAAAGGCATTAATATGCGTAATAAGCTGTATGCTAAAAACTTATCTTAAAATTGCAACTTCTGGTAAGCGATTAAGGATCCCACTTTTTCCTTGATAAAAAAGTTGCAA
>JAQICA010000175.1 GCA_027858775.1 Salinivirgaceae bacterium | reverse complement strand
CTTCCATTTTTAATACGGCATCCATATTAGCATGGAAAATATCCTCGGTAACATCGTAATAAACTTCAATACTAGCTTTTACCATAGCTTTGGAAGTATCCTTAATTTCCTTTTGTAATACACGAGCATTTCCATACATAAAGAATTCATCAATACCTCCAGTATTTTCACTAATACTTATTTCTAAAGTAACATCAGCGTTAAAAGTCTTTCGTTCCTGCAATCCGAATAACAATGACGCCTTAAACCCTAGCAATGTACTTTTGTCCGGAATATATCGAATGCCTGATGGTGCATCACCCGGATTTTTATGATCCTCCGAGTTTGCATTAGCGATTTCTATGCTCGGTGGAGGTGTTCGGGTCATATGATAGTATGCACCACCACCAAACCCGTAGGCATTCAGGCTGGGGAATAGAGGTACACCGTTAGGTATATCCGCCATTCCATCAAAATACCAATAGTTAAACGTGTCAGTTGCTTCTTCTATAGTTCCAAACTGTAAGTTACAGGTTATTTTTACTGTCTTTGGTATATCAACCTCTAACCAACCATTAAATCCATCACCAAATGTTGCATCTCCTTCAAAGAAATGCAATGAACCTTTTACTTTGAATATGCTTAAATCACCACTTACCTTAAGCGAGTCAATAATACCAGTTTTAAATTCATAATAAGTTCTTGAAGCATTTGTTGCTTGTTGTCCCACGATATCAAATTTTGTTTCAGCAATATTGGCTGAAATCAAATTACATAACTTAAGATTCGTGTGTACCTGTATGCCAGGATCCGATCCAACGACTGCCGTTATGGTTTTAATATCAAGAGGGAAACCTCCCAATTTTTTCTTTCCATCACCCTATGAAAAGGTTCCTAAAGATAAAGTAGGTGCGTTGATTTGAGTTCCACTATTTAAGGTTTCAAATTCAACTCCATTTAGTTTTAATTTTTTCAGCATGCCAACGGTTCCGCTAATACTCAATTCTCCGTTTTGATTAGCAGTTGCTGTAAAAGCACCGGAATTAAATTGTATGTCAATGGTTGATGATTCCTCAATATCCATTTTTGCTTTCCACATTGGAACCTTTAAATCATCTCTGGGGTCAATAGCAAACTGATAATCCAAATCGCCATTATTAATACTTAACAGGCATGAATAATTTACAAATGATGTATCGGATGCAATAGGCAATAACATTTTTCCTGAAAATGCTCCTTGAGTAAGTGAATTTTTAAATAGGTTGAGATCTAAATTTTCTATAGAAAAATTCCATCCGGAAATATTTCCTTCTGTTATATCCAATACATTATTTTCGAGAATTTCGACTGACACGCCCTGCTCATCCAATATAATATTTGTACCATTTAATGTTACCGGGCCATTATTTGTAAGATTTACATTTTGTCCGGGGAAGCTTATTTCACCCGCAGGTAATAAAACCCCAGTCCAGTCGGGTGTACTTGCTGATGGATCAGCTGTAATAAATGAAATTGGCATTGTTGACGGATTAGCCAAATCAGAATGGTAAAATAATCCTAATTGTGTAATTTCAAAGCTGAAATCGCTTAAATTACCAGCTACAAAAGGATATTCAAATTCTATTGTTCCAATCCAATTATTCCAGCTTGTTGCATTGGCTTTTAACTTTGTTTCAACTGGAGAAACGCCATCCGTTTGAACTATCTGGTTTACCGGAAATATGTAATCAGCCTGTATTCTTAAATTTTTTAATCCGTTTTTATTTATTAAAACATAAGTTCCTGAATCGCTTGGATTAGATAGGTTAGAGTTCCAGCCTTGTAGTATAATATCGCCCTGACTTGTAATTAAGTCAAGCGTTAAATCGCTTTCAAGAAATAATGCTGAAGGTTTATTGCAAACATCTGTGGCAGATAAGCAAATATGTTTTCTGCTAAAACCGGCAACATTGGGTGTAGCATCCGGTAAATCAATTGCAATTGCTGCGTCAAAGGAAGCATTGGTTGGAGTAAAGTACATTCCTGTAATTGCTACCGTATTTGCAGTTCCGTTTGATAAATCATTTAAGCCCAGAGGTAGTTGTTGGGCAGAGCCAGTTGCATTTGCTGTCAATTGGTTGGGATGGCTTGTAAAATAATTTTTAAGTTCTTGCAATTGAGCTGTGTTCAATGTGAGTAAATCATCTGTGGAACTACTTTCGGGAATAAATGTTGCATCCGAGTTTATTTTGGCTTCAGCAAAACCGCTGATTGCTTCAGTAGAATTATTGATTTGAATGTTTGTAAAAGCAACTTCAAGAGGAATAATTGTTCCTGACGATAATGGAAAAGGAAGTGTCCCATCACCACTAAACACACCGTTCCCGTCGGGTTGATTGGTAATATTCGATATTGTGATATTGTATTCACCTAACATAAAGGTTGAATTTGCATTCACGGTAGGGCTTTGGTTAGCACCGCCAGATGGTAATGTAATATTACAATCACATGTAAACTGCAAAGCCTGCGCCAATGGAGGAGGAGGAGGTGGTGGTGTAGTTGTTGAAATATATCTGAATATTACTACCTCGCTTTTGCCATCATTAAAAATAGGTTGTAGGTTTTGAGCCGACTTAGCAATAACTTGCATTACGTAGGTAGCACTATCCTCCAAGGGCC
>JAQICA010000111.1 GCA_027858775.1 Salinivirgaceae bacterium | reverse complement strand
ATTCGCAAAAGCAGCTGCTACGCAATTTGGAAGCGGTTGGGCTTGGCTCGTTTTAACGATGGATGGTGAGCTAAAAGTTTCACAAACGTCTAATCAGAATAATCCGCTTATGCCAGATCAGGAAATTCAGGGTATTCCGTTATTAAACGTCGATGTTTGGGAGCATGCTTATTACCTGGCTTATCAGAATAAACGTACAGAGTATATTTCAAATTTTTGGAATATTATAAATTGGGAAATAGTAAACGAACGTTACAAAATGGCTAAAAAAGTAATTTCCAAAAAGTAACAATAAATTTTAAGTTAAAAAAAAAGCCACAGATCGGAATGATCTGTGGCTTTTTATATTTCACTACCTCATTCTCTTGGTTTTATTGTAATATTCATTATTCCATCTAATGAAATATCGTAACTTAGGTTAATTCGTTCACGAATTTCGGAATTTTCTTTATATTCAAGTGCTGTAAGACCACGGAGCGACATTTCGTAGGTTGGTTCGAATCCGGTGTCTTTCTTTATAGATAGCTTGACGTGCATGAGTTCTTCTAGCGGGATATCATAAGTTATGTCAACATATTTATTTACACGTAATTCTTTAACAACCTCCAGGCTCATCAGATCCTGTATGGAAATTTCATAGGTTGGCTGGTATTGTTCTATAGTAGAATCGTTAACAACGCTGACCATTTTTAAATCTTTGATAGAGAGCTCATAAATATCCGTATTTTGTGCACGTACCGTACTTGTCGTTGCAATACAAACAACTACAAATATAATTAGGTCGTAAATAATTGCTTTTTTCACACAATAGTTGGTTTTTGGTTGATATATAAAAAGCGCACTTAGCCGTGCATGTTTAGATGCATCGTGGAGTAATTATTTCGAGATACCAAGGTTAACCAGGTTCGAACTAATTTTTAAGCTTTTCGATTGAGCAGAAGCCGGAGTGATTTCGAATTTAGGTTTGTTGTCTACAATCACAAAATTAATGTCTGCACCCTTGGTTGTACCGCCATCGGTATCAGAAATAATTAGTACCGGTTTGGAGCCAACTGAAGCTTTTATGTTACCAATTTGTCCGCTTTGCGATTTGGGCACATAAATAATGTGAGGAGTACCCGCATCACTTGCGCTACTGGCTTTCGTAACTTTAATTGTCAATGATCCTGCTTTTTTTGCTTTTGCTAGGTTGGTTAGTTCTGCAATAATGGGGTCATTTCCAATAACGGCAATATCAAATGTGCCCGATGCGTTGGCGGATGCCGGCCACTCAATCAATTTAATGAAGTTGTAAATGAAAATTGATTGAAGTTTTGCCGTGTTTTGTGCCTGTACAGAGGTTAAGGCAATAAAAAATACAATTAAGATAGTCAATGTTTTTTTCATATTTTCCTGATTTTAAGTTGATGGGTCATTTAATGCTTTTATTTTTTCGTTATCATGAAATATTACCTATAAGGTAGTCCAATTCCACTGTTTATCGTTTTTTCGCAATTCAAAAGAAAACGATTATTAATAATGAGCGCTTAGCACTATGATATGTTTAGCATTCTGTATTTACCAAATATAAAAAAAAACATTTTATTAACATATTTTGACGCATCTTTTTTTGTAAGAAGCCTTTAAATATAGTAATAATGCGTTTATATGTTTTATTATAAAGAGTGGTTTTGAGTCCCGGGCTCTGGTTGGGGGTAAAATAACGGGGGGGAGGATTTTGATTGCAAAGGTTATTTGAATAAGTACATGCCCAAAAATACAGCTATTACACCTCTAGTAACGGATAATGAAATATAAATTGCAAGCTGAAGGTATTGTTGGGTGGAAATTAAATACTGGTGTTCGAGGGCGAAAGTAGAGAATGTAGTAAATCCTCCGCAAAAGCCTATAGCCAAAAAGTTTTTAATTGCTGGGTTAAATGATGAATTCCTGAAGGAGGCGGCTAAAATAATTCCAATAAGCAAGCTGCCAATAATGTTAACGGCGAACGTGTGCCAGGGAAAGGAACCGGTCGTTTGTTACTGAATTATTTTGGAAACCAAAAATCGGGCAATCGTTCCCAAAAAGCCACCTAACCCAATTATTAATACTTTTATAAACATAGGAAAAAAGCGAACCGAAGTTCGCTTTTTTTATTTATACGGTTTGAATACTTTTAACAGAATCGTGGCCTTTTTGAATAGCCTCAAGATTTAATGGAATAAGTTTGTGATAACGTTCTGGGAGCGATTTTTCGAGTCCCTTTTCCACATTTTCATTTTTCACAATGGGTTTGATTTTTAGGAATGCACCCAAAATAATCATGTTAAATGTTTTGGGGTTACCCATTTTTGCAGCTTCTTCGGCTCCTTCAATTTTGTAAATATTAATATCTTTTCTTGCCGGTGGCGAAGTAATACCATTTGGATCGTAAAGTAGCACTCCACCCGGTTTTACTGCTTCTTCGAATTTATCGAGCGATTGTTGGTTAAGAATAATCGCCGTATCGAAGGTATTCAGAATAGGTGAGCTGATTTTTTCATCGCTTAGAATTACGGTAACATTTGCAGTTCCTCCACGCATTTCAGGGCCGTAAGATGGCATCCAGCTAACTTCTTGGTCTTGCATAATTCCTGAGTATGCAAGAATTTTCCCCATTGAAAGTACCCCTTGGCCACCAAATCCGGCTATAATGATTTCTTCTTTCATTTTCTTATGGTTTTAGTGATTTCACTATTCGTCTTTAATAATTCCTAATGGGTAGAAAGGAAACATATTTTCTTTCATCCAGGTGTTCGATGCTTCAGGAGTCAGTTTCCATCCGGAAGAGCAAGTAGAAACCACTTCGATAAACGATGTACCTTTTTTCTCATCAATATTGTCGAATGCTTTTCGAATTGCTTTTTTTAATTTACGCACTGCACCTGCAGTTTCGGCAGAGTGACGAGCAACAAATGTTGTTCCCGGAAGATTTGCTACCAACTCTGTCATTTTTAACGGATGACCTGACAGCTTAATGTCGCGGCCATAAGGACTGGTAGAGGTTGGCATGCCTTCTAAAGTTGTTGGAGCCATTTGCCCGCCGGTCATACCATATATTCCGTTATTGATAAAAATAACGACTATGTTTTCGCCACGATTACATGCATGAATAATTTCTGCTGCACCAATCGATGCCAAATCACCATCGCCCTGATATGTAAATACATACTTGTCGGGCATAAGGCGCGAAGTGGCTGTGGCCAATGCCGGAGCACGTCCGTGAGCTGCTTCTTGCCAGTCAATATGCAAGTAGTTGTATGCCAAAACTGAGCATCCTACGGGTGAAATACCGATGGTATTTTCCTGAATGTCTTTTTCTTCAATTACTTCGGCAATTACTTTGTGTACTACTCCGTGTGTACAACCGGGGCAGTAGTGCATTTCATTGTCAGTAAGTACCTTCGTCTTTTTATAGGCAAGGTTTTCTTCCTTGATAATATCTTTTACTTCCATAATTGCTTAGCCTTTAATAATTTGTTTTTCAAGCGCATTTACAATTTCGTCCGGGCTATGAATAATTCCTCCATAACGGCCAAAATGCTCTACAGGCACTTTCCCGTTAACGGCGAGTCTTATGTCTTCAACCATTTGGCCTGCGCTCATTTCTACAGATAGCATTCCTTTTACCTGGTTAGCCAGTTCTGCGAGTTGCTTTGTTGGGAAGGGAAATAATGTAATTGGACGTAAAAGTCCAACTTTAATTCCTTTATCGCGAGCCAATTCCATTGCTTTACGGCAAATGCGAGACGATGAACCGTATGCTACTAAAAGATATTCTGCATCTTCGGTATTTGTAGATTCGAAACGAACTTCGGTTTCTCTCATTTGTTGGTATTTGGCTTGTAGCTTATGGTTGTGCTTCTCTTGTAGCTCTGATTGCAACTCAAGTGAAGTTACAATATTTCGTTCCCGATCAGGGGTTTTTCCGGTTGTAGCCCAACTGCCAAATTTTTCTTTGATTTCAGCATCTGTAAATCGTGGTTTAAAGTCTTTTAATTCAACTTTTTCCATCATTTGGCCAATTATACCGTCGCTCAATATCATTGCTGGGTTGCGGTATTTAATGGCTAATTCGTAGGTGTCTTCTACAAAGTCGGCCATTTCTTGTACCGAATTTGGCGCAAACACAATTAGATGATAATCACCGTGTCCGCCACCTTTTACTGCCTGGAAATAGTCTGATTGTGCTGGCTGAATAGTTCCCAAACCTGGGCCTCCTCTAACCACGTTTACTACCAGAGCAGGCAGTTCTGCACCAGCTATATAAGAAATTGCTTCCAGTTTTAGGCTCACTCCTGGACTGGAAGACGATGTCATTACTTTTTTTCCGCATGCTGCACCACCGTAAAGCATATTGGCAGCTGCTACTTCACTTTCGGCCTGAACCACAACCATACCGGTTTCTTCCCATGGTTTACGAGCCATTAGTGTTTCAATTACTTCTGACTGAGGTGTAATAGGATACCCGAAATAGCCATCTACGCCATAGCGTATCGCTGCTTCGGCAATTGCCTCATTACCCTTCATTAATCTTAGTTCTCCCATTATTTAAGAGGTTTTTAAGTTTAGTGAAAATGATTGCAAATACAGCTACGCTTGCTGTAATTTGACTTTGTAAACAGTAATTACACTGTCCGGACATACCAGACCGCAGTTTGAACAACCGATGCATGCATCGGGGCTCTCCATGTAGGCATAGTTATACCCTTTGCCATTTACATTTGGCGATAAGGCCAATGTGTCGGTGGGGCATTCTACTACACAAAGGTTACACCCCTTGCATTTTTCTATATCTACAACGACTGCTCCTTTTACTTTTGCCATAGTAGTTGTTTTTAAATGAGTTTATAAGTCGCAAATGTACTGAATATTAACAAAAAAGTGGTCGAATACCCAGCCTAATTCGTTTGAGTTTTCTTATTTATTTTGGTTTCAAATAATTCTCTTTACTATGTATAAGGGCTATTTGAATTCTTCGGCGAAGCGTTTCAACCGGTATTCTAAATCGTCGAACTGGCTTCGTTTTATTTGTGAAACGCATGCTCTTAATCCGTCTACATGTGTGCTGCCGGCTCCTTTTAACGAAATAGCACTAATGCCGTAGTAAAGGAGGTTTTCAATGAGCTCTCCGCCTTTCATTCCCGGATAGGCAATCGTAAAGTAGAAACCGTCGGCCAGGTCTTCGTCGAGGTCTTTATCATAAATAATTTCGAAACCGTATTTAGTGAAAAGCTTCTTCATTATTTTGGCTCGCTCGCCGTACTCTTTTACCGGCTCTACAAAGTCGAATTTTCCGTCGCTAGCAGCCTTAAACATGGCTGCCAGAGCGTATTGTCCTGAATGCGATGCTCCGGAGCTTAACGAGTAAAGCAGTCGGTAAACGATTGCATACCCTAAACGATCGGCTCCAAATCGCTCGGCTAAATCGGGGTACGAACGGTGATAAAGCGAATCAGAAATTACCATTACAGCCATCCGCTGACCAGCGTAACTGAATACTTTTGAGCTCGAAATGAGCATAATCCAGTTATCGGTGTAGTTGGCTACCGATGGTTGGAACGGAGGTTCGTTAGGTATCGAAAGTTTTTTCCGGAAGTCCATTCCAAAATAGGCCAAATCTTCAACGACAATGACGTCGTATTTTGTCGCCAATTCGCCAATGGTTTGTAATTCATTGTCGTTCAGACAAATCCAGCTTGGGTTATTGGGGTTTGAAAAAATGATACTGTTAATGTTCCCTTTACTTAATACCCCTTCGAGTTTTTCGCGTAACTTTTCGCCACGGTAGTTATACACATCGAACGATTCGAATTTGGCGCCAATAACCTTAAATTGCTGTTTTTGAATAGGAAAACCCGGATCGATAAATAAGGCTGTATCCTTCTTTTTATCCATAAAGCTTAATGCTTGAAAAGAGGCGTATCCTCCTTGCATAGAGCCGGTTGTGGCTATGCATCCTTCTGGAGATACATCAATATTCATAAAGCTTTTAATAAAGCGCGAAGTTTCCTTTTTGAGTTCGGGAATTCCTTCGATACTTGGATAATTTTTTGCAACGCCGGCTTTCAGAGCCTCAATTTCGGCTTCCGTACCAATCTTTTCAGGTTCAAGACCCGGAACGCCCATTTCCATCCGAATGAACTTATCGTCGGTAGCTTCTTCTATTTGATCGACTACCTTTACAATTTCACGAATGGTAGCGTTGCTGAGGTCAGGTATGTTGAGCTCTTCAACATACTTTTTGACAACATCAAATTTTATTGGTGTGTTTGTATCCATATGAATTATTGTTTTATTTCGATTACCAAATATTGTGTGTTGCTCCAGAATTTGACCGGATTTGTTATTTCGATACTGTCCACCGGTTTGTCGCCATGTAATATATAGCTACCTTCGGGGTGGGGAGTTACAATTCGCACTTTTCGTGCGTTAAGTGTAATGGTTTTTAACTCAAATTTGCCTGCTTCGGTAAAATAATCGTGGTTCAAATTATCGTCTAATTTCCGTGTCTTACCAATACCGAGTAGTCCGCCTTTTTTGGTTATTACATTATTGTCTTTGAGCTCTTTTTGTGTGCCATAAGCGTAGTAAACAGTATTCATTTCTTTTTGCTGGTAGGCAATAACATTTTGTTGTTGCTTGCGCAAATTTTGGAGTGTGTCAACCAATCCTTGCAGATTAATGATCTGTCCCTGCATGCTCTCAAGCTTGTTTCGTAATGTTTCTACCTCTATTATTTTATCATCCATTTGCGTGTTAAGTCGCTCAATAAGCTTTTGTAGCTCTTTGTTTTCCGACATATCTTTTCCGAGCCTATTTTGAAGTTGAGATAGTTTACGACGGTTATCAATTAACTTATTGTATATGCTTGTAATGTCTTCTGAAATTTTTGCTTTTGCATTTTTTTGATTTTCAACATCGTTCCGGGCAATAGTGCTGATAATTTGCTCTTGCTCCTTTATGGTGTCCAGATTTGATTGAATGAAATTAATGGTTTCACTCAGATTGTAAACATGCTCTTCTGTTGCAGCTCTTTCTCGCTTTAATTGGCGATTTTCTTCTTTGAGCTGATCAATTTTTTCTTGCTGATCATTATTGCATTGGTTAAATAAACCAATTGCAATTATCAGTAATGTTATTTGGGACAATCGTTTAAACGTATACATGGTTTTCTATGGTTTTTAATATGTGTGTGATTGGAATCTGTTATAAATGATTTTAAGTTCAACACACAAAAAATATTGCTGAGGTAAAATTAGGAAAATATAGTAAATATTTATAGTGAAAGGGAGTGTTGCCAAACACATTTTTTATATTTTTGGCATTTTTAGATAAATCATCTAAGTATGCCTTGTGTTTATAGTTAAATGATCTAAACTCAAAGGCCATTGTAATTTAAGTTAGTTAAAAAAACTATGGTTTTTTTTAATGCGATGTTGAAGGTTAAAGTGTCATTTCAAGTGTGAAATGACGGGTAAGTTGAAGGGATTTTCGTTTTTAGAATGGCAAAAAATGTGCGCATAGCTGCGTTCTCTATACATTTTTCAATGCAGGTGAAAAGATCACTAGTAGCCCCGTCAGATTATTCTTGACATGACACTATTGAGTGTCAACGATTCCACTGCTTATTTTAATGTAGTCGCCCTGCTAATTTGTAATAGTTTTACAGATTATGAACCTAAATGCCATGCCGATTACCAGAGAGCTATTATATTTGCGGTAAATTGAAATACAACAAAATGGCAGGCTTTGATTATGATTTATTAGTGGTTACCGGAATTACTGCAACAGGAAAAACGTCTTTGGCAGCACATTGTGCTGCTGAGTTCGATGGCGAAATTATTAGTGCTGATAGTCGTCAGGTATTTCGGGGAATGACGATTGGTACTGGCAAAGATTTGGACGATTACGTTGTAGCGGGAAAGCCCATTCCATACCATTTGGTCGATATTTGTGATGCCGGTGAAACCTACAGCGTGTTTCAGTTTCAACAAGATTTTCTTTCCGCAATGGAAGAAATACGTGCACGTGAGCGCTTTCCAGTTTTGAGTGGAGGAACAGGTCTATATGTCGAGGCAGTTGTTAAAAAGTATAAACTACTTGATGTGCCACGAAACGACGAATTGAGAGATCAACTCCGAAAAAAGAGTCTTGAAGAGTTGACTCAATTGCTGGCAACAAAGAAGTCGTTACACAACACTACCGATGTAGATACCTGCCAGCGCGCAATACGGGCAATTGAAATTGCTGAGTTTTATGAAAAATTTGATGTGAAAGAAACAGAAATGCCCGATTATAAGCCACTTGTTGTAGCTCCATCGTTCGATCGGCCACAAATACGTAAGCGCATTACTGAACGGTTGCAGCAGCGGTTAAACGAAGGAATGGTTTCCGAAGTGCAGGAGCTAATTAAAAAAGGTGTTTCTGCCGAAAAATTAGTTTCTTATGGTCTTGAATATAAGTTTATTACTTGGTATTTGACGGGGCATATCGATTACTCGACCATGGTGGAGCGGTTAAATATTGCGATTCATCAATTTGCTAAACGCCAAATGACGTGGTTCCGCCGGATGGAGCGCAAAGGAACCCACATACATTGGATTGATGGCTATTTGTCGACGGAGGAGAAGGTAGAGATGTGCCGAAGTCTACTTAAACAGTAGTTTTTCAAATTCTAAAACGAGCAAAATCTATGATCTTGAATTCGTTTCGAGAATGAACGAAAATGGCTAAAAACGAAGTTTTACGTTTTTCGGCACTCGCGGCTCTCAGCCTGGAAGGTTGAGGGTCTATCACCGGAGCTACTTCCGTTTGTAAATGGTGAAAAAATTTAATGGTGGGGAGAGAAGGATTCGAACCTCCGAAGGCGTACGCCAGCAGATTTACAGTCTGCCCCAGTTGGCCACTTTGGTATCTCCCCGATGTTTTTTAGCTAATTAGAGCGAGAAACGAGACTCGAACTCGCGACCCCGACCTTGGCAAGGTCGTGCTCTACCAACTGAGCTATTCTCGCATATTTCAATGAACAATTTCCTGATTGCGGATGCAAATATAGATCAGTTTTTTTATTTGCCAAAATATAAATGTGATTTTTTTAACTATAAACCGACTATTTTTTAATCATGATTAAAGCCAGAATATTGAATATTTCGAGTCGGCCGAGTAACATATTGATTGTGAGTATAAACTTGGCCATGGAAGGTAGTTCGGCATAATTACCCAATGAGCTAACGCCTTCAAAACCCGGCCCCACATTTCCTATGGTCGCAACCGAAGCCGAAAAGGCTGTCATGCCGTCTATATCGAATGCAGTAAGCAAAATGGTGGTGGTAAAAAATGTTGTGATATATAATACAATGAACACCAAGGTTTGCTGCTCCAGCTTTCCATCTATTTTTTTACCGCCTATTTTTGCTACGAATACTCCGTTGGGGTGTTTGAGCAGGTTTATTTGTTTCCCCAAAAGTTTAAAGAAAATAAAGATGCGATCGAATTTTAGTCCTCCTGATGTGGAGCCCGTCATGGCACATTGAATGGTGAAATATAGCAAAACTACCTGAGTGAAAATAGGCCAGCTTGCCGTGTCTGTAGTGGCAAAGCCAGTTGTTGTACCTAACGATATTACTTGGAAACTGGCATACCGGAGTGCTTGCCAGAATGTGTAATTTTCACTTAATACTAGTTTCAATGTGATTAGAAGAATTCCTGTGGCCATAACTAAAATAAAAGCTCGAACCAGTGACGATTTAAAAATATTCTCTTTCCTGAAAAGTATGGTACTGTATAATAAGCCAAAGTGAATTCCACTTAGTACCATAAAAATCATAATAACGATTTCTACTCCGGTGTTGTTGAATGCGGCAATACTTAAATTTTTTGTCGAAAAACCTCCGGTTGCAATTGTCGCAAACGAATGGTTAATGGCATCGAAAAAGCTTATGCCGAACGACATAAGAATCAGCGTTTCTGAAACCGTCAGTGTAATGTATACTATGGCAAGTATTTGTACTATTTTTCTTGCTTTGAAGCGAAAATTCATTTTCGAAAGGTTGGAGATTTCTGTATTGTAAATTGTCACTCTTTGTCCTTTCGATTGTGGTAAAATAAGCAACACAAATAAAATTACTCCAATTCCACCAATCCAGTGGGTCGATGACCGCCAAAATAGTAGTCCTTTTGGCAAGCTCTCAATATCGTTAAGTATGGTTGATCCGGTGGTTGTGAACCCTGAAACACTCTCAAACCAGGCATTTATTATCGTAAATTCTCCTCCCCACATAATGTATGGCAGCATACCCACTAGACAGGTAATGATCCATCCGAAAACCACTATTGTAAGACCTTCGGAGAAGTTTATGTGTTCTGTTTGCTCTACAAAAATCATGGGGAATACTCCAAGAATTCCGCATAAAATAGCACTATAAAGTAATGGGATTATTGATGTTTCGTTGTATAGTAGCGATATCAGAAATGAAATAAACAAAAATACTCCGTTAAGTAAGAGTACAACACCTAAATGTTTTATAATGATCTCTTTCTGCATTTTTACTTAGCATTATATTTACGAGCAATTTTTTGCAATAGCGATTTTATTGCATTTTCAAGTTCTTTTATCTCATCGTTCGATTTTATGTTGCTTTGTATTGTCCAATTTTCTTCTTTGTAATTATTAATAGCGTCGGCAAGTTCCGAGATTGGTCTGACAAAGTATCGTGTAATAAAAAAATTAAGTATTAGCGAAAATATAACTGCTGCAATAATGGAAATGATACCGGGCATAATTGCTCTTCGCGATTTTTCGTGAAGTTCCGATGCTTCATTGTACAGGCTCGACTGGTTTAAAGTCATTATATTATCAACCGCCATTTTACAATCGATAAATAATTGATGAATATCATTTCTGTACCAGGAAATATTCCCCTCTTTTTCGGTATCAACAATTGGACGCTTCCATTTTTGTTTGTATGCGCTATATTTTACCTGTATGCTTTGCAAGTATTGTTTTTCGTTGGTTTCGGTAATGTTATTTTGGGCAATAATTAGGTTGGCCATAAATGCACTGTCGGCCGAATGAAGTATTGTCCTTCCTTCTTTCCATTCACCAAGTAAAAGAAGTAGTATTCCACTATCTTCGCGCTCCAACGCTTCCAGCATCGATTTCGATGCTTTAATAGATTCGTAATTGTTTCGTATCAGGCCGTTAACTGAGTTGCTAATCCAACGAAACTCCACCGCTGATATTATGCCTGCTATTGCCAGCATTACGACAAGCAACATAAAGCTTGAAAAGATTTTTAACTTTAATTTCTTCACGTTAAATCGGGTATTAAATAAATATTTTCACTTTTGCTTTTTGTAATAGAGAATGGTTTTTTACTTTCTACGTTAAATTTAATTATTTTTTTAATTGTACTATTCGAATAGCATGTGTTTTTAGTATAGTTTATGTGTGAACAAAAACGGAAAGAAAAAACGTGTGCAAATTTGCATAAATAACTCTATGGATATTCTCCATCGAGTGATTTTTTAACGAAAAAAAGGTTGCTGAATCTCTTCAACAAACTTTTTTCGTTATACAGTGCTTGTTGCCTGTGCTTTTTATGTGAATGGTTTATTTCAATCCGCGACGTTCAAGCAGTGCGTCGGTAGTAGGTTCATGTCCGCGGAACTTAACATACAAGTCCATAGCTTCGTCAGTGCCTCCGGCCGATAAAATATACTTGCGGAATTTTTTCGCTGTTTCCTGATCAAATATGTCAGTTTCTTTGAATGCCTGAAATGCATCGGCATCGAGAATTTCTGCCCAGGCGTAGCCATAGTATCCAACTGCATACCCGCCTGCAAAAATGTGCGAGAAGTATGGGCTGCGGTAACGGAATTCAATTTCATCGATAAGTCCGATTTTTTTACGAACATCGTTTTCAAACTCTTTTACACTTTTTTGAGTCGGTTCTTTTAAAATGTGCCAGTGCATATCGAGTAGGCCGGCACCAATAAATTCGGTTAACTCAAATCCCTGATTAAATTTCCCGGCTTTTTTCATTTTTTTGATTAGTTCATCGGGAATGGTTTCTCCGGTTTCGTAATGTTTGCCATACATTTTAATTACTTCGGGTTCGCCTGCCCAGTTTTCCATAATTTGCGACGGAAGCTCCACAAAGTCGCGCGATACGCTGGTTCCTGACTGTCCATAGTAAGTGCAGTCTGACAGTAATCCATGTAAGGCATGACCAAATTCGTGATAAAGTGTTGAAACTTCTTCGAAGTTAAGCAGCGCAGGTTTGTCGCCTGTTGGTTTGGAGAAGTTACAAACTACTGAAATAACAGGAGCAACTTTTTTACCGTCTTTGGTGTGTTGTTTCATAAATGAGTTCATCCATGCACCTGACGATTTGCTGGCACGTGGAAAGAAGTCCATATAAAGAATTCCAATGTGATCGCCATTGGCCTCTGTTACCTCGAATATTTTGTTTCCCTTGTTGTATTTGGGTAAGTCGGTGCGTTCTTTCATTTGAACTCCCCAAAGCTTGTTGGCCACTGTAAACATGCCATCTAGTACATTTTCGAGCTTAAAGTAGGGGCGTAAAGACTCTTCGTTGAAGTTGTATTTTTTAGCTCTTAGTTTTTCGGCGTAAAACCACCAGTCCCAGGGTTTTAATTCAAAACTGTGACCATCGGCTTTAATCATTTGCTGCATTTCGCCGCGTTCCTTTTTTGCCACTTCGTTTCCGGCTTTCATCAGTTTATCGAGTAGGTTAAATACACGTTCCGGTGTTTTAGCCATACGATCGTCTAAAATGTAATCGGCATATGTTTTATAACCTAACAAGTTGGCTTTTTCAATACGCAAAGCAACCATTTCTTTAAGAATCTCTTTATTATCGAATTCATTATTGTGGTCGCAACGTGTTATATAGGCAGTATAGAGCTTTTCGCGTAGTTCGCGTTTCTCCGAAAACTGTAAAAATGGAATTAGACTTGGTTTCTGTAGTGTAAATAACCATTTTCCTTCTTTTCCATTTTCCCGGGCGGCAATTGCTGCCGATTGACGGATAGACTCGGGCAAGCCTTTTAGATCTTCTTCGTTGTCGATTAACAGTTGGAAATTATTGGTTTCTGCTAAAAGGTTGTTATCAAATTCCAACGATAGCTTCGAAAGTTTTTTGTTTACTTCACGCAGTTCGTTTTGCTTTTCTTCGGGCAGGTTGGCTCCGTTACGAACAAATTTTTTGTACGTGTCTTCCAGAAGTTTGGTTTGCTCACCGTTCAGGTTTAAATCACCTTTTTTGTTGTATATTTTCTTTATGCGTTCGAATAGGCCGGCATTCATATTAATGTCGTCGAAGTGTTTCGATTTTAACGGCGAAACCTCTTTTGCGATGGCCTGTAATTCATCATTTGTGTCTGACGATTTCAGGTTGCTGAATACTGAACTAACTCTGCGAAGCATCATTCCACTGTTGTCAAGTGCTTCAATGGTGTTCTCGAAAGTGGGAGCGTTTGTGTTTTCAACTATGGCTTTTACTTCCTCTTTTTGCTCGGCCATTCCTTTCTTAAATGCAGGCATGTAGTGCGCATTTTGAATTTTATTGAATGGCGGAACCTGATATGGTGTATCGAATGCGCTGAAAAACGGATTGTCTTTCGTTGTTTCTTTTTCACCCTGACTGCATCCGCTGAACAGCAGTCCCGATACTAAAATTGTATAAATTACTCTTTTCACAATAGAAGAATTTTTAGTTAATATTTAAGAAACAAAAATAACGAATGATGAATGTTTTTACTAATCTGTAGAAGTAAAATACATTTGTGTGCGAAAATGTACACTCGTATGTGTGAACTTATTGCAAGTAAAAACTTTAAATATTTATCCTTTGAACGTCTAAATTATGATGATGCGGCGTTTTTTACCTGTTTAGAATATTTTGTATTGTTGATAAGTGGAAGTATTGCAAATGCAATGGCACCCAGTGGCAACCAAATTAAATTTGTAGCTGTATGTGCCATAAGTGCAAATGCTTTTCCTGTTTCGGCATCAATACTGAAAAGCAGTAAACTTTGGATTACTAAAAAGTGCCATGCGCCCATGCCTGCTTGTATTGGCAGGAGAAAGGCCATGGAGGCCAGTCCAAAAGTAAATATGGCGGCTTCGAATCCCAGGTTAGAGGTGGCAGGGAGGGCAAACAGAAGCACGTATAACATCAGTAACCATAAAACATATATTAGTATGGATTGAGAAAAGAAGAGCACTTTGTTTTTGATGTGGTAAAGACTCCAAAAGCCTTCCTTTATTTCTTTTCTAATTTGCTTTAATTTATGGTTAAATTTTGAAATAAGTTTGTACCTCTTGATGATTATTACGCCCATAATTATCAGTAAGCTAACAATACCGATGGTAATGGCAATGTTTTGTATACTTACTTGTTGTAGGCTAATTTGTGGCGATTCTAGAATTTCCATGAAAAGGGAAAATTTTAGGACAACCAGCGTTCCAAAAATCATAAGAAGAATAATCAGATCGGTGAGGCGTTCAACCAACGCAGTGCCGAGTAATTTTGTTAACGGAATTTTCTCGTATCGGTTTATTATTCCTAAACGTGCAATTTCGCCTCCGCGGGGTATTACCTGGTTGGTAAAGGCCAGTACCACTACAGACAGGAACAGATTCAGAGTTCCCGGGCTATACTGCATCGGGGCAAAAAGGCTTCGCCATCTTAGTGCTCTGATGTATTGGCTCATTAGATTTAAAAATACAGACAGGGCAACCCACTGCCATCGAATTTGTGCGAGTGTACCCTGTAAGTTTTTTAAATCGGTGTTTCTAAAAACTAACCCCAAAAGTATTATTCCTACGATAAGGAAAAGTAACGACCTGATTATCCTTTTTCTATCCATTGTTTTTTAATAGCACCTGAATGCGCTCATTAATTTCATTCTGAAGGACTTTAAACTTTTCTTTAATAGTGTTGCTTTGCTCTCCAAAGGAATTGCTGATGCGCTTGGTTATTAAATCGTAATTATTGAGCAAAGTCACTGCAATTTCCTTGCCTTCATCGATAAATTCTTTGGTGGCTTTTCCTGCCGATACTTTATCGTACTTTGTTGGATGCGTTAGGCCATCCAGTAAAGTGTATTTAATTCGTTTTCTATGTGCTTGGAAATGTAGGTTTATATATGTCTCTACCCCAAAACGAATATCGCGTATATTATCCACTATGGGTTCAATATCTTTTTTATACATGGCGCGCTCGCCGGTTAAACTTTTAAACGGATTTACCCGGTAATCAATCAATGTTTCAGAAGGCGAACCTAACACCATGTCTGCTTCATTTTCTTTATCGATCAGAGGTTTAATAAGTTGGTCAAAATGTTTTGCTTCAATTCCACTCACATCGGCATCGAAAAAGAGAATAATATCGCGTGAAGCATTTTCAACTCCGGTTACCATCGCATTACTTTTCCCTTGGTTTTCTTCAAGTTTAATGTGGTTGAATTTTTTTGTTTTTTTTTGAGAGCGATTATCACCTAATTTGAAGGTAATGCATTAATAAATGGGAGGGAAGAACATTTTATCTTTCCCATATGTTTGTAATACTTTTTCAATTACAATGTTCTAACTTTGTATGTTTAATGATTTATGGTAATCTGTAAGCATATTGAAACTTCAATTTTTTGATGCTTGAATGGATTGTTTATTAATATTTAAAAAAATGAGGAGAAGTATATTTCATGTCACCAAAGAAACGCTTGAATTTTTGGCGCTACCGATAACAAATCGCCAATCACACGGTGTGGAGGCTTTTGAAATCGGGAGTTATCTCCAAAATAAGGTTAATGCACCCATTGGCATTTTTATGCGAACATTTCTTGTGTTTATTGCTGTTTTATTCTTGTTCAATGGCTGTAATTCCGCAAAGCAGGTAGATTTATTGCTTGTTAATGGAACAATTTATACTGTCGACAGCTTATTTTCGATTGCAGAAACCATGGCTGTTGCCGATGGAAAAATCGTAGCGGTTGGCGATCAATCGTTACTAAAAAATTTTGAAGCCGATAGTATAATTGACTTGCAAGGGAAAAGCATTTATCCGGGATTTATCGATGCGCATTGCCATTTTTATGGTTATTGCATGACTTTAAGTCAAATTGATTTGCGTGGAACAAAATCGTATGACGATATGCTCAATCGATTGCGCAAGTGGGATGCAGAGAATAATCCGGAATGGATAACAGGTCGCGGTTGGGATCAGAATAATTGGCCCGAACCCCTTTTTCCTCATAAGCGAGAGCTTGATAAATTATTTCCCGAAAAGCCTGTTTTTCTTCGTAGAATAGATGGGCATGCCGCAATTGCAAACTCCAAAGCACTTGAAATAGCGGGCATTACAGCAAATACTAAAATTCGCGGCGGAGAGGTGCTGCTCGAAAATGGTGAGCCAACCGGTATTTTAATCGATAAAGCAATGGAACAATTGATGGAGCGTGTGCCAAAACTGAGCAAAGCAGATATGGAAATGCTTTTGCATAAAGGTGCGCAATCTTGTTATGATGTTGGCCTAACTACCGTTGCAGACGCCGGACTGACATACGACGAAGTAATGCTTATGGATTCATTACAGAAAAATGGGCAGTTAGCAATGCAAGTTTATGCAATGTTGCTACCAACAGAAAGGAATTTTTCTGCTTTTGTGCACAAAGGCGTGTATCGAACTCCAAAAATGCATATAAAGTCCATCAAGTTATTTGCTGATGGAGCTCTGGGGTCGCGTGGCGCATGTTTGTTAGAACCTTATACCGACGATACTGATAATACAGGCCTTATACTCGAAGATTTACCCGTATTCGATTCGATTATGGAACTTGCGTATAAGTATAATTATCAGGTTAATACACATGCAATTGGCGATTCTGCTAACCGATTGATTCTTCAAAAGTATGGTTCGGTTTTAAAAGGAAAAAACGATCGACGTTGGCGAATTGAACATGCACAAGTTATTCATCCCGACGACTTTCAATTATTTGCCAAATACGATATCGTACCCGCTGTAAATACTACCCACGCCACAAGCGATATGTATTGGGCTGAAAGCAGGCTGGGCGCAGAGCGCATTAAGGGAGCTTATGCCTATATGGAGTTGTTAGATCAGAATGGGTGGCTATGCAATGGAAGCGATTTTCCGGTAGAGCATATTAATCCGATTTACGGCTTTTTTGCAGCCGTAGCACGAAAAGATTTCGATGGATTTCCAGATAAGGGCTTCCAAATGGATAATAGTCTGACCCGTTCTCAGGCGCTTAAGTCTATGACCATTTGGGCTGCAAAAAGTATTTTTGAAGAGGAGCGTAAGGGGAGCCTCGAGCCGGGCAAGCAAGCCGACTTTGTGGTGCTCGATAGTGATATTATGGATATCGATATTATGAAAGTTCCTGATGTTCAGGTTTTGGAGAGTTACATTTCGGGTGAAAAAGTGTATTAGTGCCAGGTGCTGAATGCTCTGACAGATTAAGTATTAACCTTTTTAATTTCACTTGCGTAAAAATGTCCGCAGAACATTGCTATGCGCACATTTTCAACTGTCTAAAAACGAAAATACTTTTAGGTTATTAGTTATTTTCATGCAAGATAAGACAGTTGAGCGGAATAGAAGACTACGTTTATATAACGAAAAAAGGGTGGTCACGAAGACCACCCCCAAAAACAAGTCATGAAAACAGCTTATATTACCCCTCGCAATTGACCGCTGCCGTAGAAAGTTGGCTGCGGTGTTGCACCCAGATAAAAGCAAAGCTTGTGCCAAAACGATATCGTTTTTCAGTTATTTATCATCCTGAAATTTTTGCAAAATTTGTCATTATTTAACTTGTAATTCGTGTAATCTATTTATTATCAATTAGTTCTCTGTTTGTTTTTGGCGCGTGGGCACTGTATTTCTTTAGGATTTTAACATCGTAATTGTTTAGTAAGCAATGATTTGAAAGAGGGGAGTATGCTTCTATTTTTTCCGTGATAAAATAGCGTGCTGATTTTTTTAAATGAAAAAGGGTGGTCACGAAGACCACCCCCAAAAACAAGTCATGAAAACAGCTTATATTACCCCTCGCAATTGACCGCTGCCGTAGAAAG
>JAQICA010000035.1 GCA_027858775.1 Salinivirgaceae bacterium | reverse complement strand
AAGAAAATTATAGCGAACGCAAAAAGAATTACGAAGAACAAGTTGAAGCCATAGTGCATTATGCATCATCAAATACGCAATGCCGCAGTGTGTTGTTGCTGAATTATTTTGGTGAAAAGAATGCTACGCGTTGCGGTGAGTGTGATGTTTGTCAGCAGCTAAATGATATCGGGATCAGCAATACTGAGTTTAACCGTATATCAGACGATATTAAAACTTTATTGTTGAAGAACCCACTGCAACAACATGAATTATTCTTTCACCTGAAAGGGAATGAAGAGCACAATCACCGGGCTTTACGGTGGCTGCTCGACAATGGCCGTATTATAAAACGAATTGATGAAAAACTGGAGTGGGGGGAATAGAATCACACAAAACAAACTTCTAACACAACATTGAATTTATCACAAGATAGTTGTTTGTTATTTAAGTAACTGTTTCATATCCTGCGCATAAGTCACAATGCCTGTTAAGGCTTTTTTATAGCTTCGATGGAAATAGGATTCTCAACTTACAGCAATAGCAACATCGAAGTTATCATATGAATTGCTCCCGACACTCGTCGGGACAGGCTGTCTGCTTTAGCTAACGGAACAAAGATAATCCCGCACTCAGGAACTTTTTACTAATGCTGGGAGCCATGCGACCAGTCCCTGCCTGTCCCGAAAATCGGGAAACTCGCTTCGGGAACTAATTAACTAATGACCAATAATATTTACACCCGCTATGGGGGGAGATTACAATCGAATACCACCCTTATGTAATTAAATGTAAATACAAGCTAAATCTTTGTCGTCGAGGGTGATATATTGAACCAAAAAGATGACAGACACCAAAGAAGTTAAAACGTTAATAATATTACTCAATTAAAATTGCAAGAAAAATGAACCAAGAAAAAAGAAAACAAATTCTCATAACAGGAGGCGCAGGTTTTATCGGTTCTAATCTTTGCGATGCTCTTATTGAAAAAGGTCACCAAGTTGTTTGCTTGGATAACTTTTCAACCGGGAAAAGAAAAAATATTGTACATCTTTTTTCTCATCCTAATTTCAAATTAATTGAAGGAGACATACGTAACATAACAGATTGCATGAATGCAGTTGAAGGATGTGATTATGTACTTCATGAGGCAGCACTTGGAAGCGTGCCCCGATCCATTAAAGATCCAATAACCAGTAATGAAGTTAATATTGGTGGATTTTTAAATATGCTAGTTGCAGCACGCGATGCGAACGTGAAGCGATTCATTTATGCTGCCAGCTCATCGACCTATGGTGATTCCCCTGTATTGCCTAAAGTAGAAGACAAAATAGGAAAACCTCTTTCTCCCTATGCAATAACCAAATATGTAAACGAACTTTATGCCGATGTTTTTTCCAAAACATACCAAATGGAATGTGTTGGCTTACGTTATTTTAATGTATTCGGGAAAAGGCAAGATCCGAATGGAGCCTATGCTGCTGTGATTCCTTTATGGGTAAAGCAGATGATAAAATTGGAAAGTCCAATTATTAACGGAAACGGCGAATTCTCACGTGATTTTACCTATGTGGAAAATGTAATACAAGCCAACCAAAAAGCAATGTTTGCTCTGACAGAAAACCTTAAAACAGCAGAGGGACATGTCAATCAGGTATTCAATGTAGCCTATGGTGGCAACACTACGTTGATTGAACTTTTTAAAACATTAAAAGAGAACCTTGCGAAGTTTAGTCCTGAAATATCCAGACTTGAACCCAGTTTTGGGCCATATCGTTCAGGTGATATCCCTCATTCACAAGCCTCAATAGAAAAAGCAAAACACCTAATTAATTATCAACCAAAATACAGCGCACAATCAGGATTTGAATTGGCTTGCGAATGGTACTGGAACAATCTAAAATAATAAAATAAACATGAATAAATCAACTCAAAATGCTCTTCACATAAAGTCCCCTTTAGGGAAACAAAGTTCACCGTCAGGTAATTCAGAGGTAAATATTAAAATCGCTGTTATCGGTCTGGGATATGTTGGCCTACCTCTTGCACGACTATTTGCAACTAAATATCCGGTTGTTGGATTTGACATTAATCAACAACGTGTAAACGAACTTAATCAAGGACATGATGCTACCCTCGAAATTGACGATGTAACCCTTAAAACAGTCTTGGTCAATTCCTCTGTCATCCTAACTAAGGAAGAATCTCATGATCAAAGTACAACAAATGGTTTGTTCCTCACAACAAATATGGATGACATAAAAGATTGCACCACCTACATCATAACCGTACCCACACCCATCGACCGCAACAACCGCCCCGACCTTACGCCGCTCATTCGCGCCTCCGAAACCGTGGGCAAGGTCATCTCCAAAGGCGATATAGTAATTTACGAAAGCACCGTTTACCCCGGCGCTACCGAGGAAGACTGCATCCCCGTGGTGGAACGCACCTCCGGCTTAAAATACAACGTTGACTTTTTTGCCGGGTACAGCCCCGAGCGTATAAACCCGGGCGACAAAGAACACACTGTAGAAAAAATTAAAAAAGTAACCTCCGGCTCCACTCCCGAAACTGGCCGGCAGGTAGATGCCCTCTACCGCTCGGTAATAACTGCCGGCACCCACCTGGCGCCCACCATTAAAGTAGCCGAAGCAGCCAAGGTTATTGAGAATTCGCAGCGCGACATAAACATTGCCTTTGTAAATGAGTTAGCCAAGATTTTTAACACAATGGGGATTGATACCCATGATGTATTAGCAGCTGCAGGAACTAAATGGAACTTTCTTCCTTTTAAACCGGGACTGGTTGGAGGACATTGTATTGGCGTTGACCCTTACTACCTGGCTCAAAAAGCACAAGAAGCCGGCTACCACCCCGAAATCATTCTGGCAGGCCGTCGACTCAATGACAGCATGGGTCAATACGTAGCATCCGAAGTGGTAAAGCTGATGATTAAAAAAGGCACTCCAGTTAAAGGCGCAAAAGCCCTCATGCTGGGCATAACCTTTAAGGAAAACTGTCCCGACATCCGCAACACCCGCGCCATCGATATTTACCACGAGTTGAAAGATTACGGGATTGATGTTGAAGTATACGACCCATGGGCTTCACCTGATGAAGTAAAACACGAATACGGGATTAAAACTATTACTGAATACCCTGACGAGAATGGATATAGAGCTATAATTCTTACTGTTGCACATACAGCGTTTATGGAAATTGATCTTCTAAAACTAAAGAAAAATGGGACTATTATTTTTGATGTAAAAGGGATTCTGAATAAAGAATTGATTGATGCTAGACTTTAAAAAAACTCATATTAATATAAATTATCATGCTCAACCATAAATCTGTACTAATAACAGGAGGAACAGGCTCCCATCGCTGGTGCGCGATTGTATCGCGTACCTTACAAAATATCAAACTCATTCATTGATAGTTTGGTTTTTCCAGGAAAAATTCGAATACCATTATTCTTATAAACCACACGATGCAATCGTGCGGCAGCTGGGGTAATCATATTTTTTGATGACAAATAAACAAAGGACTAAAATAAAAGCCCCAACCCTATATACTGAAGAAATCTTTCGCGACCACCGTGGAACAATTGCTTCCTTTAATACGCTCGATTTAAGCCCGTTTAAACGCACATACTATATCACCCATCCTAAAACAGAAACATCAGGGCATGGCAGGGACATCAGTTCGAACAAAAGCTGTTTAAGGTAATACAAGGAAAATTCATAGTGGGTTTTGTGAAAATTGATGACTTTCAAAATCCTTCTGACAGTTTAATTGCAGAATACAAAATACTGAATGCAAAGAAAAACGAGTTCCTACTTATTCCTATTGGTTACGCAAATGGATTAAAAGCCTTGGAAGAAGAGTCGACCATTCAGGTATATTCCGATTTCTATCTCGAAGAATCAATAAATGAAAAAATTCGGTTTAGCCCCGACAAATGGTTAAA
>JAQICA010000022.1 GCA_027858775.1 Salinivirgaceae bacterium | reverse complement strand
CATAATCAACCGCAACATATACATTTGAATTTTGGAATTGTATTTGATCCAGTTTAACCATTTCATCGGTCCGAAACTCTACGCCTCCGCTATTATTATTTGTTAAATCAATGAATTGTGTGTTTGGTTCTATTTGCACTTTGCCCCCGAAAACTACCCGAGCATTATTGTTTGCCCCTTGCACTATTGAATTACTTCGAAGATGTAATTGAGTGCTTTTTTTAAAAACTGCATTACCTGCAACAAACACCTTTCCTGTACCCGACACTACTATATTTAAACGCCTCAATTGGGTATTGGTCAGCAACAACGTTCCATCGACCAGAATTGAACCTTCTATGGAATCTCCACACAATTGACTGTTCCCAACTAAACTTAAATAACCTCCATGCCTCACATGCACAAGCCCCTCTACTGTTAATTTAGAGTTATGACCAAACTCAACCGCATCCTTCACTACAATCTTTCCACTAGAGTGGACTTTCATCTCGATGTTTTGAACTTGTTGACTACCCAGTAATAATGCCCCAAAAATATCAACGACACCCCCTGAAGCCCCTCCTTCGATTACCATATCCGGAGGTAAATTATAAACCAAGTTTTCGTTTATTACCATACGCCCATCAAGTAAAAATCCTTGTCCACTCCCACTTGACCTTACGTCAGAAGCTCTGTTAAACAATATTGTTCCACTATCTTCTACCATAATTTTTCCTTGGTTCTCAAAAGCAAGTGTATCGGTGTAAATTCTAAGCCTTGCCCCCCCTTGAACAGTTACCGGTTTATTAATATCAACAGAACTCCATAAACTTAGCTCTTCTGAAATAACGGGAGATATATAATGATAACGACTATTGAAAAACGAAAAATAAATATTATGCTCAACTGGATCATTAACTTGTTCATCTGCAATAGTTTCTCCGATATCATTATCATAAATACGATAAGAGATAAACTCACCACTACCAACAGTATTAGCTCGGGATGTAACTCCAATAACCAGATTTCTGGCAAAAGCATTCTCTCGGGCTTCGAATAACTCAAAACTCATTTCAATAGGTTCATCAGATACTCCATTCATGGGCAGCGATCCACTATCTAAAAAACTTATTGTTGTGTAATACTGAGGCACTCCAATCGTCTCACTTCCGGAAATCGACCTTCCCAAATGCAACTCAACCTTACGCCGATCTGAGAATCGCAATTTCACATCGAAAAATAACGAAGGTTCATATATTTTGGGCAGATTTACACAGTATGCAGCCTGCAAATCAATCGGATTTCCCTCGGAAGAACCTCCGCCAATTAGAGAATACGGCCAATAAATAAAACCATCATTCATCCAATCTGCTCCCAAACTATTTGCAACTATTAAAGCCCCAACTTCCCAATCTTTCATATCCACAACATCATCGTTATTTATATCGCGATCATTTGTAAATAAGCCGTCGCCGTTAAAGTCGTATTTTATTGCATCGTTATACCCTACAACAGCCATCTCGTGACTACTAATACCGGAGGGCAGCACCTCCATGTCTGTAAGCACCCAGGCACCGGCATCGTCTGATTGGGGAGGCAGCTGATCGCATAATGAAAAATTATTCATAGAAGTAACAATAGTCGCTACACCTCCAGCCTCAGATCCCTCGTTATGATGCGCCAGCCAATGCTTCAACACCTCCAAACCATCAGGTTGGCCGATATAAATTTGGAAATAATCACTTATTCTGTTGCGTGCTGCATTGCGATATTTCTCATAACCAGTTGCCCATCTTTTATAACTACCAGCCATACCGCCCCAGTCTTTCGCTGTCATACATCCAATTTTCTTGGCCGTTTTAAGTCCCGAAAGGGGCCATGAACCATTATCTTGACCAGCATTCACAAAATTATATGTAAAATGGGTTGGAAAAAAGGTCGTGCTATCATTCGGATCGAATGCAACATTACGGTTGCGATTTATCTCGTATGTTAATAAATATCCAATTTCAGCAGCATGTACACATGAATTATGAGTTTGATTAAAAATTGATCTAAAAAAGGGTTGCTCCGAATTATTAACCCTTTGTGGGAGTTGAATCTTTTCATTTATCGTCGAAACCGGCAAATGCTCAACATTTTTCAGCATCTCAATTACTTCAGAGTTATAAATTACTCCACCTCGAAATAATGTATCACGAACTTGTCCAATTCCATTTAACTGAAATGCCAAGAAAACATAAACACATAACAACTTAAATAAAGACTTCCTCATAGCTTGAATATCAACGGGTAAAAACAATTAGGCAATAAATAATCGTTCATTTGCTCTCAAATCCCTAAGTTCACTAAACAATACGGGATCGGCACTTTATTTGAACTGCTAAAGAACAAGAGAAACTCGCTTGTACTATCAGCTTACTTTATTAAAACCTGAGTAAAAACAAGTTCAATGTAAACAAAACCAATTAAATATACAAGCTATGGGGGGAAAACTTTGCGAAACCAGTCTTATGTTAAGTGCAAAGTAACGGTTAAGTTAAAGAGATTTTGGTTATTAGCAAAACAAAAAATATATGCATTGCAGCGCTCTACAACCATTTTTTAACGCAGATAATAATGAAAAGATCAATACGTATCCGTCAATAAACTCCATTTTCTGCGTTACTCTTACTCAAATTCGTATTATTTAGACCAGAACTTAACGGGCTTGGTTTCGAAAGCCTTGAAAATAGAGCTTATTCACTGGATACTCCGACCTTACAGACAGCCTGTTAGCCCCATCAAGCTACTTGACTTGACACTAGAACCGGTAACGCATCGAAAGAATAATATTTCGGCCCGGTGCAGGTATTCCACTAGAATATGGACGATACTGACGATCAAAGATATTCTCAACTCCTGCACTAATTAACAAACATGAATTGATCTGATATTGCACATTAAAATTGAATGTTTCCCAGGCAGGACTATACGTTTGGCCATTGCCATCGAGGGCATACATGTAGTTTTTATCTTTTTCAGTGAGCGCCATATTATTGTGTGTTAGCTTCCCATTGTACTTTACATAAAAATCGGCCATAAGTTTCTTTTGCTCAAAGGTTACATGAGCCGTAGCGAAAAACGGAGCAACATGTCGTAATGGTTCACCAGCGTCATCTCTACCATGAATCCAGTTTGCCGAGGAACGAATAGATAATCCATCAACCAAAAATACCCGTGCATCGGCGCTTACTCCGTATATGGTTGCTTCGCCGGTATTCACATTGGCTTTCACTTCACTTAGCTCTCCGTTATACATTATGCTATCTTGCCCGTCGAGCATGAAATTTCGACGTACTATTGCATTATTTACAAAAGTATAAAAGGCGGTGAGGCTTAAATATGCAACACGTCCAAACTCTTTTTGAATGCTTACATCTGCATTGTAGGCATACTCGGGCGACAATTGATTGTTTGGAACAATTACCACGCCGGGCTCTGAATCGAACACTTTTGCCACATCGTCGAGGTTCGGTGCGCGAAAACCACTACTTAAATTTGCAGCCAATCGCATCTGGTATTGGGGAATAATAGTAACCAACCCCAACGATCCGGTGGTAGCTCCTGCGTTAATGGAATAATTTGTCTCCGGTAAGTTCATCAGGTTATTCTCTACTTTTGACGATAATAAAACATGTGAGTAACGAACCCCACTTGTAAGGTAAATATTCTGCGAAAAACCATGTTTATAACTTGCGTACAGAGCCATGGTTTGGAATTGATTTTCTCCATCGGGATATCGGGTTTGTTCCGGCGAGGTAATAGTGGTAATGATATTTTTTTGATGTGCCTGGCTATTTACATCGTTAAATACATATTCTACGCCATAAAAAAACTCTCCTGTCTTGCCTGCCATTTTATCAAAATCAACATTCAATGAATAAGCATTTACTTGCTCTGTCTGTTCTTTTAAGTCAAGACTTTGCAGCTTCCGACTGTGCCGACTTTCGCGAAAATATTGGTGAGCAGCAATAATCCGTGCCTGATCGAAAAATGCGTTGCCGCGTGAACAGGTCATTTGGAAATTATTCATTACCCATTCTTGCGGGCCATAGTACCATTTTGCATATTTAAGTGTATCAGGAACATTATCCTTATCGTTATATTGAATTAACCGATCGAAGCGAGGAATATCAGATGTTGAAGATACATGCAGGCCGTACTCAAAATCGAAGTGTTGATGTGGGCGAAAACGAACTTTTTGCATAAAATTCATTTGTTCATAGCCGGAGACTTCCATCAAATATGGCTTGGTTGAATTGAAGATCGAATCAACGCCATTTACACGTTTTACAAAGTGATTTCGCAGGTAGGAGTTCCGGCTTTTAGATTTCCCAATGGTTAAATCGCCGAATTTACTGTATGTAGCTATGGTGCGAAATGCCCATTTTTTGCTGCCTCCATTAATATTGGCGTGAAGTGTATTTTCTGTATTGGCAGAAGCATAACGCAGCATAGCACGCCCTGTGATTTCGAATGTGTCTACTGTGGTTAATCGAGGTTTCATGGTATGAAAATCCATCACTCCACCCAGTGCATCAGATCCATACATAACGGAACCGGGACCAAAAACTACTTCGGCGCTTTCAAGCGAATTGGGGTCAATATTGATTACATTTTGTAAATTTCCGCCTCTGAAAATTGCATTGTTCATACGCACACCGTCGACCACAATAAGTACTGCGTTGGCAGAAAAACCACGTATCATGGGGCTGCCCCCGCCCAGTTGACTTTTCTGTATAAAAACCTGTCCGGTTTGCCCAAGCATATCGGCCGATGTTTGAGCATTGCCAAAATCGACCTGACGCCGACTCAGAAAGGCTATTTGATTGGGAACCTGCTCGCTATTTTGCTCCCATTTGTTAGCTGCAATGGTTACTTCATTCAATTTAAAGTTTGAAGGTTCCATTGGCAATACAAAACCCATATTCTCGAGTTTTTGATAGCCTATTGTTTTATTTACATAAGATGCATGCTGAAACAATATTTTTTTAGCCGTTTTAAACCCTTCCAAAGGTGCAACACCCTTACTATTCGTAATTACAGATTGGCTTCCCACATTGTAAAAGATTACAACATCAGAAACCGGTTCGCCCGTTTCTGAATTTACCACCTGCACTTGTTGTCCAACAGCATTTATGGCCAACGAAAAAACAAAGAGAAAAAGAAAAAGCCTCATAGCCAAAATCATTTATATAATAAACCGAATACTAAAAAGTAGTCCCGTTATAACCAAACATATTTCGTGGTTCGTCGGTAAACTCAATATACACACGGTGTGGTGGAATAGCAATTTCCTGTTCTAATAATTTACAAATTGCCGCAGAGAGCTGTTTCGTATCGGGAAGTCCTATACTCTTAAATTCTACAAAGGCGGTTTCATCCTGAGCATCGCCAAACCGCATATCTACATCACAACTAATAGCTGTCATAATATACTTATCGGGTTTGCCCAGTTCTTCTGCAACTAGCTTATGCATGGCATTCAACAACCAATTCTTATTTTGTTTGGATAATTTTTGATTTGTAGTGACTTTAAAAAATGGCATAGCTCACAATTTGTATTTATTAATCCTGCTAAAAACTAAAGATGTAGACAAATAGACCAGCGGGAAAACCTGAAGAGAATTGCAAAGAAAACGCTATCTTCACCTTGAGAAACCCACACACTGCATTTATTTTCAACTTTAGGATTGAATTATTTGCATCTACAAAAATAATAAAGATTTTATAAAACATTGAAAACACCAGAATTCTAATGGTACACCGATTTATAAAAATACTCGTCTTGCACTTTTCTCTAGCAATAGCAATAATTTCAAATTGTGCAGCTCAAGACCCGACTCAATACGTGAATCCATTTACAGGCACTCAGGATATGGGACATACATTTCCAGGAGCCACGGTCCCATTTGGAATGGTGCAGCTGAGTCCCGATACCGATACAATTCCATTTTACGAAAATGGTGAATACAACAAAGAAGTGTATCGTTATTGTGCCGGATATCAGTACAACGATTCCACAATAGTAGGCTTTAGTCACACGCACTTTAACGGCACCGGCCACTCGGACCTAGGAGATTTTTTAGTCATGCCAATCACCGGTAAGGTTCACTTAAACCCGGGCACATCATCCGAACCCGAAAAAGGCTATCGAAGCCGGTTTAGCCATGAAAGCGAAACTGCTCAACCGGGCTACTATAGCGTATATTTAGCTGATTATGACGTTAAAGCCGAGCATACGGCCACAGCGCGAGTGGGAATCCATCAGTATACCTACCCGCCAAATGAAAATCGAAAAATTGTACTTGACCTGTTTCACGGTATTTATAATTACGACGATAAGGTTATTTGGTCGACATTGCAACTTATAAACGACACATTAGTAGTCGGATACCGGCAAACGCAAGGTTGGGCTCGCGACAGGAAAGTTTTTTTTGCTATGGCATTTTCGGAGAAAATCCAAGCATACGGCTTTGTGAACGAGAAACCGGAAAAATACCGTGGATTTTGGTACAACCTAAATCAAGATGAACCTCTACCCGCTGCTTCGGGAAAAAAACTCAAAGCCTGGTTTCAGTTCAAACCATCGCTAAAAATGCCCACTATTAATGGCAATGACCTAAATTCACAAAGAGAACCTATTCCCGAAATATTACCACCATTAAAAATTAAAGTCGCTTTAAGCGCCGTTAGCCAGGAGGGAGCCTTAAAAAATCTTCAACATGAAGCCCCCCATTGGGATTTTGAAAAATACCGGGCTGATGCAAAAAACTTGTGGAGTGCAGAACTATCTAAAATTACAATTGAAGCCGGGGAGAAAATAATGAAAAATTTCTATACCGGGCTATACCATGCATTTATGCATCCGGTTATTTATCAAGATATTGACGGAAAATACCGTGGCATAGATCAGGGCATACACCAGGCAAACGGCTTTACAAACTATACAATATTCTCGCTTTGGGATACATTTCGCGCATTGCACCCGCTATTTACTATTGTGCAGCCCGATCGCACATCAGACATGATTAATAGCATGTTGGCACATCAGGAACAAAGCCCTTATAACCTTTTACCCATTTGGTCGCATTACAGCAACGAAAACTGGTGCATGACCGGCTATCACGCTACAGCGGTAATAGCCGATGCTCTGGTAAAAAATATTATTGGAATTGATACCGCAAAAGCACTTCATGCAATGAAACGCACTGCCTGGTCTCCCCATTACGGGCAAAACAAAATATACCGTATCAGGGGATATGTTCCATTTGATGACGGTGCTTACTCCGTTACTAAAACATTAGAATACAGTTACAACGACTGGGCAATTTTGCAAGTAGCAAAAATGACCGAAAACAATAAGCTTAAACGTGCACTACGGCTCAGAGCCGAGAATTATCGAAATGTATTCGATCCGGAAACGAACCTGATGCGTCCCAAGATGCACGATAAAACCTGGCGTAGCCCATTTGATCCATTATCAACGCACGGACAAGGTTTTATCGAAGGTAATGCGTACACCTACACCTGCTTTGTTCCGCACGATATCCAGGGACTATCGCATCTTTTGGGAGGAATACAAAACCTTTCAGACCTTTTAGACACCCTTTTTACACTCCCTCTACCATACGAAAATTATTCGCAAAGCGAAGATATTGAGTCCGTTGGTGTTATTGGTAACTATGTTCACGGAAATGAACCCGGCCATCATATACCATACCTGTATAACTACACCGGAGAGCCATGGAAATCGCAAGCAAAGATTCGGCAAATTATGCAGAAAATGTACCATCCTACCCCCGAAGGACTTTGCGGAAATGACGATTGCGGTCAAATGTCTGCATGGTATATCTTTTCAGCCATGGGCTTCTATCCGGTTACTCCGGGAACAGATCAATATGTATTAGGTTCTCCCAACATTCAAAAAGCCACCATCCACTTGCGTGATAATAAAAAATTCACGATTGAAGTAAAAAATCAATCACAAGAAAACATTTATGTTCAACGGGTTTTGTATAATGATAAAGAATGGCATCAATCGTTCATTACTCACGAAATGCTTACACAAGGCGGTCAAATAATTTTCGAAATGGGAAATAAAATCAACTCAAAAAGAGGAGCAACTCCTTCGGGACGCCCCTACTCGTTGTCAAATGAGCACTAAGGCAGCAAATTTCGCTATTAACCAAAATAAATAAGGGTTAAAAGGATAAAAAATTCCACTAACGTTATATTTTTGCTTCATTATGAAGAGAAGCCGGATAATAGATCGAATAATGATATGGCGTAAAAACCATCTCAACGATAAGCAATATATCAATTTTTTAAGCGTCGTAGTTGGTATAGTAGCAGGTATTGCTGCGGTTATTATCAAAAATTCAGTGCATTTTATTCAATCCTTACTGACTAAAGAATTTGCAGTCGACCTGCACAATTATCTCTATTTTGCATACCCTACAATCGGAATTTTTCTAGTTTATATACTTGCGCATTATTTCATACGCCACAGAATTGGGCACGGAATACCAACAGTTTTATATGCTATTTCAAAAGATAACGGCTACATACCACGTCATAATATGTTTTCCTCCATTATTGCAAGTGCTCTAACTGTAGGATTCGGTGGTAGTGTTGGACTAGAGGGGCCAACCGTAGCAACAGGTTCTGCATGGGGTTCCTCAATTGGCCGATTGGCACGCTTGAACAGAAAACAAACCATGCTCCTAATTGCCTGTTCCGGAGCCGCAGCCATGTCGGCCATTTTCAAAGCCCCTATTGCAGCCACTGTCTTTGTACTCGAAGTATTGATGATTGATTTAACAATGGCTTCAATAGTACCGTTGCTATTCGCATCAGTTTCAGGAGCGCTCACCACGTACCTCTTTTTAGGGCAGAATGTAGTTTACACTTTTGATATAACACAGAATTTCGTTATGCAACAAGTGTGGTACTACATTGGAGTTGGAGTATTAGCAGGCATAGTATCGGTATACTTTGCGCGAATGTATAAGTATCTTCAATCGCAATTCGACAAACTAAAGAAGCCCATAACACGATGGATCATAGGCGTTTCAATACTTGGCCTTCTCATTTTTCTCTTTCCATCGCTGTATGGTGAAGGTTATGACGCCATAAACAAGGCACTTGAAGGCAATTACGAGTATCTATTCACAAATAGTATGTTTTATGAACTAAGAAATGAAACCTGGGCTATACTATCGCTATTTATCTTAGTTATATTCTTTAAAGTAATTGCAACATCAGCAACATTTGGGGCAGGCGGAATTGGAGGAATTTTTGCTCCAACACTTTTTATGGGAGCTAACACCGGATTATTTTATGCAAAAGTGATAGAAACTACCGGCATAGAAAACTTACCAGAAGCAAACTTTGCGTTTGCAGGTATGGCCGGTCTCATTGCAGGAGTTTTGCATGCGCCGTTGACAGCCATATTTTTAATAGCTCAGACAACAGGGGGGTATAAACTCATTATGCCCTTAATGATCGTATCTGCCACATCGTATGCCATTGTGAGAATATTCGAGGGATATTCCGTTTATACTTATCAATTAGCACGCAGGGGTGAACTATTTACCCACAATAAAGATCAGGTTATCTTATCGATGATGAGCGTACGCAACCTAATAGAAACTGATTTTACTACCATTTCTCCCGATGCATACCTAGGCGATTTAGTAAAAAAAATAGCCGTCAGTAAACGCAACATTATTCCAGTATTAGGAGGCGACAACGAGCTTTTAGGAATAATTTTTATTAATGATATCAGGCACATTATGTTCAAACGCGAACTATATGAAAAAATAGAAGTGCAAGACCTTATGTTCATGCCCGCTCCAATAGTTGATCCTAACGAGTCGATGGAAGAAGTAGCACGGAAATTCCAGCAAACGTCCCACTATAACTTACCGGTGATGCGTGATGGGAAATATTACGGCTTCGTTTCTCGTGCTAATGTATTTTCAAGCTATCGAAAAATGATCAGAGATTTTTCGGAAGAGTAAAATCTTCATGATTAAGCACGATCTCTCAATCAACCTTGTTATATAAACTGAAAAAATACAACCATACGCGATATAGTGCCATTTTCTTTGGATGAAGTAGTTACAGAATCAAAAGAAATAGGCCTATTGGTCTTGCAAAAGGCCGGTTACTTCTATCCCAGAGCAGCCGAGATGAAAAAATAAAAGCTTAAAAGTACCGTAATCAAAAAATGAAGGTGATTTTTTATTGTTTTACTTTTTTGTCAACTGCAAAACTAATAATCGTAAGGAACCATGTCTTTAAGACACACTTTTTTGGACGGTATGTTAGACGGTATATTTGATTTCTAATCTGGGTGTCCCAGTGGGGAACTCAGGAAAAAAAGAGTAATCAATACGGAAAAAAAAAGCAAAAAAAAAGCCTGTTTACGTTTAAGTAAACAGGCTTTGAAAGGTGGCGATGACCTACTCTCCCGCGATATGCAGTACCATCGGCGCTGGTGGGCTTAACTTCTCTGTTCGGTATGGGAAGAGGTGGAGCCCCACCGCTATAATCACCTTAAGATTTTCAATTTCTTAAAATAACATACTGATATAATCACTTTCTATCTACACTTAAAGAAGCTTTCGGGTTATTAGTACTACTCGGCTTTGACGTTACCGCCTTTACACCTGTAGCCTATCGACGTCGTAGTCTTCAACGACCCTCAATGGAAACCTTATCTCGAGGCGAGCTTCGTGCTTAGATGCTTTCAGCACTTATCTCTTCCGAACTTAGCTACCCTGCGATGCAGCTGGCGCCACAACAGGTAAACCAGTGGTTCGTCCAACACGGTCCTCTCGTACTAGTGTCAGGCCCTCTCAAGTTTCCTACGCCCACAACAGATAGGGACCGAACTGTCTCACGACGTTCTGAACCCAGCTCGCGTGCCACTTTAATGGGCGAACAGCCCAACCCTTGGGACCTTCTCCAGCCCCAGGATGTGACGA
>JAQICA010000298.1 GCA_027858775.1 Salinivirgaceae bacterium | reverse complement strand
GTTTGTGTCATAGAGGTATCATTTTCAAATACAAATTCAAAAATAATATTAATTATTTAGATTGCTTAATGCCAAACAATTAACTTGTAATAAATGATGTAAGGGTCAGTTGTTCTGAGTTTTCAGAAAAGAGAAAACTACGATGAAGGCACTCCAGAAGGAGAAGGATTGTATAAAGACATTTACGTTGTAAACAATACGTTTTTCAACAACGGTTCCGAAGGATGGGCCGGTGAGATAGCCAACTTTAGCCGAAGTACCATTAACCAGAATTTGGTAGTAAAGAACAATATTTTTTATAATCAGGAATCCGAGGCTGATTGGACGATTTGGCTCCAACAGAACCACGAACAAATGGTGATGAGCCATAACCTATATTATATTTTCAAACCTAGCAATAATGGAGAAAATAGTTTTTATGAGGAAGATCTTCATGTAACCGATATTAAAGATGTTAATCCGAATTTCACAAACCTCCCAACTGACCTAACGTTACAATCAAGCTCTATTGCTATAAATAAAGGTGAGACAATTACTCTGCCCGGTTCTTCGGAATTACTATTTAGCACTGATATAAACAACTATTCTAGAGGCTCATCGAACTGAGATTTGGGAGCATATGAAGTCGGAGGAGTAATTCCTCCCGATCCTGATCCTGATCCTTCCGAAAGTTTGATAACAAATTCTACTTTCGATGTCAATACTGCTGGATGGAGTATGGGTTATAGTAGTGGTGCTTCAGGTTCATTAGCTTCGGTTACAGAATCAGGTTATTCAGGTAAAGCTGGTAAAGTAACCGTTAATAATGGTGGAACATCGGCATGGTCTGTACAACTTAGATATAATGTAGCTGTTACTTCCGGAAAAACTTACAACCTGAAATTTAAAGCAAGTGCCGATGCTTCACGTACAATCGGGTTAGTATTGCAGCAAAATACTTCGCCATATTCCACATGGATGAATAATTCTAATATCAGTTTAACTACTACACCAACCACTTTCGGGCCATATACATTTAATTGTGTAGAAACTGACACTACTAATTTGCTTAAATTCTTGCTTGGTGGTAATACAACAAATGTATATATCGATGATGTGGAATTCGTTGAAGCTGTTCAGGAGGTTAATAACATAGTTATAAATCCTACTTTCGATGTCAATACTACTGGATGGAGTGTTGGTTATAGTAGTGATGCTTCCGGTTCATTCGCTTCGGTTACGAAATCAGGTTATTCAGGTAAAGTTTGTAAAGAAACCATTAATAATGGCGGTTCATCGGCATGGTCTGTGCAACTTCGACAAAATGTAGCTATTACTGCCGGAAAAACTTACACCCTTAAATTTAAAGCCAGTGCCGATGCTTCGCGTACAATAGGTTGTGTATTTCAGCAAAATGCTTCACCATATTCCACATGGTGGACTCAGTCTGGTATTAGTTTAACGACTACGCCAACTTCGTTTGGTCCATATACATTCGACTGTACTACAGGCGATGCGACTAATTTGCTTAAATTTTTGCTTGGTGATAATACATCAAATGTATATATTGACGAGGTGGAAATTACTGAAACGACAACCTTAAAATCAACGCAAGTTATTTTTAACGATAATCAAAAACAAAATCAAAGTTTAACAGTTTACCCTAACCCTGCACAAAGTATATTACGAGTTAGTAATTTAAATACAACTGGAGGGGAGCTTGTGATTATTAATATGAGTGGTCAAATTGAAAAAACTATTTCGACTGATGGTCAAGTTAATCTATCAATTGATTTGTCAAATCTAACACGCGGAGTTTATGTTATTAAACAAAGAGGAATCAATAATTCTTCGGTAGTACGGTTTGTGAAAAATTAGACAATTTGTATTGACAATGGATTGTTTATCCCCCTGCCAGCGTTTCGAATGCAGGCAGGGGGTGCTGATTTAGATCTCTAAAATGGTAACTACTCAAGTTGTTTGCAAAGTTTGGATAATGAGAGGTGTGCTTAATTAAAAGTTCGCCAAAGGCAATGATTAAAAGAAGTTCATGTGAGAGCGAAGCGGTTTCATACGTTCTCAAATTTAGAATTACAATGTGGAACTACTAATTATAAATTTTAAACGTATGAAAAAAATAGTACTTCTTTGGGTCTCAATGACGATTGCCGGCTTTGTGTCTCCCGGTTATTCTCAAATAACAGGTAAAACAAATATACCGTGCTTTACATATCACCGATTTGCTGACGACAGGTATCCATCCACTAATATTACACTTCCTGATTTTGAAAATCATTTGAAATATTTAAAACAAAACAATTTCAATGTCATAACGCTTGGAGAAGTCGTAAGTATAGTGAAGGAAGACAAGCAAATTGACCACAAAACGGTAGCACTGTCAGTAGATGATGGATATAAAACCTTTTATGAAAATGCTATGCCCCTGCTGAAAAAATATGGATTTACGGCCACCTTGTTCATTAACACTGATATGGTAGGAAATAAAGATTTTATGACATGGAAAGAGATACGTGAAGTTGAAAACGAAGGCATTGAAATTGGCAACCACTCCCACGAACACGCTTATTTTGTGGATTATAATATCAAAAAATTCGAAGAAGACCTACAGATATCTCAGAAAATATTTGATGAGAAGTTGGGCTTTGTTCCTGTTTTATATTCGTATCCGTATGGAGAATACACACATGAAATGATAGATTTACTGCACCAGTATGGTTTAGAAGCTGCTGCCGCACAAAATTCCGGTGTTATCTCAGGATACAGCGACCTGATGGCCCTTCCCCGCTTTCCTGTAGCAGGCAGCTTTTCAAACTTACAGCAATTTAAAGCCAAAACCAATATGAAGGCTTTGCCGGTAAATCCGGTTTCAGGTTCAGCACACATTGTTTCCGGTAAAAATCCACCATTACTAAAGTTGCACCTGCTAAACCCCGGGCTTATTAATACCAAAGCCTTACAATCTTTTATTGCGGGTTCAGTAAATTGCAGCTTTCAATATGACCAAACAAGCAACATGATAACCATGCAATCAGAAAATAAACTTAACGAAAGAAGGACGGTCTATACCATAACTGCGCCATCTGCTACAACTTCAGGTGTATGGTACTGGTATAGTTATTTGTGGATTAAGAAATAGTACGAAACAAAAATGGAAGGTTATGCGGTTCAATATATTTATTGAAAAGTGTTTAATCATTGGCATGATGAGC
>JAQICA010000215.1 GCA_027858775.1 Salinivirgaceae bacterium | reverse complement strand
ATAGAACGTATTGCCATGCTTAAGTATCAGGTAAAAGATTTACGATACTACTTCGAAAACGATGTGCGTTTTTTGCAGCAGTTTGAAAACGAACTGTAAGCCGACTTTAAAACCAATGAGAGGCGCTGCATTTTATGTAAGTTGTAAAAGCTACAAATCATCATTTGGATATTGGTGACCGCACCAATTTATTATCTGGGAGTGTTATCTCATTTGAATACTGACTGGCAGCTATTTGTAAAGTGAGCCAATACCAGTGAAAACCCTTTTCAAAAGTGCTTATTTCACAGTTTTTGCTATAAAAGGCAACAAGTGTCTGCCTTTTATAATGTTAATTTAAGCAATAGGATGGAGGGACGTGAAGCGTAATATGGTCCTGTTTTTTTAGTTTTTTATCAACAAAAGAGTTGGACAATAGATTTTTATGCCCCCTTAGATCGTGCAATAGACCATTTTAGCTACGGTTAGCTCAAAGCTTTACTACGTATTCAGTTGATTTGTCCAAATGACTCCACGGAAGTTACTCTTTGAGTAAACCATACTCACTCAGCAAAACCTTCCAATGGGTACTTTCAGTAATTTTTAAAAGCTCAACTGTGATACTTTTTTTTAAATCATCATCGAGTTTAGTAGAAAACCCAAAAGCGTAGAGCTGTGAATTGTAGCTAACCGGAAGTATCTCATATTGGCTTAGTGAGTCAAATTGTGTTATGTAAGTTACTTGTGGAATATCGTGCGATATGGCATCTACTTCCATTTCCCGTAGGGCAGACTGACATTCTTTGAGTGATTTGTATGATTGCAGATTTTTAAAAAAGTGCTGTCTTAAATAGGATTCTGTGGCCGACTTCTCTATGACGGCAATTTTCTTTTCCTTGAAATCTTCAATTTTGTTCTGGTTCCAACTGAGTTGGTTTACTGTTAACGATGATGCTATACTTGCCGTAAAACCTGAAATAATGATGATTGCTGAAAACATCCAGATTAACGCTATAATACGTCCACCTGCAGTTTTGGGCGATTTGTCCCCGTAACCTACAGTAGTCATTGTAACTGCGGACCACCAAATGCCACTCCAAAGACCTTTTATGCCCGGTTTAAACTCTTCGGGATTGTGCTTGTGTTCAAACACCCATGCCAGAGTACCAAAAATAAAAACGATCAGAAACAGTGCTCCCACTGCCTTGAAAAAATTTAACGATAAAAAGGATCCTATAAACTCCATTCCTTTCTGAAAAGAACTAACAGAGCGTACCATAACTGATGAGCTGGAAATATAGTAAGGAGCAGAAAAATCCATTATTTCACTCCGTGCGCTGGTAATTGTAAGCGGGTCGATTGTAACATCGATATCAGTGGACGCGACACCCTTGAGAACTTCATTTAGCGTCATTTTTTTGTATACGTACGGTTGTTTTAATTCGCGCTGAATATTTTCCCACAGGTACACACTAATTCCGCTTAGTCCGGTTACATTTTCTATAATAAATGGAGCAGATGGGTAATAACCAACAACCAATGTGTCGTTTTTTGCTGCTTGTACTTCAAATGAGAAACAAAGAAGAAGCGTAATTGCTAAAAATTTATGAAGGTTTCTTTTCATGGCCGATATTTTCTTTGCAAGATGGTAGTTTTTCATGGAATGAACAAGAACTTTTGGCTATTGCATCACTTTTCCAGTGTTTGATTTGCAGTTCAAATCACGGCACATGAATTCTTACCCCATATAAAAACAGTTAGAAGCTGAAAATGTAAGGTTCTAAAAGATTCATTTGAATTTTTTCAGGTGCAGGACTATCCAACGTATAGTCCTTGAGCTTGTTATTCATAATAGAGAAATCTTTTACCCTGTATGCATTAACAAGTTCGCTATCTGGAACAGCTGCATTTGCATACCTGTTTAAAACCGCATTCATTGCTTCTACATCTTTGTAATGTAAGGCAAATACGACATCATCTTCAGGTAAGAATCGGTATAATGTATATGTACGGTCTAACGATTCCATTTTTGCTTACATATTACCATTTTTTTTCCGAAATATCAATTTTTTCTATTCTATCCTTTTTAGTGAGCCAAATTTTCGTTCGGTAAAGAAATTGTGCCGATTTTAACCTGACATTTATGCGAGATTGGGTTCAAGTGTAGTTTATGATTATTGTACTTGTTTGATTATTAAAAAAATACATTGAATTTTAATGATGATATTATTCTTTGAATATCAACCGATTATTTATAATTTTGCCGAGTTAAATTTTACAAAATATGCGGTATGGAATATTCATTCAATTCAATAGAAAAGAAATGGCAGGATTACTGGAGAGAGCAGAACACGTACAAGGTGGAAGTCGATCATGATAAACCGAAGTTTTACGTGCTCGATATGTTTCCATACCCATCTGGCGCCGGCTTGCATGTTGGACATCCGTTAGGCTATATTGCGTCTGATATTTATGCTCGCTATAAACGGCAGAAAGGTTTCAATGTACTGCATCCAATGGGCTATGACGCCTACGGTTTGCCGGCAGAGCAGTATGCCATACAAACCGGACAACATCCGGCTGTTACTACAGAGAATAATATTGCCCGCTATAGAAATCAATTAGATAAGATTGGGTTTTCATTCGATTGGAGCCGTGAGGTTCGTACAAGCGATCCAGATTATTATAAATGGACTCAGTGGGCATTTAAACAAATGTTTGAACACTGGTTTAATAATACTACTCAACGAGCCGAATCTATTGAAACACTTGTTGCGATTTTTGAAAAAGTGGGAAACAATAATGTAAACGCAGCTTCATCGGAAACCAATATTTTCTCTGCCGATGAGTGGAATGCATATACCGAAAAGCAAAAGCAGGAACAATTACTGAATTACCGCATTGCCTACCTTGCCGACACCGTGGTGAACTGGTGCTCAGAGCTGGGAACGGTTTTAGCCAACGACGAGGTAAAAGATGGTGTTTCTGTGCGTGGCGGATTTCCGGTTGTACAGAAAAAAATGCGGCAATGGTCGTTACGCGTATCAGCCTATGCAGAGCGCTTGTTGCAAGGAATGGAGAAGCTGGAGTGGAGCGATTCGCTTAAAGAAATTCAGCGAAACTGGATTGGGAAAAGCATCGGAGCAACCGTAAAATTCAAAATTGAAGGGTACAATTACGACCTCGATATTTTTACAACCAGACCCGATACGCTTTATGGCGCGACCTTTATGGTGCTTGCACCCGAACATGAAATGGTGCCATCCATAACCGCATCAGATAAACAAGAAGAAGTACAATCTTATATTAAACAATCGGCAGCTCGGAACGAACGCGAGCGCATTGCCAATGCAAAAAATATATCGGGTGTGTTTACCGGAGCGTATTGTATTCATCCGCTTACAAACGAAAAAGTACCAATCTGGATTGCCGATTATGTTCTGATGGGCTACGGTACTGGTGCTATTATGGCGGTTCCGGCACACGATAGTCGCGATTTTGCATTTGCCAGACATTTTAATATTCCTATAAAGCAAGTGGTTGCAGGTAAAAATGATTCTTCGGAGAGCCTTACTGAATTAGAAGAGTCTTACGATGCCAAAGATGGAGTTATGGTTAACTCGGGTATCATAGACGGAATGAAAGTGCAGGATGCCATCAGGAAAATGATCAACTACCTGATCGAAAATCAACTTGGCAAAAAACAGATAAACTATAAATTACGCGACGCCATATTTAGTCGTCAGCGCTATTGGGGAGAACCATTCCCTGTGTACTACAAAGATGGAATGCCATATGTATTAGGCGATAATGACTTACCACTTGAATTGCCCGAGGTCGATAAATATCTTCCTACAGAAGATGGTCAGCCACCGCTTGGGAGAGCCAACAACTGGGAAACAAAAGATGGCTATCCGTTAGAACTTAATACAATGCCTGGTTTTGCCGGGTCATCGGCCTACTATTTGCGTTACATGGATCCGAAAAACGATCGTGAATTGGTTTCGCCTGAAGCTAATGATTATTGGCAGGATGTTGATTTATATGTTGGAGGAACAGAGCATGCCACAGGCCATCTGATATACTCACGTTTTTGGAACAAATTCTTATTCGACATAGGTGTAGTTGTGAAAGACGAACCCTACAAAAAACTCATTAACCAAGGGATGATTCAGGGACGGTCGAATTTTGTGTATCGCATACAGGGCGAGAACAAGTTTGTATCCTACAATTTGCGTAAGCAATACCGGGTAACACCAATACATGTTGATGTAAATATTGTACACAACGATGTGTTGGATGTTGAGGCTTTTACCCAATGGCGTCCCGAGTTTAACGGTGCCGAATTTATTTTAGAAGATGGAAAATACCATTGTGGGCACGCTGTGGAAAAAATGTCGAAGTCGATGTTTAACGTAGTTAGCCCCGATGACATTATTGATATTTATGGAGCTGATACACTTCGGCTTTACGAAATGTTTCTTGGACCTGTAGAACAAAGTAAACCCTGGGACACAAAAGGTATTGATGGTGTGCATCGTTTTTTGAAAAAATTCTGGCGACTTTATTATCAGAACGAGCAATCGTTATTAACCGAAGAGAAACCCTCTGAGGATGAACTGAAGGTATTGAATAAAACCATTAAAAAAATTGGGGAAGATATTGAGCGATTTTCCTACAATACGGCTATAAGTGCCTTTATGATTTGTGTGAATGAGTTGGGCGAGCTAAAATGTCACAAACGAACAATTTTAGAGCCCTTAACTATTATGTTGAGCCCATTTGCACCGCATATTGCCGAAGAATTATGGCATGTAGCCGGAAATGAGACCAGTATTGTTGATGCGGAATTTCCTGCATACGAAGAGAAGTATTTGAAACAAGAGGAAATTACATATCCGGTTTCGTTTAATGGCAAAACACGTTTCAAATTGTCGTTGCCGGCCGAAGCATCGAAAGATGAAATTGAAAAGTCAGTTATGGAGCACGTGGACACACAAAAATATTTGGATGGAAAGTCGCCTAAAAAAGTAATTGTTGTACCCAAGCGCATTGTAAATATTGTAATGTAGTGCAAAAACAAAGGTGCTTCTTTCTTGTTCTAACGCATTAGTAATTGTTGTATAGCAATGATATGTAGACGCTCTATTTTGTTAGTCGGTTGAGCAAATAAGACCGTTTCATTTATAAACATCAAAAAAAATAATAATTATGCTGAAGAAAATACCAAAACCTGCCAGTAAGCAGGAGGTGTTTAGTGAGGTTCGACGTTGGGTGATGATGACCTTCGGCCTGTTTTTAAATGCATTTGCATGGACTGCATTTTTAATTCCTTCTGAAATAATCGGAGGTGGATTGAGTGGTATTGCTACACTTATCTTTTACTCTACAGGTATTCCAGTTGGTGTTGCATACTTAGTAATGAATTCTATGTTAGTGGTTGTCGCGATAAAACTACTCGGCGCCAGTTTTGGCGTAAAAACTATCTTTTCGGTTCTCGTGCTCGGTGGTTTTCTTTCGTTGCTTCAGAGTTTGATTACCGAACCGCTTGTTAACGATATATTCTTATCTGCTGTACTTGGTGGAGCTATGGCAGGAGCCGGAATAGGCTTGGTGTTCAATCAGGGAGGCAGTACCGGAGGAACCGATATTTTTGCAATGATTATTAACAAGTACCGAAATATTAGCCCCGGTCGCCTCATTTTGTATTTCGATGTTATCATTATTTTCAGCAGTTATTTTGTATTTGATTCAATAGAGAAATTGGTCTATGGTTTTGTTACAATGGCCATAGTAAGTTGGGCTATCGATATGGTGATGTCGGGTAACAGGCAATCGACCCAAATATTTATTTTCACAAAGCATTACGAAGAAGTTTCACAGGAACTTAGTGAGCACATTGGTCGAGGAATGACATTAATCGACAGTCAGGGATGGTATTCGCGCAAACCCGGAAAAGTAGTTTTAGTAATTACACGCAAACACGAAATGTCACAAGTATTACGCATTGTAAAATCAATCGACCCCGATGCCTTTGTGTCTGCTGCCCTGGTAATGGGCACCTTCGGTCAAGGGTTTGAAAATATACGTGGCTAAGTAGTAAAAAAATACAGATTAAAGCTTACTGAGCGTTCAGTAATGTTGAATATAGAACTTGAGTAGATAATTAAATAAGTACACGTGAGAAATTTTATCAAAAATATATTGTTCGTAATTTTCGGTGGTGGTATTGTCTTTTTATTTATCATGTACACACCCATTAACACGGCTGAAACAGGCACTATTGCAAAAGAAGCTACCATTCAGCCATTACCAGAACCCGTATTGAAATACGGTATTCCTGTCGATTCTTTTATTATTGACAACGGTTACGTACGCAGAAACCAAAACCTATCTGAAATTCTTGCTCCCTATAAAGTAAGTGCACAAACAATCGATCAGATTGCCCGTAGTCGAGATATATTCGATGCACGAAAAATTAGGCCGGGAAAAAGATATAGCCTTTTTTGCAACAGCGATACATCGGCAAGGTATTTTGTGTATGAACAATCGCAGGTCGATTATATTGTAATTGGTTTTGGCGATTCACTTACAATTACTCGCGGAAAAAAAGAGGTAACCAACGTTAAACGAATTGCTTCAGGATTTATCGAAAGCAACTTGTGGAACGCTATGAAAGAGTATGATATTGACCCGATGATGTCGATTGAATTATCGGAGATTTATGCCTGGAGCATCGACTTTTTTGGTTTGAAAAAAGGCGACCACTTTTCAGTGATTTATGAAGAACAGTATGTAGATACAGTACGTGTCGGTATTGGTAAAATATACTCCGCACTGTTTAATCACCGCGATAAAGACTTTTATGCCATTTCCTTTGAGCAAGATAGCATAGAAAGCTATTTTGATTCTGCCGGGCAATCGTTGCGGAGAACGTTTTTAAAAGCACCACTGCGTTTTAGTCGTATTTCTTCAGGATTTAGTTATCGAAGACTACACCCGGTGCTAAAAATATATCGTCCGCATACTGGAATCGATTATGCTGCACCCACCGGAACGCCAGTCCATACTGTGGGCGACGGTGTTGTTGTTGAACGAAAATATACTCGACAAGGTGGGCGAATTGTAAAAATTAAGCACAACAGTGTTTATACAACTGCATATTTGCACCTTTCGCGTTATGGCAAAGGAGTAAAAACGGGAGCGCATGTAAAACAAGGCCAGGTAATAGGTTATGTGGGTTCGAGTGGCCTGGCAACAGGACCACACCTCGATTTCCGTTTTTGGCGAAATGGTAAACCCATTAACCCGTTACATGTAGAATCGCCACCGGTTGAACCGATTAAGAAAGTAAATAGAGAAGAGTATAACCGTATTCGCAATAATATGATCCGTGAGTTGAAAAGAGCCGATGAGGTATTGCATCGCGAAAAGCCAGTGTTGGTCGAACATATTAAACGGAAAAGAGCCAGCGATACCGAAGTTATGAACCTTATTGCCAGGTACGAGTATAAAGGACAAAATATCGAAATCCCGGAAAACCTTGCGGTGTTGCCCGACAATCAGGAGTGGACGTTGCAGTAGTGTAACGCTGGCAACGCAGCTATTAACCATTAATAAAAGCGAGCTATAGACTATAAGTTGCAGGCTTTAAGTTCCTGTACTTTTGTTGTAGTTTAGCTTCCGTAACTGGATCTGATCATATATTTTACCAAAAATATTCAATAGCTATGGAATTAACTATACCCGACAATTTTGTTTACGAGATTGAGCTAAAGGTCGAACAAAAGCACACGGCTGCTGCCTATGGCAGTGGCTTAGCCGAAGTTTTTGCTACTCCTGCCATGATTGCATTAATGGAAAATGCCGCTTACATTGGCGTAGAACAGTTTTTGCCCGAAGGTACATCCACCGTGGGCATGGAGGTCAATGTACAGCATTTGAAAGCGACCTTGCCGAATAAAGTAGTAAAGGCAGTTTCTACTGTAAAAGCAGTCGATGGGCGCAAGATTTCCTTTAATATTGATGTTTTTGAAGATAACGAAATTGTTGGAAAAGCTACACATACGCGTTTTGCGATTGATAGCGAGCGCTTTATACGCAAGCTTCGGGAGCAATAGTAACAATTCGGCACAACTAAAAACGATTCATTTTCTTAGATGCACAAATTGCCTATACTTTTATTAGCTCTACACCTTGTAGAGCAACTACAAGTGTGTAGCCAATATCGATGCGTAGAACAAACCGTTGTTTTCCGTTTATTTCGATCACCTCGCCTTTCACTCCGCGTAGAGGCCCCGATCCTACTCGCACCACGTCGCCTTTGCGTAAATGGTCGGTTGTGGCTTCTACATCCATACCGGTTTCAACCATGGTACGCATAGCTGTAATTTGCTTGTCAGGAATAGCTACTTTTTTTCGTTCAAACGTTATAAACGCCACAGCTCCTTCGGTTTCCAACACCTTTCTGTAATCGTTGTCTCTAATTTTCACGAATATGTATGAAGGAATAAGGGGTACTTCCACCATTTTTTTGCGGTCGCTCCATTGTCTGAGCGTTTTTATCAGGGGTAAATAGGCTTCAATGCCAATTTCTTGCAGGTTTTTCAACACTTTTTTTTCGGCTCTCGACCGTGTGTAAACCGCGTACCACTTGCTTTTATTGTTTGTTGTTGATTCCATAATTCTGCCACAAAAGTACAAATAATCGGTTTGCTGCAATAGTGTTTTTGCAAATTACTGTCCCCAACGAAAAGTATCATGGCTAATGCCCATAAGATCAATAATACGATCAATAACCGAATCTACCAGTTCTTCAATTGTTTTTGGTTGTTGATAAAATGAAGGCGTAGCAGGGCATATTATGGCTCCGGCCAATGTAAGCGCCTCCATATTTCGAATATGAATCAGGTTGTAAGGGGCTTCGCGCGGAACTACAATAAGTTGGCGGCGTTCTTTAAGCATAACATCTGCAGCTCGCGTAATCAGATCGTCGCTTGTACCGTGGGCAATACGTCCGATTACCCCCATCGATGCAGGAATAATTATCATCCTGTTGGTTTTCGACGATCCAGAGGCAATTGGTGCATAAAAATTGTTATTCGTATATATGGTAATTTTATCACCTTTAGGCAACGGCGCTTGTAGCTCTTGTTTCCAAATTTCGCTGGCATTTTGGGTGAAAACTACCGATAGACCGGCAACTTGATCGGTTAGATTTTTTAGTTTGTTGATTAACCGAAGAGCATAAATTGCACCGCTTGCACCGGAAATAGCTATGGTTATATGTTGTTTTGCTGATGTGGACATACATTGGAATTTAGTAATCAAACGTCTGGTTTGCTAAAAAGGTTCGGAGTCCGAAAAACACAAATGTATCCGATCGTGTTTCCATTTCATTTGATATCCTTCTGTATCCGGCGCCTGCGTAAATTCGTAAATTTGTTCGCGGGTTGAGTAAATACGATAGTTGCACGTGTGAATAAATGAGGGTACTTTGTACGCCTTGTAGAAAAACCGTTTCAGCATTACCCGGTTCCGGTTCTTGCTGATCGATAAATAGGTTGCTTACAGCCGGGCTCAGTGTGTCGGTTCCGGCGCGGGCAATACTTAAGCGGGTTTCGAGCATAAAATCGGAAAGTTGGTAGCTTCCTATCCCAATTATTTCGTGAAAATTGGCGCCTAATGGATGAGCTAGTGGTTGCCGTGCATGCGAAAAACTGTGTTTTGCGTCAATTGATCCGTAAGTAAACGGGCGCACGCGGTTGTATTCACCTTGCAGATACAGGTTATTTATCGTTAGTGCATCAAACCATTTTACGCCAAATTGTACTCCTGTTTTATTGTCGGCGCTGTTGTGGTTTCCCGATGCCTCAGTTCCAAACTCGTCCCATGCCAACTGGCCGTAATACTGTAATTTGGGCAAGATGGTTACATTCCAGTTAAACCCCAGCAGTACGTTATTTTTCCCGTTTAAATTGTACTCTATGGCTCTTGAAAAAAGAACAGGGTTAATGTAATTGGGCTTAAATCCCCGGTATCCAATAGAATCTTCGGCCTTGTAAACCACCGATTCGAAAACACCAACCTGCAGCCATCTGGTGAGTTGCAGGCTCAGGTATTGTATGCTAAATCGCTTTTTTTGGAAACCGCTTTCCGCCGAATTAGGCAAATCAAAATCCATCATTTCGGCGTACATACTGCTGTACTGAATTCTGTTTCGGGTAAATGTCGCCTTTACGTATGGATACGTATAACTGTTATCGCTAAGAAGCAACGAACGATATCCTTCCCCTACAAAATGAGCGCCTTGACCTATCTGTAAGTTGAGTTGTGGCAGCACATTCCACGAAAGCACTCCCTCAACCTGACTGTAATCGTACCCGTTTGTGTATAACTTATCGAGTGGAGCCTCGTAAGGTTTAAAGTTGCCTCCGCGTGGAATAACGCCATTTTCGTCTATAAATTCCTGAATAAAAGGTTGGTAAGCCACTTGGTTTTCGTAAAGTGTGGTATAAAACGAAACGTTACTGCCAATGCGTCCGGTAATGTAAAAACCGCGGGTGTTTCGGTAGAAAAATTTATCAAAATCTTTATTCTTCAGTAGTTCAAAGTGCATTATAGGGTCGGCAGTTAGTCGGTACTTTGGATCTTCAACCATAAGCAGGTTTTCGTATCGCAATTTGCGTTCAACCCAATTTTTTGGGGCTCCTTTTCGGCTGTGTATAGCGGCAAAAAGAGCAGATGTATCTGAAACAATAAAAGGTTTCATGCCGGTATGATGCACTGCACTGTCTTCAGCCATTAACTTTTCGGCTTTCATTTGCCAATTTTTATGAAGTGGAATTAGTTGCTGCGCATTCGATACTATCGCGCAAAGCATTAAAGGCAGTATGTACAAGAGTCTGTTACGCATTAAAATCCGAGATTAAACTGAAAAATAATCGTTTGCTGACGTCCATGGTAGAAGTTTGGCGAATACATGCTGAGGTATTCTTGAGCCTTAATCTCATCAACATCAAAAGCTTTGATATTGCTATTGCGGTAAATGAGTTGCAATCTTACATTTGTAAGCAATTGGTAACTTGCTGCGATGTCGCCCGTATGATTTTGCCATGTCTTGTCTTCCAAAACAGGAAGTGCATCAATACGCGTTTCATTATTAATATCATAAGCGTACTCATTGGCGTGAAATGCCTGCCAGTACCGTAGTTTTATGTTCAGTCGCGAAACCGGTTTTATGGTTAGAGCAAAATAGTGTTCCAGACTGTTGTCTGATAGGTAATGGCCTAATCCATAGTTGTTTGTTTCGTACGTGGTGGCGGCAATTCGGTGTTTATACGTTACCGGATATGTCTGGGTAAATTCGTACGTGAGTGCCACATTGGGGATAGGCCAATTTTGCAAGCGGGCACCACCTTTCCACGATAAAAAATTATGTCGGGAATCGTCACCAACGCGTGTTTTCGAAAACTCATCGACAAACAATGAACCATACAATTGCAGGTGCTTGATAGAGCGAATACTTACGTTAAAAAACAGCTGGGAATTTTGGTTTTGAATGCCGTGGTTTAGAGTGTGATCTATTGATTTAAAAAACATAAATGGAATCATGTAGGCCGGGTGCGGACCGCCAAGATCGCTGTAAATAATAGAGTTTCCTGCCGACAGGCTCATGTGACGGAATGGATGCAGCGTGTACATATTGGCAGCAATAAATTTTGAGCGGTATGCTTCGCGCGATTCGCCGTATTGACTAACGTAGCTGTTGGCGCTATCAATAACTTCGGAAACCAGCCATCCGTGAAGGTAGTCGAACTCGAACCACCACACCGGATTCAGATGCATTTTTAGCATGGCAAACGATGGTGCCCTCGAATCGAGAATTATAGGTCCATGGTCATGATCGCCCCACTGCACATGATCCTTAACCAGCGAAACATTGCCCCAATTCCAATGCAAGGCCAATCCTCCACGCATTTCAGAGTAATCGCCACCAGAGCGCCCTCCTTCACCCAGCTTGTAATTGCCACCCTCTTGGCGGGTGAAGTTCCCCGGCCAGGCCAGTATTTCGCTAATGCTGTTGTCACGCACGGAGGCAAACACACTCAAGCGATTGCCAATTTGTGCTTCGGCACTTGCGCCACCCCAAAAGTGCGTAACATCGCCATTGTCGTTAGAGAAGTATTTGTATCCCCATATGGGGCGGGCAACAACTGTAAAGTTGCTATCGCGATGTACAAAACCTAAATGGGAGGTAGTTAATGCCGAATGCGTACTGTAATTTTTTAAAATATTGATTTTTTCATCGATGTAGGGATTTTGCGGGTCTTTGTTCCAAATTTGGTACGATTGTAAGTAGAACGCGAGGTCATTTTTTTGGCGTTTGTTAAGCAGTGAATCGGCTCGCTCTGCCTTTTGCAGGCATTCCAGAATAAACCCTTTGGTGTAGGGTTTTACTGCACTGTTTACTATGATGATGTGCTCCGATGCCAGTTCATCCATAAACGCATAAATTTCTTCATACGACACGTGTTCCGGAATAGCTTGTCCGGTAACGCTTTGGCTTAGGAGTGCAATTGCCGACAAAAGTATGGATAACCTGCAAATGGGTCGTATTACGTAATGTAATTTATTGATTATAAAAGACATGAGCTACAAAGTATGGTGTTTTAACATCCAAATGTAGGTAAAAATAACGAAAAATTGAGGAATGCGTTACCGTGTAAAGGAATTATGCGATCGGTAAACGCACGAAATTGTTTGTAAATAGCGCTATTACAGGCATTATTCACTCCGTGCATGTTTAAATACAATATTGATAAATGCCCTCCAGAAATACCGCCAGTCGGTTAGTAGCGGACGTTTCTGATAAGCTAAGATGTATTTGCGTTCCGACTCCTGAATTTCGTCCAGTGTTTTGGGCATATCGGCATAGAATGGGGGAACTAAACCCGGTTTAACTTGTATACGCAACTCTTTTAAGTCATCGTCATACAAATCAAAGTAGTGATTACTGAGTGGTCTGACGCCAACAATTTTCATATCGCCTTTCAGTAGATTGATGATCATGGGCAATTCATCAATCCAAAATTTGCGCATAAATTTTCCCAACGTTGTAATTCGGAAATCATTCTGAAATTTGCCCCCTTTTTTTAATTGATAATGCTTGTATACGTAGGGTTGTAAATATTCCGAAAATGGATGCATGGTACGAAATTTATACACAAAAAATTCTGTTCCGTTCTTTCCTACACGTTTTAATTTTATAAGAGGGCCGTAAGTCGGGGTGGGGTCGAAGTAGGGCCTGCGAATTTTACGGGCAACAAAATAGAGCATTCCATTGATTTCACGGGTCTCTTCCACATCAAATCCGCAGGAATAGAGTCGCCCTAGTGTTTCTGCTTTCGATATTACGCGATTTTGGCCGCGAGTAAGAAAAAAGTAAAGTTGTTTGGTTAAATTAAACTTTGGTGCCACACGTTTCAATAGGTAATCGAACGTGTAATACACCATATTAAAAACAGGCGGAAACTTTGCTAAAAGGCGTTTCTTACGCTGGTTTTTTGTCTCCACACAGCTGATAAATAAGCCATCGATTTCGAGTTTCTGATTTATTGACGAAAAAAATTTGTTGATGTACCGAACATCATTAATTCGTTTCAAGTTGGTAATGCAAGTGAGGCATTTGTCGGGTAAACTAAGCACATTGAATCGTGTGGTGGTGCTTAATACCGAGCAGCTTTCAGAGTCGAGGTTAATGTAATCGACAACATAATTTCCAGCTGTTTCGCCAATTTCCTGAATAATATAATCGCGAATATGTGGTGAAATAAGTATTTTCCCGGGTTGTAACTGTTTTTTAACTTGCTGGCTGTCGGTGCTTGAAGCCATTGCTGTTTTCGGGTGTTCTGCACCGATGTTTCTTACCGGACTGTCGTCGATAAAGTGAGAATGGGAAATTTGGCGGGCTATTAGGTAAAAAATAACTTCTAATATGGTGGCGGTAATGAGTGTTCCGAAAAGTACAAAACGCGATAAGGCAAGTAGTCTGAAACCGTACATCCATAGGGCAGCCACACCTCCAATTATGATGTTTATTCGGAGAATGGTGGGAAAAATATTGCGTAAATCGCGACGGGTACCCAGTTTGTACTTACGAAAAATGAGCGATATAAAAATCCAGGTAATTATTATACCGGCAAGAGTTATCGGGTGGCTTTCAATGTATTGGAATGGTAGTGTATTGGGTTTAATTAGTATGGAGAACCACACAGAAATAATAATCAGGAGAATATTAAAGAAGAACCGAATATTTGGTGCCGTGCGTGTTTTCATTTTATTTGGGATGTTCCGTAGGTCAGTATTGGATTGTTAATTTATTTCGCTCGCAAGTTAATAATAATCAATAACTATAAATCGGGTAATTTTACAAGATTATTTATGAAAGTGTTAATAACCCCAAAGTAGCCAAAATGCAAGATCTTAAAAGGGTTTGTATTTCTTTGCGTCTCCGCAGTAAAAAATGTAACCGCAAAGGCGCTACGTCGCTAAGAGTTCTAATGTGGGTTTGGTTTTTCTTGGCGTCTCTGCGTCTCCGCGGTAAAAACTGTAACCGCCAAGGCGCAAAGGCGCTGAGAATTTTATATAGGTTTGGTGTTTCTTTGTGTTTTCGCAGTAAAAAATGTAACCACAAAGGCGCTAAGTCGCTAAGAGTTCTAATGTGGGTTTGGTTTTTCTTTGCGACTCTGCGTCTCCGCGGTAAAAACTGTAACCGCTAAGGCGCAAAGGCGCTGAGAATTTTATATGGGTTTGGTGTTTCTTTGTTTCTTTGCGTCTTAGCGGTAAAAAGTAAGGCGCAAAGTCGCAAAGGGTTTTCTCCTCTGCGTCTCTGCGCCTCTGTAATAGAATCTCTTTTTGTCTATTTTATTTCAATGTCGTATGGTAAACGCATTTGTACGCCTTCCATTTTTGTGAGTTTTTCGAGGTGCTCTAAATAAGGGTTTAACTTCATATTATTGAAGAATAATTCTCTAACCGAAGTTGCCGCTCCAAACTCTTCCAGCATTTGCTGAATAGGATCTTTTTGTTTGGGAAGTTCTTTTATGGTGTAGTCTTCCATTCCTGCACGTTGAGCTGCAATTTGAATGGCATCGGTTAATCCACCCATTACATCTACTAATCCCAGGCGTTGTGCATCGCGACCACTCCACACACGACCTTGTCCCACTTCATCTACTTGCTCTTTAGTCATTCCGCGGCCTTCGGCCACATGGCTTATAAATGTTTCGTACACATCTTCTATGGAGCGCTTAATCATTGCACGTTCGTCAGTTGTAAGTGGTCTGAACATCGAACCTAAGTCGGCATGTTTTGCTGTGCTTACTGTTTCTACGTTGATGCCGATTTTTTCTTCTATAAGCTCTTGAGCCTGAAAAAGCAGACCAAAAACGCCAATCGATCCGGTTATGGTATTTGGGCTTGCCACAATGGTATCGGCAAGGCAGCTTATGTAGTAGCCACCACTGGCGGCTACATTGCCCATGGAGGCAATAACGGGTTTAACTTCTGCGGTAAGCTGAACTTCACGTAGAATAACCTCTGAGGTGAGGGCGCTGCCTCCAGGACTGTTAACGCGCAGTACTACTGCTTTCACCTTATCGTCTTTTCTTGCCGAACGTAGTGCTTTTGCAATGTTTTCTGTTCCCATCTCTGTATCGTTACCTTTACCTGAACCAATTTCTCCTTGTGCATATACAACTGCTATTTTACCTGAATTGGCTAAAAGTTTGTCTTTTGGAGGTTTTGGCGCGTGGGTGTAATTTCCAAGTGAAACAAATGTAAGCTCTTTGTTTTCTTCCAGTCCTACCTTCGTTTTTAGTTCAGCAAGGATCTGATCGTAGTAGCGTGTTCCGTCAATCAGGTTGTGATCAACAGCTTCGTCGCTGTTTGTAACCAGCATTTCGTCAGCTATGCGTTGCAACTTTTCTACAGTAATGGTGCGGGAGTCGCCCACTTTCAGTAGTAACTCGCTCCACATCGATCCGAGATACTCTTGTATTTGTTCCCGGTTGGCTTCACTCATCTTATTCCCTAAAAATGGCTCTACGGCACTTTTGTATTTCCCGTGGCGAATAACTTGTGGTTCAATTCCAAGTTTATCAAGGGTTTTTTTGAAAAACATTACTTGTGCTGCATAGCCCTGTAAGCCGGCCATTCCTTCCGGGTTTACATATACTTCATTGGCTACAGAGGCTAAAAAGTAGGAGTTTTGTGTATAATAGTCGGCGTAACTAATAATAAACTTTTCGCTCGATTTAAACTTCTCCAATGCATTTCTAATTTCTGAAAGCGTAGCAGAACCAGCGGATACATTCGTCATATAGAGCAAAATACCTTTAATGTTTTCGTCTTTTTCGGCGCGATCAATGTTTTTTAGAATTTGATTCAAACTCATTGATGACTCTGGTGTAAATGCACCGAAGTTGAAGTTTGCAAACGGATTATTCGGGGCGCGATCAACAATAGGTTTGTCAAGCGTAATTTTTAAGATGCTGTTGGGTTTTACTTCAACTACTTTTTCGCTATCGAACATTGAACCAATCGATCCGGCCAGTATCAATACTCCCACCACCAAGGCAATGAGAAATGCCAAAAATGAGGCCAGAAAATACTTCAGGAAATTCTTCATAGGTATAGATTTTAAAGGTTATAAAAACACAAATTTATGAAAATATGATGAATAACGCATAAGAATAGTTGGCTTACATTGGTTTTAAAAACTGAAGGGAATGCTATAGTACGTTCTTGCTTTAATTATGGCGATGTACGATTCGTGTGTTGACAAGCATTTTCGTACGTTGTTTTGACTATAGTTGACAAGATTTACCATCAATTTTGGACAAATAGGAATTTGGTGCTATTTTTGCCCTTTCGTAATGCTAAATTTGGTTGCTCATGTTTCATAATAAGGTAATTAATAGTGCGGTATTGCTCTCCGGTTCTAATCTTGGAAATCGTGTTGAGTATCTTACTTTTGCTCAGTTAGAGCTTTTGCAGGCAGGGGCTTCTATTCTTAAGGCAAGCGCGCTATATGAGTCGGAAGCATGGGGTTTTGAGTCATCGGCATTTGTAAATCAGGTATTAATTGTTGAAACAGAACTCTCTTCAGATCAGTTGCTTCAGTTATTGCAGGTAATAGAAAAAAAAGCCGGGCGAAAAAGGATCCCGACCTCTGGTTACGCAGCCCGCACCCTTGATCTGGACATCCTTTTTTTCAATAACCAAATAATTGAGACCGCTGATTTAACAATACCTCACCCACGCCTCCATGAGCGGAGGTTTACTCTTATGCCGTTACACGAAATTATGCCACAGTATAAACATCCGGTTTTGCAGCAAACAGTTGAAACAATGCTTGCAAAATGTCCCGACATGGGCAAAGTGGAGCCATTCATTGCAGCTCTTTAAAAACAAAAAACCCGGAGAGCTATCCCCGGGTTATATTTTTTAATTCAGAAGTGGTATTAAAACATCCAGCCGATACTGCCAATAAATTGTGATTGACGCTGGTCGGTAGAGAATGTGTTTTCTCCAATTGTAACATCATCACCCAGTTTACTTAGTGGGAATTCGTAGCGTACATCAAGCGTAACTTTTTTAAGAATGTCGAGACCAACACCTAGCTGTCCACCAAATGTTGCCAAATTTGTAACTTCGGTAAAGTCATTCAATACATCGTTTACTTCGCCTTTTGCACCTTCTACATTTGGACTAAGGTTAAATGTTGCCACGGGACCCATATTTAACCTTGCCGGGCCTAATTTTATGCCTATCATCACAGGCACATCAAACTTGTTATAATTGATTGTAGCTGTTGATTCTTTTACACTGTTAAGATCAGGCTCCATTACATTGATACTCGCCTCAGCATGAGAAAACAGCAATTCGGGCTGAATGAACAAGCCAAGTAGTTTTATGCGAGCAAAACCACCAAAATGATAACCCATTTCATACGATGATGGAGAAAACTCAACGCCCATACCAGAGACAGTAAATGCCTGAGGATCTATATAAGTGACATTGTTTTCATCATCAAATTCAACTGCTTCTGGATGCTCTGCTAAATAATCATAGTCAATACTAATGGTTGGATCTCCAACATTAAAATCATCAAAAGTAATTTTTGTGGAATTCACACCACCTTTTATACCCCACGAAAAAATTTGGGAGAATGATGCTTGTGCAATTAGCATTACAGCTATCAGGAATAATAGTTTTTTCATAATTTTTATTTTTTTAAGTTTCTATGGTAAAAGTAATAATTATACGAAACAAATTTACGTTTTTAATTTAACTATCTTGTTTTTTTCCAATGACGCTCTCATTTGGTTGCACATTTACCGGTCTGTGTGAAAAATATTTCCAAAATTGTGGGCACTAAATATGAAATATGGTTCGGTTTCGTTAATTTCGTTCCTTGAATTTTAATTAAAACTCCGAAGCTTATGTTTTCAGGAATTGTTGAAGAAACCGGTAAAGTAGTAAGTATCGAAAAAGACAAAGAGAATGTTGATATTACCATCGCATGCTCGTTTGTAAACGAACTGGCTATTGACCAGAGTATTTCGCATAATGGTGTATGCTTAACCGTTGTGCGTAAAACCGATAACGACTATACGGTTACAGCCGTAAAAGAAACACTTGTGAAAAGTAGTTTGGGGCAATTGTCGCCCGGCGATGTGGTAAACCTGGAGCGCTCGGTGAAAGCCGATGGACGCCTTGATGGACACATGGTGCAGGGGCACGTAGACCAAACTGCTACTGTTACCGGCGTTGAAGAAGCCGACGGAAGTTGGTATCTTACATTTAAGTATGAGCCCAAAGGCGACAACGTTACGGTTGAAAAAGGATCTGTATCAATCGACGGGGTAAGCATGACTGTAGTCAATAGTCGCGAACGCACCTTTCAGGTTGCTGTAATTCCGTACACGTACGAACATACAGTATTCCATACCTATAAAGAAGGCTCAATTGTAAATATTGAGTTCGATATTATTGGTAAATACATTACCCGCATTGTAAAACAAGTGCTGGGTAAGGAATAATACGTTATTTTTTAGCTTTCCCAGGCAGGCTAGATAAACGAGAAAAGCCGCACATCGTGATTATTCATTATTGGAAAACATTTCAATTATTGGATTTATTTCGGTGGTTGCGGCTTTCTCTTTTAAAATGGAATTCCCACATAATGTTAGAGTTGCTCAGAAATGCGTTTAAGCTCGTCGGCTTGCAGAATCTTTATTTTCCGGCCTTTAAGCTCAATTAAACCACCAGACTTAAACAGCGATAGCATTCGAATGACCGACTCTGTTGCCGTACCTACCAAATTGGCCAGTTCTTCACGGGTTAATGGAATGTTTAAATATCCTTCGGTGTTCACATTAAACTCGTCGTGCAGTTTGAGTAGCACTTCAGCCATTCGTTCTTTAATTGTTTTTTGGGCAATGTCGGTAATGTATTTATTGGCTACTTCTAGTTCTTTGCAGGCTTGCTGAATGAGTTTCAGACTGAAATTGGCATTGCTTTCTACCAGTTTAAAAAGGCGTTGTGCAGGAATAAAGCATAGGTAGGCATCGCTAATTACTTTTGCTGTTGTGCAAAACGATTCTTTGCTTAATACTGATCGGTATCCAATAATATCGCCTTCTTTTGCGAATGTAATAATTTGTTCGCGACCTTCAATTCCGGTTTTATAGAGTTTTATTATCCCTTCATTAACACAGTAAAAGCCGATGGCATGATTGCCCTCATGAAATATAAAATCGCCACGCTTATAAATCTGGCAGTTTTTATCGTAATTAAGCATCGTATACTCCTCCTCATTCAGACTTTCAAAAAGTAATGAAGATTTTAATGCACAGTTCTTACATTCTATGTTTTTTTTCTTAATCAAAGTCGCAGCCTAGTTTAGTTGTCGTAAATGTTTCGGAGCAGCCAATTTATCGTTTTTAAATCACATTTGAAAGAAATTTCCCCACTTATCGCATAAGTGATCTGTTTTCATGAACGGCGAGGTCATCAACAAAGTTAACCCGGAGTTTATAAATATCGAGTAGTGTTCAAATTTGGTTATAGCGAAATGCGTACAACGTTTGAAAATGCGCCTGCACGATTTTCCGCATCGGTAATTATAATGGTATGACCCTTTTTTGCTAATGATTCGAACAGAGCCACTTGTGCTGTAAAACTTCTTGGATCGAGCCCCAGTGTTGCATTATCGATACAAATAATGGCTTTTCGTGTTTTTAGCGTTGCCAATTGTTCGGCCAGCGCCAATCGCCTCCGTTCCCCAAATGATAATGTGCTTATGTTACGTCCCAATGTGAGGTAACTCAAGCCGGAGTCCATCAAGAAACGAAGCATTTTATTACTCTTTTCCGTCCAAAATGGTTCATTAATTAACTCTTCTATGGTTACTTGCAGCCACTGACCTATGTTTTTTCCGTTGTATTGCACAGAAAGAATTGCTTCATTATAGCGCGATCCGCTACATTCAGAGCATGTTTCTATCACATCGGGTAAAAAATCCAGCGTGGTTTTAATGGTTCCGGTTCCTTTGCAAGTAGCACATTGCCCGGTTTTGTTGTTGAAACTAAAATCGGCAGCCTTAAATGAAGCGGCATCCGGCACACCGGCAAAAACCGTTTTTAAATCGTTGAGCAAACCGGTTCGCGTGGCTATTGTGCTATGCGAATTGCCCGAAGGCAACTTAGTATTTGCCATAATAAGTGTGTGGTGTTCAAGTTTTTTTGCTTCCGCTGCAATTTTATTGAGCAATTGCGTTTTCCCGCTTCCGCTAGCACCGGTTATAATATGTATTGCATTTTCATAGATATTGGCCGTTTGTATTTCTTGAATTTGATTTTTGCTCGTTTCGTCGAATATTTTTTCGTGCGTCGGCGAAACATTTTTCACTACATCATTAGCCACCAGGTTTTTATAATTGTTTAATTGGTTGGGAGTAATATCGGCTATAATTTTTCCTCCTGCTTTACCAGGCCCGGGACCGAGCTCAATAATCCGGTCTGCTGCGAGTAGTAATTCCTTGTGGTGCGTGCTTACCAGAATGGTGTTGCCATTTTTGCAACTGCTTCTTAGGATATCAACCAAAAGCGTTTGCGCACTGGCGGGTAAGCCCGCTGCTGGTTCGTCGAGTATAATACACATGCCGCTGAGGTTTCCCGATAAAATGCTATTTAGTTTTATCCATTTTAATTCTCCTGTCGACAAATATCGGGCAGGGCGATTTAATGGCAAGTAACCAATTTGTGCTTTGGATAGAAAACCCAGTTTTTCTTGCAATTGCTTTTTCAAGGCCGGAGAAATTGCATCAAAAACACTCGAATTAGTGAGGTTTAGCAGTTCTTGTACGCTTAACGAAAGAATTTCGCTCATGTTTTTACCTGCAAAAGTGTGTTGAAGCTTATCTGCATTGAGCCGGGCTCCCGAACACTGCGAGCACTTTTCGTCGTTCATAATTTCAAGAGCGTGCTTGCCCCGTGCCGATGGGTAATGCATACGATATTCTTCTTCGATTAGGGAGCATAAACCACTCCATGGACTTGTAAAAGTGTGGGTTCCCACATTATTTTTTCGTTTAAATTCCCACTGCACTTCGTACAATTGGTTGCCGGTTCCGTAGAGCAGTATATTTTTGGCTATTTCGGAAAGGGCTTCCCATGGAAGTTCCAAATTAATGTTGTGTTTTTCGGCCACAGCATGCAGTAACCAACCGTATTTGTTCTCAACACCTGTAAAATAGGCTATTGTTTTGTGGCTGGTCAGCGCACCTTTGAGTAATGGCTTTTCAGCAAATTGTATGAGTTTTTCAGTGGCGCATTTTTTCTCAAATCCGGCACCTTCGCACCGCGGACAAACAGAATACTTATTTTCCAGCGAAAAGTCGGCTGCAGTGAGTTTTTTCACCGTGGAATTGGTTGCAAATCGGGCATAAAGCAAACGCAAAAGGTCGTAAACCCCGCTGAGCGAAGCCACAGTTGCAGTGATGTCAGGTCGTTGAATGTCTGCCTCCACTGCAACTGTAGGTTGCATTCGCACAATTTTTTGCACATTAGCCCCGCTGGTAAATTGAATTTGCAGTCTGCGGAATGAGCTCAGGTTTTCGGTAAACAGGCGCTGGCCTTCGGCATGTAAGGTATTGAGCAGGAGCGATGTTTTTCCACTACCAGATACGCCTGTAAAAGCTACAAAACTGCCCATTGAAATACTTAGGTCGATGTTTTGTAGATTGTGTGTGTTAATTCCCTGTAAATTAACACTCTCCATGCTGGATGATTGATTGTCTAACGGTGGAATTTCAGGCGTTGACCGGAGCCATTTGGTTGTTACTGATGTATGTCTTTTAAAAAAATCATTTGCGGTTCCGTTAAACAGGCCTTGTCCGCCTTTTTGACCGCCTTCAGGGCCAATATCTACAATCCAGTCTGCGGCATTTATCATTTGTGCGTCGTGTTCAATCACTACGAGTGTATGCCCGTTTTGAGTGAATGATCGCAATGCGGTAAGCAGCATGTGAATATCGGCTGCGTGTAATCCAGTTGTGGGTTCATCGAGCAGGTACAAGCATTTTTCCTGGTTGCTATGGTGTAGGTGCGACGCCAGCTTGATGCGTTGCGCTTCGCCGCCCGACAGAGTGGTTGACGACTGTCCCAAATGCAAGTATCCCAGCCCAAGTTTTTGCATCGCTTCGACATATGGCATTAGTTTTTTATCGTCTTCAAAAAATGCCGCCCCTTCATTAACGGTCATTTTTAAAATATCTTCAATCGTTTTTCCGCGAAGGGTAACTTCCAGTATTTCAGTCTTGTATCTGGATCCGCTGCATACAGAACATGTTTGCACCATATCTTCGAAAATATGCATCCCGGTTTTTTCTACACCTGTTCCTTTGCATGCTTCGCATTGACCTTGTTTGTTGTTGAAAGAGAAGTGCCCGGCTTTCAGTTTCTTTATTTGTGCAGTTTCAGTTTTGGCAAATTGCTTACGTAGCTCATCAAAAAGCCCCGTATAAGTGGCGGGGTTACTTCGCGAGGTTCTGCCAATTGGTTTTTGGTTAATAAAAACAATTTGCCCAAACTGCTCATTATGCATCAGGCCATGCGTCATTAATGTGCTTTTTCCTGCACCCGAAACGCCAGTTATTACATTCAAACTCTCTGTGGCAAACACAAATTTTTGGTTAGTGATGTTGTGATACTGTTTAATGAATACCGTAAACGTTTCTTTAGGTGCAGTGGTTTTTTTATTAATGATAGAATCTTTGATGGTGGCCGTGGGGCTATTATCCGGTTTTTCTTTAAAAAGCTGTTGCGGAGTACCTGAGAATAGTACGTTCCCACCGTTTGTTCCGGCACCAGGGCCTAACTCTACTAGGTGTTGTGCCGAGTGTATTATCGCCTCGTTGTGTTCAACCACAACAACTGTGTTTCCTTGGTTTACAAGACGGTACATCATTTGAATAAGCGTTCCCACATCACGGGGGTGTAGTCCAATCGATGGTTCATCGAAAAGGTACAAGACGCCCGCCAGACCGTTGTGCAAAAGCTGAGAGAGGCGCATGCGGCGGAGTTCACCCTGCGATAAGGTTTCGCTAAGCCGATTTGCCGATATGTGTCCCACACTTAACTTCACCAATTGTTCCAGGTGGTGAGTTAGCGCAGTAATCAACTGTTGTTCGCCTTTTTGAGTTATTTTCAACGCCCCTAGTTCGTCTAATAACACAGAAAATGGCATTCGTTCGTATTCATAAATTGTTTCCCCATACCATGTAACTTTTCTGCTTTCTTTTTTTAATCGGGTTCCATCGCAAGCTGGACACGTTCGGGCAGATACAAATCGCAAAATATTATCATTCCTGTCGCGGGTTAATATTTCCTGCATGACAGGTACAATTCCTCTGTAATAGCTTTCATCGCGCGGACGAGCAGTCATACCTGTCCACTTCATGCGCGATTCAAGCGAATGCTTTCCGTATAACACTTTTACCTTTTTGCTTCCGTACAAAATTATATTTCTCTGATGTGTCGTTAATTGTCTCCATGGAACATCAACGTTAAAGCCTTCGCTGCTACAGACTTTTTGTAATTCATCAATTGTAACTTGCGAGTAAATGGTATATCCACCGGGTAATGTTATGACTAATGCACCATCGCGAAGCGATTTTTCCGGGTTGGCAATGAGTTTTTCTGTATCAATATACTCTTCCAGTCCCAGCCCTTTGCAATGTGGACACCATCCTTTCTCCGAATTGAAAGAAAATTCGTTTCGGTTGAGTTTAAATTGCTGATCGTTGAAGCGTGAAAATAACTGACGAAGCAAGGGAGATATTTCACTAAACGTGCCGGCTGTCGATCGTCGGTTGGCTTGCACATGTGTTTGCCCAACACTAATTACGGGCAACATTCCATCGATATGGCGAACTTTTGCCGGACGTATTTTCCCCAACTTTGACCGAGTGTAAGCCGAGAAGGTTTCCAAATACATTCGTTGACCTTCGCGTTGAATTACATCACGCACCAAACTACTTTTCCCGCTTCCTGAAAGCCCGGTAATTACGGTAAGTTTATTGTAAGGAATCGTAACATCAATGTTTTTCAGGTTGTTTTCTGATGCTTCCCAAATGCAAATTTCTTTCATTGTAAAATTGTACAAATTATTTAACCCCGAAAGAAAGGTTTTTTCCGAAACCAATTCCATTTTTCACCTTTTTTTTCTGTTAGCATCTAAGAAAAGAGCGGTTTAGGCTTTTATTACTGCAATTGAAAAAAATATCTTGTCATATGTGCGTAAACTTCAGGATAATCTATATTTTTGTGCTATTTTGTAAAGATGAGGATATGAAGGAATTACAACATACGTTGAAAGAAAGTGTAACATTCAAGGGATTAGGAATACACACAGGTCACCAGGTTACAATGGTAGTGCATCCGGCTCCCGATAATCACGGCGTGGTTTTTAGCCGGTCAGATATTGATAAAGAAAATCGAGTGCCTGCCCTGGCCGATAATGTTGTAGATACATCGCGGGGAACAACTATCAGCAAAAACGATATCACCATTCATACCATTGAGCACCTGATGGCTGCTTTGCACGGAATGAAAATCGATAATGTATTGATTGAATTGGATGCCGATGAAATTCCAATTATGGATGGTAGTTCTGTCTTTTTTATTAAAAAGATTAAAGAAACAGGCATCGAAGAGCAAAAGGAAGAGCGTCAGTACTTTGTGGTAAAAGAGAAAATTGAGTTTTCGGTACCTGATAAAGGAATTGAAATAGCCATTTATCCCGACGACCATTTTAGTGTTGATGTGATGATTGAGTATAATTCCAAAGTACTTGGACACCAATATGCCAGCATGCCCAATATTGAGGAGTTTGCAGAAAACTACTGCGAAGCCCGCACATTTGCTTTTTGGCACGAGCTGGAGTTTTTGTTCAATAATAATTTAATTAAAGGAGGCAGTCTCGATAATGCAATTGTTGTTGTCGAGCATGAAGTGCCACAAGCAGACGTGGATCGTTTGGCAGGGTTATTCAATAAACCATCCATCGAAGTAAAAGAAGGGTACTTGAACAACCTCGACTTAAAATACCCCAACGAACCGGCGCGTCACAAACTACTCGATTTGGTTGGCGATTTCTACTTAATTGGAAGACCCATAAAAGGAAAAGTAATTGCTAAACGCCCCGGACACTTTGCCAATACCGAAGTAGCGAAAATTATTCGCAACGAAATAAAGAAGAACCGAAAGAAATTAGATGCTCCGGTTTATAATCCCGCAATAGCACCAGTTTACGATGTTGTAAGAATTCAGGAAACATTGCCACATCGTCCGCCATTTTTGTTGGTCGATAAAATTATTCACCTCGACCAACAGTGTGTTACAGGAGTTAAGAATGTTACCATGAATGAGCCGTTTTTTGTTGGACATTTCCCCGGATCTCCTGTTATGCCCGGAGTACTCCAAATTGAAGCTATGGCTCAGGTTGGGGGAATTTTGGTACTCAATACCGTAGAAGATCCTGAAAATTACCTAACGTACTTCCTCAAAATCGATGGAGTAAAATTCAAGAAAATGGTCGTTCCCGGCGATACGCTCATCTTCCACCTTGAGCTGGTTACCCCAATTCGCAGAGGGCTGGCTCACATGAAGGGGAAAGCATGGGTAGGCGATACTGTTGTTATGGAAGCCGAGCTAATGGCACAAATTTCGAAAGTAAAAAATAATTAACCAATAAAGCATGAGTACAAACCTGACGAACATTCATCCGGACGCAAAAATCGGTCAAAACGTTACGATTTCGCCTTTTACAACCATTGAAAAAAATGTGGTAATTGGCGATGGAACATGGGTTGGATCCAATGTAAACATTATGGAAGGCACCACCATAGGTAAAAACAATAAGATATTTCCGGGTGCTGTTATTGGCGCAATTCCACAAGATTTAAAATTTCAGGGAGAGAAAACGACAGTTGAAATAGGCGATAACAATACAATTAGGGAATGTGTTACCATTAACAGAGGTACCAGCGCAAAAGGTAAAACCGTAGTGGGTAGTAACAACTTATTGATGGCGTACACGCATGTGGCACACGATTGTATTTTGGCTAACAATATTATTATTGCAAATAGCACTCAATTAGCCGGAGAGGTAGAAATTGACGATTTTGCCATTATCGGAGGAATGTCAGCAGTGCATCAGTTTTGTCACATCGGGACGCACGTTATGGTTTCCGGTGGATCACTCATTGGTAAGGATATTCCCCCCTATGTAAAGGCTGCCCGAAATCCGATCTCTTACGCAGGAGTTAACTCAATTGGTTTGAGGCGTAGAAAATTTGGAAACGAAAAAATTCAGGAAATACAAGATATCTATCGAATTATTTATCTTAAAGGTATGAACAATACCGATGCTGTAAAATTCGTAGAAGCGGAAATGCCGGCCAGCAAAGAACGCGATGAGATAATTCTTTTCGTAAAAAACTCTAAGGGGGGCATTATGAAAGGGTATTTCCCGGAATAAAAAAAACGGATATTCATATAAAGAAGAACGAACCATCAACAGAGAAAAACCGACACATGTCGGTTTTTTTGTGCCTCCCGAATTCCGCCAGCATTTATTTTTTTATGTTTAAAATGTTTGTGGAATTGGGTTAACCCCGACTTAGAAAATCACTTGCTTGAGTGAAACGATGAGCTCAAACAGGGTGATTTGCCTAGTCGGATCCTTAAGCAGATCGTAAATTATAGTTTTTCTACTTACGGATTTTGGCTGCCTTGAAAAATGCTTACTTTTAACACTAACTTTAACTACGTTATGGAAGATACATTCAGGCATAAAGGATTGCGCAACCGATTGGTGCAAGAGATAGCCGGCAAGGGAATTACAAGTGAAAAGGTATTGAAAGCTATTGAAACCGTACCTCGCCACTATTTTTTCGATTCTGTATTTACTGATCAGGCTTACGCCGATAAACCATTCCCCATTGGTGCCGGACAAACCATCTCGCAACCATTTACCGTAGCTTTCCAAACACAGTTGCTCGACGTGCAACCCGGCGATAAGGTATTGGAAATTGGCACCGGGTCTGGTTATCAGGCAGCTATTTTGGCTGCGCTTCGTACACGGGTTTTTACCATTGAGCGTCAACGTGAACTTTTCCGTAAGTCGCAGCAAACCATTGCCCTTATGGGCTACAAAAATATAAACTTTTTTTATGGCGATGGGTTTGATGGAAAAGCATCTTACGCACCATTTAATAGAATAATTATTACCTGCGGAGCACCTTTTGTGCCCGAACAACTAGTTGATCAGCTTAGTATTGGGGGAATCATGGTTGTTCCACTCAACGACAAAAAGAACCAAGTAATGAACCGTATAACACGCCTCGAGAATGGAAGCTTGAAATACGAAAAGTTTGGCAATTTCTCCTTTGTTCCTATGCTTAAGGGAACGCAATAAACCTGCTGTTATGCAGCATTTTTATTGCTAATTTTTCGACTTTCAATTGGTTATTACAGAACTCTCTGCTATTTTTGGATAAATTATTAAAAGTTTTAATTATGAGAGATTGCGAAATTTCATTGAATCCTAATAAGCTGGTTCAGTACTTGCAAAAGCCAGCATGCGAATTCACAAAAAACGATATTATTCAGTTTGTAGAAGATAACGATATTGAAATGATCAATTTTCGCTATCTTGCAGAAGACGGCCGCCTGAAAACACTCACTTTTGTAATTACAGGAAGGGAGCATCTTGACTCTATTCTATCTTCAGGAGAGCGCGTTGATGGAAGCTCGCTTTTCTCATTTGTAGAAGCAGGCTCTTCAGATTTATATGTGGTTCCACGTTATAAAACTACATTTGTAAACCCGTTCAGCGAGCGACCCGCTATCGATATTTTATGTGAGTTTTACACCAACGAAGGGCAGCCTTTAGAAAGCTCACCTGGCTACATCCTTAAAAAAGCTCACAAGGCATTCAAGCAAAAAACCGGGTATACATTCCGTGCCATGGGCGAACTGGAATACTATTTAATTATGCCAAAAGATTATGGCAACCAATACCCTGCACGCGATCAGGCCGGTTATCATGAATCAGGACCATTTAGCAATTGTCAGAGCTTTAAAGATGAGGCCATGCGTTTAATTGCTATGACAGGAGGTAAAATTAAATATGGACACTCCGAAGTTGGAAACTTTACCGACGACGAAAATATTTACGAGCAGCAAGAAATTGAATTCTTGCCAGTAGAGGCAGAAGAGGCTGTTGACCAGCTTGTTATTGCAAAATGGGTTCTTCGTATGCTTGCCGACGATTATGGTTTATTATTGAGTTTTGCACCAAAAATTACCGTAGGTAAAGCAGGTAGCGGGCTTCATATTCACATGATGCTCGAAAAGGATGGTAAAAACATGATGATTGCTGACGGTAAGCTTAGTGACGATGCCCGGAAAATGATTGCCGGAATTTTGGAGCTGGCTGCACCGCTTACAGCCTTTGGTAACACAATTCCAACATCGTACTTGCGCCTTGTTCCACATCAGGAGGCACCAACAAATATATGCTGGGGCGATCGTAACCGTTCGGTTCTTGTTCGTGTCCCACTAGGATGGTTAGGAGAAGCCAATAAAATGGCTGCGCTGGAAAACCCACAAGATAAATCGCTTCATTCCATTAACGAAATAAAACAAACCGTAGAATTACGATCGGGCGATGGATCAGCTGATTTGCACCACTTTGTTGCAGGAATTATTGTAGCAGCGCTCCATGGATTACAGTCCGAATCAAGCCTTGAACTCGCTAAAAAGCTTTACATGGATGTTAATATCTTCGACCACGAACATAAAGATAAGTTGAAAGGGCTTGAAGGGTTACCTACTTCTTGTTACGAATCGGCCGAAGCACTTGAGAAAAACAGGGCTGCATTCGAGGAAGACGGCATTTTCCCCGAAGGAGTTATCGATCGATTTATTGATGACTTAAAAGCATACGAAGATAAAGACCTGAGTGAGCGGTTGTATGGCAAAGAAAAAGAAATAGCCAAGCTGGTGCTAAACTACCTGCACCACATGTAAACAATATACATTAACATGAAAATTTAGCACGTGACCGCCCAATAATAAAGGCGTTTACGTGCTTTTTTTGTGCGAATTATTTCGCAGTAAAAAATATATTTGAAATAGATGAATTATTGCTTCCAATATTTTTTATTATCTTTGGGATTAATACAATCTTATTTCTAATTAAAAATTCAATTTACTATGAGAAAATTCACACTACTTGCTCTTTCGTTGCTCGTATTTGTAGGCTTATCAGCCCAGAATTACGACGCGGAAACGCTAGCAAAAATGCACGCTGAAAAGCAGGCTGCTGAGGTATTAGAGATGCAGACGCCTAAAGTGCAAACACATCCGAATGTGTCGAAGGAAGACATTTTGATGCAAACAGGAACGGTTACTACCTGTGACGGTATGTTTTACGACACAGGTGGAGCCGATGGAGAGTATCAAAGCGATGCAGACCTTACTCTTACACTGTTGCCTGAAACAGACGGTGCTCAGATTATGGTAACATTCACAATGATGGATATCGAGAATAATTACGATTATCTGTACGTGTATAATGGTAGCAGCACCGATGGCGAGCTTCTTGCTGAACTAACTGGTTCAACTATGCCTACGGAGCCCTTTATTGGATCAAACGCAGAAGGTGCACTTACGTTCCATTTTACTTCTGATGGTTCAGTAACAAAGCCGGGTTGGACTGCTACAGTTGAGTGTTTTACGTTGGTTGGTAATAACCTTGCAGCTACCGGAATCCAAGGTGCTCCATTTGCCACTGCAAATACCGAAAAAACATTTGGTATTAGTGTGAAAAACATGGGTACTGAAACTGTTGTTGGCGCTGACTACGATATTCAGTTATTAGATGTCGATGAGAATGTTTTAGGTACAGCCGCTGGAGTTGACTTGGCTTCGAACGAAGAAGCTACAATTGATGTTGCCTGGACTCCAACAGCTGCAGGTATCGTTACTGTACATGGTTATGTGAACTTTACAGCTGATGAAAACATGGCCAACAACGCTACCGGAACAATTGAAGTTGAGGTAATGGCAGAAGGAACTCATGTAGCACAAGTTGGAACAGACGAAACATTCCCTCCATCACGTGTTCCTTTCGATTTTTACTACAAAAACAGTGCATCACAAACCATTTATACTCCTGACCAATTAGGAATTAGTGGTGGTGCTATTCTTTCGATTGCATATGAAAATAATTTTGCAACTGATTTATCTGCAGGAAAATCTGTGAAAATTTGGATCGGAGAAACTACTCAAGCTGACCTTTCAGAAGGTTGGGTCGATCCTTCAACGTTAACTCCGGTTTATGACGGAGTAATTGAATTACCTGCCGGACAAAATGTAATCCCAATTCAACTTAATGAGCCTTACATTTATGGTGGTGGAAATCTTGTTATTTATACCTATAGAGTTTGGGAAGATGAGTATTTCTCGTCAAGCGATAAATTCTATGGAACAGAGATTGCTGAATCAAATTGCACAAGAAGAGCCAGTTCCGATACAGAATTCGATTCTTCACTAGAAGGAACTGATGGAGCTGCTATCAGCTGGACTCCCAATACAACCATTTTCTTCTCTACGGAAGGTCTTGGAGCTCTTGAAGGTAATGTAACTTCAGGTGGCGATGCTGTTGAAGGCGTAAAAGTTCAAATTGTTGATGCATTTAGCAGTACAATGACTGATGCCAACGGAGATTATGGTTTCCCATACCTCTTGGAAGGGATGTACAACTTAGAACTGAGTAAACACGGATACGAAAATACATTAGTTAATGATGTGGAAGTAATTGGCGACGAAACAGTTGTTGCTGATGCTACTATCGATCCAATCCCAACCTATTCAGTTTCGGGTACTGTAATTGCCAGCGATACTGAAATGGGCGTTGAAGGAGCCGAGATTTTATTCGAAGGTTACGATACATATACATCTACAACTGGTGTAAATGGTGAATTTACTATTGAAGGTGTTTATGGAAGTGGACGCGATTACTACGTTACTGTTGATTACGAAGGATATTCAACTTACACAACTACAGTTACAGTAAATGATGTTGATGTTGTAGGTCTGGAATTCATCGTAGAAGAAATTGCTTATCCGGTAGTTAACCTTACGGCTGAAGTTGTTAACGATGCGGCTGAGTTATCGTGGACTGAGCCTGGTACATTAGTACCTGTTGAGTTTTTATATGACAATGGTGTTCAAACTGGTCAGCTGGGATCATCTACTGGAACCGACAATACAGTGTTGGGTTCTGTGCATCGTGTAAATGCACAACTTCAGGAAGTTAGCTGGTATACTACAGCTGAAGGAGGTCCTCATTCGACCGTTAATGTTTTCATTTTCGATCTTGATGAGAGTGGACAACCTACGAGCACTGTATTATACTCAGCTATGGCTGTTGAAAATTTAGATAATGAATGGAATACGTTAACATTGGAAGAAGCTATTGACGCTCCTAACGGATTTATGGTGGGTGTAAGTTATGCTGGTTTCTTAGGTATAGGCACAACTACTCCTGATGACGATTTTCCATTTATTGAGAATACTCAATATTTCTCAGGTGATTATACTGGAGGAGAATTTGCCGCCGTTGAAACACTTGGTGATCCTACGTTGAATAATAACTTTATGGTTCGTGCTTATGGTTACGATATGGGTAAAACAACTGCTCCTTCGTTTGCTTACGGAAAAGCACGCTCTACTCAATCAGATCTTGAGCTAATCTCAAATGAGCCTGTTCAAACTGATGCCCCTGTATATACCTTCAATGGTAATACCGAAAAAGCATTAATCGATTATACAGTTTATCGTTTTGCTGAAGGTACTGAAATGGTTGATTGGACAGAACTTGCAACTGCGGTTACTGAAACTACTTATACCGATGCAACCTGGACAGACCTCGATTTTGGTTTATACCAGTATGCTGTTGTAGCAAACTACACGAATGATGTAACTTCAGACGCCAGATTAACAAATGTATTGGAAAAAGATATGACAGTTCCATTTACTGTTAGTATTACAACCAATGCAACTGATGATGCTACAGGCGCTTTAGTAACGCTCACAAATCAGGATGGTGATGCGGAACATGTTTATACAATGACTGCTGACGCAGACGGTGCTGCATTTGATGCTGTTTGGAGAGGTACATATGACATCACTATCACATTAGATGGATTTGAAAGTCACGTTGCTACCGATATCGATATCACAACTGAAGGTGGTTCATACGAGATTGAACTTATCGAAATTATTATGGATCCATTCGGTTTAATGGTTTCACAAGATGGAGACGCAGCTAACTTTAGCTGGAACAATGCAATGGGCTTCACTGACGATTTCGAAAGCTACGAAGATTTCATTTTTGAGAATATTGGAGACTATACACAAGTTGACCAAGATGGTTCTGCTACTTATGCAATTACAGGCGTTACATTCCCTAATCAAGAATATGTAGGTTCGTACATTATATTTAACCCATCAACAGCAACACCAGCTCTTGATGCAGCATGGTTACCATACAGTGGCGACAAATATCTTGCATGTTTTGCAGCTCAAACTCCTGCAAATGATGACTGGATCATTACACCAGAAGTTACTGCTGCTAACGGAATGGCATTCTCATTCATGGGAAAATCAATCACTGATCAGTATGGTCTTGAAAGATTTAATGTTGCTGTTTCAACAACAGGAACTGCTCCTGCTGACTTCACTGTAATCTCTGGTAGTTCATTTATTGAAGCTCCAATTGAGTGGACAGAATTCTCTTATGACCTTTCGGCTTATGCTGGTCAAAATATTTATATTGCAATTCAGTGTGTATCGAACGATGCATTTGTATTCATGGTAGACGATCTTACTGTAGGAGTGGCCAAAACAAAAGCATTTAATGGTTATACTGTATACTTAGATGGTAACGAAGAGGCTTCAGGTGTAACAGAAACAAATTACACATTCGAAGGTCTTGGAATAGGAACTTACACTGCTGGTGTTAAAGCCGTTTACGATAGTGGCGAAAGCGAAATCATGGAAATTGAATTCGGTGTTTTACCGGAAGTTACTTTCGTGGTAAAAGACGAAGCTGACAACTTGATGGAAGGTGCTACCGTTACAATGGAAGGTGCAGACTATACTACCGACATTAATGGTGAAGCTACTATGATGATGGAAGTTGGTTCTTATGATTATACTGTAGTAATGGACGGTTATTATGAAGCAACTGGTACAATTGACGTTACTAGCACTCCTGTAATTACAGAACAAGTTGTTCTTGTAGAAATGGTGTATACTGCTACATTAAACGTTACTGATGATGCCAACGGCGATGCACTGGAAGGTGTTGCTATTGAGATTTCTCTTGATGGTGAAGTAATTGAAACACTTACCACTGATGTAGATGGTAGCGCTTCAGTTGATCTTTCAAACGGAGCTTATGATTTTGTTGCTACACTTGCTGGTTATGGCACAATTGAGGAGTCATTTACAATAGGCGGTGCTAACGAAACCATTAATTTTACTATGGTAGGAATGGACGATTTTGCAAAAGCTCAGTTGTCTATCTATCCAAACCCATCGAACGGTAACTTTAACATTACTGTTGACGGTGAGTATGAAGTAACTGTAGTTAACAGCGTTGGACAAGTTGTTCATAGCGAAGTTATTGTAAACAATAGCGAAATTGATCTTGGAAATGTTGTTTCCGGTCTTTATATCGTTACAGTTAAATCGAACGACAAATTTGCTGCACAATCAATCGTAATTGAGTAGTAATTTTTCAGAATAAATCAAAATAGCCACCGAAACTCGGTGGCTTTTTTTTGCGTTGCATTTTAACTCATTTCGCATGGTTTAAAACATTGCTTTTCAATCTGCATTTTTTTAAAAACAATTATGGATGATAAAAAAAATATGTGTAGGTTTGAACTGTTGTAAGCCACACAGCCACTTACATGATTAATATGACCTAGGTAGTGAGAATTTTCATGTATTTGAGTTAGGTGTTTTGGTTTCTAAAGTCAGAAAAATAATTGTACAAGGAAAAATCAGAAATTATGGAGATTATAAACTTAGGCGAGGAGAACTCCGTTTTTAATCAGTTTATTTACGAGATCAGAGATCATAAAATTCAAGCTGATAGTATGCGTTTTCGAATAAACATGAAACGAATTGGCGCAGTTATGGCTTACGAAATAAGCAAGCGACTTACCTATAATTCTACAGAAGTTGTAACTCCACTTGGTACTACACAAAGTCCGATTGTTGCCGACAAGCTTGTTTTAGCCACCATTTTACGTGCAGGCTTACCCATGCATGAAGGAATGCTCCAGGTTTTTGATCATGCAGAAAATGCCTTTGTAACGGCATCACGTAAGTACGAAACAGGAGATAAGTTTCATATTGAATTTGAGCACTTTTCCGGCCCTGGCTTAGGTAATAAAGTATTATTGTTGGCCGATCCTATGCTTGCCACTGGTTTAAGTATGGAGTTGGCATACAGAGCATTACTTAAAAATGGGGAGCCCGCTCACACTCATATTTTAACTGCCATAGCCTCAAAAGAAGGTGTCGATTTTATTTCTGATAAATTGGGCGATAAAAAAGTAACCCTGTGGGTTGGCGCAGTAGACGATGAACTGACATCTAAAGCCTATATTGTTCCCGGTTTAGGCGATGCCGGCGACCTTGCCTACGGCAGTAAAACAGATTAGATGTTTGTAATTAGTTCTACTTTGACAGATCAATCAAGAATTGATTTTTCCTCTTTTTTTTGCCCCGTCCTAAAGGGAGAAAGCTGAAAAATAATCCCGTTTTCTTTGGTCAAGAGTGGATCAGGTTGATTTTGGCATTTTTTTCTGTGTCAGAATGAATTAGTAATCGGAATTTATTAACTAAAAAATATATTCCGGAAGAATTAGTCTGCATTCTGGCGGGGGTATTGTGGCTTTACGGGCAGCTCCACAAAAAACGTAGTTCCTTTATTAGGGATCGATTCAAACCTGATGGTGCCGCCCAAAAGTTCAACAAACGATTTCGTTATACTAAGCCCCAAACCGGCGCCGCCGTGGTTACGGGTGTAACCCGTTTCGGCTTGTATGAAACGGTCGAATACTTTGGGTTGCAACTTTTCTTCGATCCCAATTCCTGTATCAGCCACGGAAATATGTACTTTTCCGTCATTCTGATCGCAACAAATAACTATGCGTCCCTTGTTTGTATACTTAACCGCATTACTCAACAGGTTGTTGATAATTTGCGTCAACTTGGTTGGGTCGGTTTTAAGTAGATCAACTACTTCGCAAACAGTACTAATTTCGATGCCCCTTTTCCGGGCTGCACCAACATGTAGCTTCACTGTATTATCAACTATTTTTTCGAGGTCAACATCATCGTATCGAACGGTCATTTGATTAGTTTCAATTTTTGATATATCCAACACATCGTTTACGATATTGAGTAACTGTTTTCCGCACGATTGAATAACGTCTCTGTACTTCTCTTGTTTTTTTGGCGGTAAATTTGGTTTTTGCAACAGGTCAGCAAAACCAATAATTCCATTCATGGGTGTCCTTATTTCGTGGCTCATATTGGCTAAAAAGGCCGATTTCAACTTGTCGGATTCCTCGGCATGCTCTTTGGCACGCTCCAATTCTTCGTTATTTTGCACAAGCTCTTCGTTGAGCGACTCGTACTCGTGGTTGGCCTGACGTAGTTCCTGAGTGCGTTTATTCACCTCGCGACCCAATGTCGTGATCCATATTAATACAATAAAAATTAAGGCTAGCGCTACACCGATAATCCAGTAAATGCGGTTGTACAACCGTTTCATTGCCTCCTGTTTATCGTCGTACACTCCAAGGTGTTTGTTGTAAATTTGCCGATATTCGCCCGACACTTTGAGCGCTTGCAAGGCCTCAGAAAGAGTTGCCAACAAAGCGTGATTTCCTTCCTGTACTGCAATGCTATTCTCCGAATAGAAAAGCGCCTCATGCCCAGCGTGCAAGTCCCAATCTTTATTTTTCATAACACTGGTTGCTGTATAACGGCTAACAAGGGCATAATCGGAAATTTTTTTAGCTACCATCTCCAGAGCCACCTCTTGCGAGGCTACTGTCTTCAATTCTTCATTGAACCCATTACGCAATAAAAACTGATGATTAATATCTTCTTCCTGAACAACAATATTTTTCCCTCTCAGGTCGTCCAGTTCTTGAGGCAATTGAGTGTCATTTCTACATATAACTACTTGCCCCAAAAACGCTGAAGGAGAAGAATAATCATACAAAATATCGCGCTCATGCGAATAATGCATACCCTGAATAATATCAATTTCGCCATTGGCCAGTTTATGACATACACTGCTCCAAAGCCCCAGCTGAATACGAATATCAAGACCGGCTTCGCGGGCAACAGCCTTTATGAGGTCAACATTAAAGCCGGCCGGATTTCCATCTTCATCGGTATATTCCATGGGGGGATAACTGGCATCGCCTCCTACAATCAGTGTTTTCTTTCGCAATGCTATATCTTTTGTGGTCGAGAGCCACTTATTTTCAAGGCGTCGTTGGGTTCCATTTTCAGTAACTATTCTTAATCCAATTTCTAATTGCGCAAGCAAATGCGCATCTCCTTTTTTTACGGCAAATGAAAAGTGTCGCCTAAAATCATTCAACGTATTACTAATAGTAAGATTGTTAAGGTTATAATCGTTAATTAATTGATGTGCTAGCAGTTTCTGCATAACTACGGCTTGACATTCGCCGGATGCCAGTAGTTTTAGTGCTGTTATATATGTGTCAGTAGTTTTTAAGTTAGGTTTGACGGCGTGGTTAAGCAGGTATTCATGTGCATTGTCGCCCTCCATTACTAAAATACAACTATGATTTAATTGCTCAATGGTTCTTAAATGCTTATTTTTTTTATTAACGACAATACAGCCTGAGAGTTCTAAATAAGGTGGTGTGAAATCGAAAACCTTTGCCCGCTCCTCATTTTGTCCGACAAGGGGTAGGGCATCGATTTGGCCGTTTGCAAGCTCACTTTTTAATTTTTTCCAAACTCCGCTTTTCCAAACCACACCGATGTTTACTGCATTTGCAGCAGCGCGAAATAACTCTACAGAGTATCCTGTGGGGTTCCCCAACGAGTCGGTCAAACAATAAGTGGGGTAACTTATTTCTGCTCCTACAACAATTTTTTGATGATTTGGTAGTGCTGTTTTGCTTTGGAAGGATACCAGTATTAAAAATAGTAGTGTAAAAATTCCGATGTGCTTCATTATGCAGCGTTTTATATTTTGATAAGATAGGCAGAAAGTGTACCCATCAACTTCTTATTCTCAATAGGTTTAGTCAAAAACTTGTTGCAGACAGCAGCCAGCGCTTCGTTTATTTCCGTGGCCATGGAGTGGGCGCTTTGGGAAATTATGGGTAGCTCAGGCCGCAAATCCTTAATTTTTTGTGTGGCTTCCAGCCCATTCATTGCAGACATTTTAATATCCATAAGTACTAAACCAATTTGGGTGTACTCTTTCACCATTTCAATTGCCTCAGCTTCATTTTTTGCATGTAGCAATTCAATGTTCAAATCATGAAGTTCTTCCCGTATCGATGCAAAATTGAGATCCTCATCTTCGGCAATCAATATTGTTGGTGCATCAGTTTGTTTCATGTTTTTCTGGAGCACTTGCTCGTTTACTATTGTGTTGTGCGCTGGTGCTTTTGGGGTGAGTTGATATGGATGATCGAACTTGAATGTAGTTCCGCTTCCAGAAGTCGATTGAATTGTAATTCTTCCGCCCATAAGCTCTACATATGATTTGCAAATGGCTAAACCCAATCCGGTACCATTATTTTCGTATTTATTGGCACCCACTTGCGAAAATCGATCAAATATTTTTTTCTGTTTACTTTCTTCGATACCAATTCCTGTATCTTTAACATAAAACACAATATTGTTGTTGACGTGCTTATAGCCAAACTCGATATAACCTTGCGGGGTGAATTTTAATGCATTGTTAATTAGGTTGTTAAGGATTTGTCGCAGTTTGGTTTCATCGGTTTCAATGGTGGCTTCTGAATCTGATAAGGCTTTTTTCACAAAGAGGTTTAGCCCTTTTTGTGTAGTGCTGGTTTTGTAAAATGTATATAAATCATCGAGCATAGCATTAAGCTTTGTAACGTGGCGACTCACTGCCACCTGCCCGGTTTCAATTTTAGAGATATCGAGTACGTCGTTCAAAATAGATAACAACTGGCTGCTACTTTCGATAATAATGCGTGTGTACAAACTTCGCTTATGTTCCAGTAGCCCAGGATGCGATAGGCGTTGTGCAAAGCCCATGATTCCGTTCATGGGTGTACGTATTTCATGGCTTACATTTGCCAGAAAGGACGATTTTAATTTGTCGGCTTCTTCTGCTTTGTTTTTGGCCTCGATGAGTTTTTTCCGCGCAATAACTTCGGGAGTCACATCTTCAAATATGGCTACTATTTCTCCGGTGTTAAGCTTGTAAATATGGTTTTTTCGCCACCCTTCACGTTGTTTATCCTTGTAAAAAAGTGGCGGTAGAAATATATCTTCGCCGGTTTTGGCGCATGTTACCAGTGCCTTAAACAGCTCTGATTTCTCCATATTTGGGAATTGTTGCATAAGTGTAGAACCGATAATTTGCTTACGCGAACTTTTCGTAATTCGCTCTGCTGCCTTGTTAAAATCGACAAATTCAAAGTCGCTCAAATCGGTATAGGGTTTATATACCGCCACGCCGCTGTGCATGTTGTCGATCATTTTGCGGTAGCGAGCCTCACTTTCAACAAGTGCCTGTTGTGCCTTTTCTATGGGTGTTGCATCGTGAATAATGGAGTAAAGGAGCCGCTTGTTTTCATATTCTATTTCGCCACTGTGCACTTCAACATTTTTCGTCTCGCCATTTTTCAACCTATGTTTAATCTTGAAAAATGATCGCTCGTTATTCATTGCACGATTCATTTGTCTTTCGAGCTGTTTTTCTGGCAGTGTATTTATTTTGTCGATAGTAAGTTGGGTAATTTCTTTGTGAGTATACCCATAAAACTTACATGCGGCTTTATTGGCTTCAATAATTTTTTTTGTTTGAGGATCTATTAATAATTTCATGGATTCGCTGTCAGTAAACAACGTTTTAAACTGCTCAGCTTTAGCCATCAAGAGTTCTTTTTCGCGAATGGCACTGCTAATATCTGCAACTTGTGCTATATAGAAATCCTTTTTACTTTCTCTTTTTACTTTCGATGCCGAAACCTGTCCATAAACTATATGACCACTTTTAGTCACATATCGCTTTTCCATGCGAAAAATCTTCTGCCCTGGTTTCTTAATACCAAAAAGTCGCTCATTAGTAATGCCATGGTCGTCCGGATGCGTAATATCAAGGATGTGTTTCCCAATTAACTCATCATCCGAAAACTCCAGTAGTCTGCACGCAGCCTGATTTACATCGGCGATACGATATTGTTGGTTGATAATAAACATCGCACTAACCGAATACTGAAATATGTTTTGAAAATTTTCTCCGCCTTCTACCAACACACGCTCTGTTTCTTTCAGTGGTGTAATATCATACATTGCCCCCAAAATGCTCACTATTTCTCCGCTCGAATCAAATACGGGTGATGTTTCCGCCAAAAAATGCTTCCCTGAGGCAGGATCGTACTGCTCGGCATGAGCCGGTGATTTAGTAGTTAAACTGTGCTTTAATGGGCAGCCGTAAACTGGATTAAAAAGCTGATGCATAACCTCGTAGCACTTTTTACCAATTATTTCGTTTTTCGTTTTTTTTGTAAATTGAAGAACCGATTTATTGGCATCGAGTAAGTTGTGTTCTTTATCGATAATAATTAACATTGCCTGTGTTGCATCAATAACCTTATTCCAATTGTACTGCAAAGGCTTTTGTTCCAACTCTGCTATACTCAGCACCATAGAACCCGTGGAGTCTACGGGTGTGCAAGTTGCAGAAAATTCAGCAATGTGTGTCTCATTCGAATGATGCATACTAACCACCTGCTCTCCCTTCATACTACAACGGGTTAATTGCTCTGAAAGGCTTTCGCCAAATGAGTAAGACTGAAGAATTGAAAAAATATTTTTGCCCACCATCGGATTTTGGTCAGCACCAAAATAAACAGCAAAAAGTTCATTACTCCATGCAACCGTACCATTGCTATTTAACACACAAACAGCCTCTCTGGCGACCTCTGTACAATCTGCTCCAAATCCCTTCATAATTATTCTTCGATTATCCCCGGACACATTACTATAATAGTCCTTATAATGAGACATAAGACACGAAAGATAAGAATTTTGGCTGAAAATAGTACCTAGTGCTTGCCCGAAAAGTCCAATTTACTCACAATTATAATAGTTTTTCAATTGTGTTCGTGAGCTAAAGGTTCTGCGTTACGCCCTTTCTGAAAACAGTTATCCCGAGAATCGGGACGCCTTGATTTTCAGAGAGGCCAAGCCTTGAACTTGAACTTTTCGAACCGAGTCATGACTGAAATTTAGTCTCGAACGATATTTATTATTAGACAATTATAAAAGAGCATGTTACTTATTGTACTTATCATGGCGAGCTCCATATGACCATTAAAATCAAGCACTCAGAAAAGCAGGTAGTTTTCGTGCTGGCACTACGTAGAGCTAATATCAAAAAAGAAAATACTATGAACGGCCACTTTTGCCAATGAAAATTTGAAGGCCAAGCATGAGTGTATTATTGAATTGCCCGGAATAAATGCCCGGAATTTGACTATCGTACTTTCCTCTTATTCGCTTCATGGAATAACTAAACTGGGTGTGCACCACCGTATTGGCTAATATTCGGTAGGCTAAACCCAGGTGCCAGCTCAATTCAAATTTATTGAACCCCGGATCATCATCTTCGCGATATTGAGAAAATTCATCGTAACCCATTTCTTTTTGTTGAAATAAGTAACCTAGTCCTATTCCTGCTTCCCCAATTATTCCTGAAGAATGGTAATACCGACCGGTAAGGGGCATATCGATATAATGCAACCTGGACTCGTAATAAGTGCTAAGTTTATCCGGGTTTTTCTCTCCTTTGGCTCCTTTTTGTACGTAGAGTATTCCGAACTGTATTCCAATTTCTTTGGTTACTTCGCGTTCGATAAATCCTCCCACACGCAGCCCGGCTTTATCGTAACCGCTAAGCGTATCGCCATCTACCTGTGTGCCCATTATTCCTCCTTCTATTCCGCCTTTAAAATTTGCCTGTTGGCCAAATATTGGATAGTACAAAAACAGTGTAGCTACAATAAATAATGCCCGTAATACAATTCTATTTTGCATAAAGTCTGATTTTTTCAGTTAATATCCGTACGCCCTCACCGGCGCCCGTTTCAATAAAAGTAACTTGTTCTCCAATTTCGGGATGCTGAGTGTCTGGGTTTATAACAAAAATCGGGACTTCAGGTTTAAGAAAACTCACCAATCCGGCTGCCGGATAAACCACAAGCGATGTTCCGATAATTGCAAAAATATCGGCCTGGCGTACAATTCCGGCTGCCTTTTCGATATTGGAAACCGGCTCTCCAAACCACACAATGTGTGGACGCAGTTGCGATCCGCGTTCACAGGTGTCGCCTAAGTTCAGTTCCGGCGAATCTAAATCGTACACCAACGACTCATC
>JAQICA010000305.1 GCA_027858775.1 Salinivirgaceae bacterium | reverse complement strand
AGACACTAATAAACCGGACAATTTGTTTTTAGGTTTTAAAAGTAATTTCATTTCTTCATAATATTGCATCAACAAAGGAGGACCAATGGTGACCTTTTTACCGATGGTTGTTTTGGTGTAACTGCAGCCTTACCCGAAAATAAATCGGTAGTCGTAGAGGTTTTTAATGGTACCGCTAAATTCATTATATATTTTTATGACTATTTTTAGATTTACTGGATGTGGCTTTTAGAAGTTAAGTGATGTTGCCAATATTGAAAAAATAATTTATAGTAGAAATGACAAAAAAAGCCATAATACGAATATCAATATTTTATATAATAGGAATTGCCTTATCAAACGTATTTCGATTTGATTTATTGAATTTGAATAATTATGAATTATCTGTTTACGGATTATTCTTAATTTCTCTATTAGGAGCTATTGGCTTATTAATCGGTGCCCTTATTTCACTTCATTTATTGAAAAAGGAAAGAAAATTGAGCTACAGTTTATTTGGTTCATCTCGAAAATGGAGTTCGGTAATGCTGATTATTCCTGTTATTCTTCTCGGCGTATTTGGTGTAGACAACAGGTATGATTTAAATCCACATTCGTACGGTATAATTGGGGCAGTTAGCACTCTTATTTATTGTTTTTTTGAAGAAATTGGATGGAGAGGATACTTACAAGACGAGTTGCAACCTGTAAAGGAATGGCAAAGAGTACTATTAATAGGATTCTTATGGTATTTGTGGCATCTTTCATTTATCTCAAATCAGAATTTCATTGATAATATACAGTTTCTTGGTTGGATGATTTTTGGAAGTTGGGGAATTGGAAAAGTAATAGACTTAACAAAATCAATAATAGCAGCAACATGTTTCCATATGATTATTAATGTGATGATGTTTAATAGTTTGATGAAAAATGGAATAGATGGCGATTCCAAACTTATTATTATAGGAGTTACCGTTGTTGCATGGATTTTCATAATGATTATTTGGATTAAAGAGAAGAAAACCATAGCACCCCATTACAGCCAATCTAAAACGACTTAAGAAAAGGTTAGAGAATTAATCGATTAAGGGAAATGTACTCGCAACAGAGGTTGTTGACACCCGGAATTGGGTGATTAATGATTATGACAAAGATGACGACGTGGTGATTTTGGGGATTGTCTCAAAATATTTACCGAGACTCAAAATTGAACAACTTTTCGGAAATTCACAAATTGCACTCAGAATTGAAAATTTTGGCAATTCGGGATTCGAGGTTTTTTTTTATAATCACGATGTAACTATCAACCTTTTGTCTTTAAACGTGTGGATTTCAGGTTGTGTTGTGTGCCTTGTTGGTTGTCATATAAATTTCAACTCACTCCTCACTCCATCCACGCGCTACCTTCACCGCTTTTTTCCAGTAATGCAGCATTTCATCTATTTGAGATTGGTCTGCATTGGGTTTAAACGTTTTTCCCACGCTCCATTGTTCGTGTATTTCATCGATGTTTTTCCAGTAGCCAACAGCCAATCCGGCCAGGTATGCTGCTCCAAGCGCTGTTGTTTCAAGTGTTTTTGGTCTGGTAATTTCGAATCCAAACAGGTCTGCTTGTATCTGCATGAGCAAATCGCTGGCTGTGGCGCCGCCATCTACGCGGAGTTCCACCGTTTCTTTTTTTGCATCGGCTTCCATCGCTTTAAGCGTATCGTACACTTGGAAAGCAATGCCCTCGAGCGTTGCGCGGGCTATGTGTCCGTCAGTTGTGCCGCGCGTAATGCCCAGTATTGTGCCGCGGGCATATTGATCCCAGTGCGGTGCACCTAATCCTGTAAGTGCTGGCACAAAATAAACGCCGCCGTTATCGGGAACAGTGGCTGCCAGTTTATTTACATCGGGAGCTTCTTTTATTATTTTAATGCCGTCGCGCAGCCATTGAATGGCCGCGCCACCAACAAATATACTTCCTTCGAGAACATACGTTGTTTTGCCGTTTATTTTCCAGCCAATGGTTGTAATCAGATTATTTTCAGAATAAACAGCTTTTTCTCCGGTGTTCATCAGTAAAAAACAACCTGTGCCGTATGTGTTTTTTGCCATGCCCGGTTCAGTGCACATTTGCCCGAAAAGGGCAGCCTGTTGATCGCCCGCAATGCCTGCAATGGGTATTTTGCTGGCAAAAAGTGTTGTGGCGGCCTCTCCATAGATTTCGCTGCTGGCTTTCACTTCGGGCAGCATAGCTTTCGGAATATTGAACAACGAAAGCAGCTCTTCATCCCATTCCAGCGTATGAATGTTCAATAGCATTGTACGGCTGGCATTTGTAACATCAGTAATGAGCATTTCTCCACGTGTTAGCTTGTAAACCAGCCATGTGTCGATGGTGCCAAAGCACAGCTTGCCGGCCTCTGCTTTTTCGCGGGCGCCATCAACATTATCGAGAATCCACTTTAGCTTGGTTGCGGAGAAATAGGCATCAATCACCAGTCCGGTTTTCTTTTTAATCATATCGGTGTGCCCGGCAGCTTTCAGTTCATCGCATGCTTTTGATGTGCGCCGGTCTTGCCATACAATAGCGTTGTAAACGGGCTCGCCGGTCTCACGATCCCACACCAGAGTGGTTTCACGTTGGTTAGTTATGCCAATGGCAGCAATGTTTTTTCCTGTAATGCCCGCTTGTGCAACTGCTTCGGCAGCAACCGAAATCTGCGACGACCATATTTCATTGGCATCGTGCTCAACCCAGCCTGGCTTAGGGAAAATTTGTTCAAATGGTTTTTGCGATATTTTTACAATTTCTCCGCTATGATTAAATAGAATAGCTCTGGAAGATGTTGTCCCCTGGTCCAATGCTAAAATGAGTTGATCGTTCATAATAATGTCTGCTTTTTGCCAAAATGATTGTGGTGTATAAAACTACTCTGTTTTCAATAAAACTCCAAGAATTTGCATGCGTCACAGTGTGAATTAGCTGCTTCTTGTAATAAACCTGCTGTCTTTCCAAAAGAAAAGGTCACCTCACACCGCAACTATTAATAATTACCCGTTTGCCAATCTAGTGCCAGCACTAAAACCAGCTGTTTTTTGGTGTGCCCAGTAATAAAACTTCAAGAACAAGGCTTGTTCATTTTGAAAATCAAGACGTTTACTTTCGTAAATAACTGTTTTCAAAATGAACATAACACAGTTATTGGCGTTTTCTTACGGGCACTCTACAAAATATAATTTCGTGTCACCACCTCATAATCTGCCACCTGTTTTTTCTGCCATTCTTCATCTTTCTTAAGGACTTGTGCCATAATCTGTGCAACTTTAGGTGCCATTTTCAGGCTTTCCCGGGCATCTAAAAGTTGGCAGCGCGTGCGGCGGGCCAAAAAATCTTCAACTGTGCGCGCCATTTCTTGTTCGGTTGCCCACACAGCCTGAGCCTCGCTAACATGAAGCTCATCACTTATCAAATTGGTTAAATTTTGTTCCTCTGCCATTTTGCGAATTTCCTGTTCATCTGTACCATAAAAATACAACGGGTTTGCATAATCCACCTCTTTTTTGAATCCATGTATTTTCAGGTGTTTTGTTTTGGTAGGGATATGTGTCCATTTCAATCGTTTTTCAGTTTTGTTTACCAAATCTTGCCCCATTTTTCTATAGGTAGTCCATTTTCCTCCAACCATTGTTAATAATCCCGATTGACTTTCGAATATTTTGTGGCTCCGTGAAATTTCTTTGGTTTTTTTGCCTTCGCCTTTGCTGGCAGCCAGCGGCCGTAATCCGGCAAAAACACTCAGTACATCACTGCGTTTTGGTGCTTTTGTAAGGTATCGGGCGGCTGTGTTTAGTATAAATTCAATTTCTTCTTCAAGAGCAACGGGCTCTAGCGACTCATTTTCCACAGGCGTGTCGGTCGTGCCAACAACAACTTTGTTGTGCCACGGAACAAGAAACAGTACCCGGCCGTCGTCTGTTTTGGGAATCATGATGGCGTCGTTGCCGGGCAGAAACGCTTTATCGAGCATTAAATGTATGCCCTGACTTGGCGACATGGTGTTTTTTGCATCCGGAAAGTCCATTTTCAGTATATCGTCCGCAAAAACCCCGGTTGCATTTACGATTTGTTTACCCTGAATATCGTATTGCTTATTGGTTTCATTGTCGGTGAATTTTACGCCGGCAAGATTTTCCTGCTCGTTTTTGATCAGACCGGTAACTTCACAGTAGTTGAGCGTAATTGCACCCATTTCTGATGCGGTTTGCAGTGTATTGATTGCCAATCGTGAGTCGTCAAACTGCCCGTCCATGTATTCAACGCCCGCTGTTATTTTCTTAGGGTTGATGGTCGAAATCCTGTTCAGCGTTTTCTTTTTTGAAATGCGTTTAGATCGTCCCAGACCAAATCTTCCGGCGAGCAAGTCATAAAAAGTCAGACCTACCGTATACATAAGCTCATCGAACCAGCTTTGTGTCGGAATAATAAAAGTTTGGCTCTTTACCAGGTGTGGTGCATTTTGCGTAAGCAAGCCCCTTTCAACTACGGCTTCGCGTACCAATGCAATATCGCCTTGCGCAAGATACCGAACCCCGCCGTGCACCAGTTTCGTGCTTTTACTCGATGTTGATTTTGTAAAATCTGATTTTTCAAGCAATACAACGGAATAACCTCGTGCAGCGGCTTCAAGCGCTATTCCTATACCTGTTGCACCCCCGCCAATTATGATAAAATCGTATAATTTAGGTGATTGGGTGAGTTTTTGTAGCATTTTTTCCCTGTTCATATAGCCTGAGTTTTTATTGTGATTATAATTTTTTGTAAATATAGAAATATTTTGAAACAAAACGTAATAAAACGAAAGTAAACTATATTTCGTTTGTTGACAGAAAATATATACTTTTGAAACAAAATTATCATAACAAATGAGCACCAATATTGCAGTCAGGCACAAACAAATACTCGAAAAACTGAAAGAAAACGGATCGGTTTCGGTTTCAGAATTGGCTGATATTTTTAATGTTTCAGCAGTTACAATTAGAAAGGATTTGAAACTATTAGAAAGTAAAACCCTGTTGTTTCGTTCCCACGGCAAGGCCCTTCCAACCAATCCTTATGTAGTTGAGCAGAGTGTAACAGAAAAAGAAAAAATTCATACATCCGAAAAATCGCGGATAGCCACTGCAGGCGGCCAAACATTGGAAGCGTCCGATAGCATAATTTTGGCTTCCGGCACCTCTGTCAATGAATTTGCCAATCAAATTAAACAAACACAGGGAATTACAGTATTAACGGCTTCACTCAAAACTGCTCTTGTGCTTTCAGAAAATCCCAATATTGAAGTCATCCAGTTAGGCGGCACCGTGCGTAAAAGTTCATCATCCGTTATTGGCCCCATAGGTGAAAAAACACTGGCAGATTTTACATGCACAAAGTTATTTCTCGGCGTAGATGGAATAGACTTGAACTATGGTCTTACAACAACCAGTTTAATGGAAGCCTCGTTGAATAAAGCGATGATAAAATCGGCACAAAAAACCATTGTGCTGGCCGACTCCAGCAAGTTTGGCCGCAAAGGTTTTGGCCGTATTTGCGGGTTAGAAGAAATCGACCAGATCATCACCGACTCCGGCATCGATGAGAAAACACAAAAAACGTTGCTCGAAATGGGAGTGGAGCTTACCATTGTTTAGCAGGATGATCGAAACTTGCGCCAATTACCACCGCTGCAACCACGACCAACAAACGAACGAAAACGACCGAAATTACTTCCTGTGTAGCATAATGCTCAGTAAAACAGTCCGATCGAAGCGCCCCTTCTCCTTGAGAAGGTCGGGATGAGGTGATTTTAGAATAAGAAGCCCAGACGAATAGAAAACATTATTACGAAAGATTGAACCAGATACCACGCGCCTTACTAATCCCCGACCAATGGTAAAGGGCAATTTGTGAGAGACTTAGGGTGAATTGAAGATAGACAAAGTTTAACTCCCTTTGCTTACCCGACTCATTAACTAACAAGAAAATGGAGTCTATTGACGAACACTATAATAGGCCTTAATCTTGATAGATTAATTTCTCCTTGGAAATGAGTATCTAAAATTGATATAAATTTCCTACTTTTGCCCTCGTAATTGATATTCTCCATTAGAAAACGAGCTTTCCTCCTTCTAATCTACTTAATATCAATGTGTTATTCAGCTTCTTGTCGAGTTGTTTTACTAAAAATCAAGTATTTATTTTTTTGTTATGTACTAAACAATATTTTAAAATTTATTCAAATGAAAACAATTAGCAAAGTAGTAATTATTGCATTATTAGTATTGGTCTCAAATCTGGTAATTGCGCAAACAACTGATGTTACAACTGATTCTCATCATGAAATAAGTATAGTTGTCGATGATATTTTTGCTCCGGATGTGGTTCCGGTAAGTTACGATTATTATGACTCTTATGTTATGTACTATTCTGATTATGCATTGTTTGATAAGTACACTACTAAAATAGGTTTAGGATATAAGTTCCATTTTGGTGATAATGCACTGCGTTCAAAATTTTCATATGGAAAGAATAATGAAAAAATAGATGACGAAGATGATGCTGAGATGGAATCTAAAAATATGATGCTGAATATTTTTCTGGGATATGAAAGGAATGTATCTATTGGAAAAGCACAAATCTTTTATGGTTTGGATTTAAATCTGAATAAATATACTTCAAATCTTGTATATGAAGATGATAATTCTTTTTACAATTCTAAAATAGAATCCACAGGAACCAACACTGGTTATGGAATTAGTCCCTTAATTGGTGTTAGATATTATATCACACCTAATTTTTCACTTTCGACAGAGATTAAGTATTCCGTTGAAACATATAGGGGTGAAAATAAATATGAGTATTACGAGTTTGACGATTATGACGATTATGTGTATGAGCGTGAAGAAAAAACAACTTCAAGTGGTCTTAATACTAAATTCGGTCCACTAGGTCAATTGTCAGTTAATATACATTTTTAATTTTATCGATTATATTGTAAGCGCGGACATTTTGTTCGCGCTTTTTTTGTTAATAGCGGTCGGTGAAGTTGTAACAGGATTGAAAGTATGAATGGCGGTTTCTTACAGTTTTTTTATTCTGAGCTAAATTATTTACAAGTTACCCTACTTTTTCTACAGGTTTGCGTGATGTGTCACAAGTATCAATTGTGTATTTAATTTTGGCTTGTGTTGTCAGGGAATACCCTACAATTATTCTTGCTTTTTTGAAAAGTGTTATTACTTTTGAATGACTCTACACAGACTTTTGAGAAAAAATGAGATGGAAATGCATATTAGAAATTAAAAAAATAAAACTGTTAGCCAAATGAAAAACACCTTAGTTACCTTTGCAGTCATTGTGTTTATGACCATAAACTTTACAGGATTTACACAAAATAAAGTAGCAGTACTATCACCTGAAGACAAGAGTAATTCTGGTTTTGCAAATGTTATGCGAGAAATGCTGATTACGGGCATTTCCAAATCAGATTATTATAGCCCCATAACAAAAGCATTAGTTGATAAGGTGCTTAAAGAGAATAATAATAAGATTGTTGAAGTTGGCGATGAAGAAATGGTTAGCAAACTTGGAAAGCAAGTGGGTGCGGACTTCATTTGTGTTTCAATGGTTCAAAAAGTGGATTCTAATTTTTTTATTACCACAAAACTGGTAAATGCCGAAACAAGTTCTGTTGTGTTTCAGGAGTATTTGCGTACAGAAAAAGGTGAGGAGGATTTGTATGACAAGGTCGATGAATTGGCTAAAATGCTTTCAAATTTTAATAACAATTCTTCTTCATATCAAAACGAATCAAATGATAATTTGATTGCCGTAGAAATTGACTTTCTGAAGTATATGGTGATGCCAAAAGACTTTGACAATCAAATGAACTATGTAATAGCAAGAGATGCATGTTCAGATCTAATCGCACATGGCTACGATGATTGGTTTTTACCAACCAGAGATCAATTAAATGGACTCTATTTGAATAAGGAAAAATTAGGTGGTTTCGGTTCTGATCCTTATTGGAGCGTTTCAGCATTAGATAAGGAAGCAAATGCTCAGAATTTCGATAAGGGTGTTCAACAAGATTTACCTAAATCAACAGTGTTGAACGTTCGTTGTATAAGAATGATTTACGATTGATAAATGTTTTTCCTAAATAGTATTCGTCAATAAACTCCATTTTCTTCGTTACTCTTACTCAAACCCTTATCATCCCGATGAATCGCGGACTCAACGGTTTTGAGTTTCGAACCGACCAAAGGGATCTCATGAGCACCTATGAATATATAGAGGCTCGCGAATAAAGCCTTGAAAATAGTTTAAGCAAGAAAATTACCTAGTTTTGGGTGTGCCCATTAATAAAACTCCAAGAACAAGCCTATCCTCGAGAATCGGGAGCTTGAATATTTTGAAAACCAAGGAGTCCCGATTCTCGGGATAAATGTTTTCAAAATGGTCATAACGCAGTTATTGGACTTTTCGGGCAAGCACTTAATGGGTTTTCAAGTTGAATTTGCGCATGGTGGTTATTCTGTAGAAAGTTTATATATTTATGATTTCTATTTCAAAAATGAATTT
>JAQICA010000124.1 GCA_027858775.1 Salinivirgaceae bacterium | reverse complement strand
GACACCAGAATTTATCCTATGCCCCTGACAAGTGGTCAAGAATGGCACATTCAAGGTTTACAAGCCAATGATAGAGTTTTGGTTTACAATACGAACATGCAAGTAGTAAACAACCACCGCACTTTGGATAAAGGAATTTATTACGTAGTAATCAACAACCGTAAAGCACACAAAATTATAGTACAATAAGCACTCTCCAAAAACGTAAATAACAGGCGACGATCAATTTTATTGATGTCGCTTTTTTTTGTTTCCAACAGCCAAAAGAGCATAAATTTTCAACTACGAGAAAAATCGGCAAACCTATTGTAAAACATCTAAACCCCTTTTAAGCCTTTGTGTGATAATGATAACTTTGCGAACACAGCAACCAAATAAAGCTTATCACATGACAAAAAGATATGAAGCCGTATCGGCACAAGAAGCTGTAAAAGCAGTAAAATCGGGCGACCGCGTGCATGTTCACAGTGTAGCATGCACCCCGGCCATTCTCTTAGACGCTCTGGTAGAACGTGCTCCAGAGCTTAAAGACGTCACCATCCAACACATACACACCGAAGGCTCCGCACCCTACGCAGATGCAACCGGGAAATACATGGGAACCTTTGAGCTTGAGTCGTTTTTTGTGGGAGGAAACGTTCGCAAAGCTACACAAGCCGGCTATGCCGACTATATTCCAATATTCCTAAGCGAAACACAACGCTTAATACGCGAAGAAGTACTACCTGTCGATGTGGCCCTGGTGCAAATTTCACCACCAGACCAGCACGGCTGGGTATCCATAGGCACAAGTGTAGATTGCACAAGAGCAGCTATACAAAAAGCAAAAACAGTTATTGCAATTGTCAACAAGCATGTACCCAGAGCGTGGGGCGATGCAATGATGCCCATCTCCGACTTCGACATCTTTGTAGAACACGATAGCCCGCTTATTGAAGCTCACATGCCCGAACTTTCGGAACAAGATATTGCCATTGGGAAAAACGTAGCCAACCTGATAGAAGATGGCGCAACTCTACAAATGGGAATTGGCGCCATTCCCAATGCGGTTCTTTCGCAATTGGGCAACCACAAAAATTTGGGTGTGCATACAGAAATGTTTTCGGACGGATTGCTGCCATTGGTAGAAAAAGGCATTGTAAACGGAGCTAACAAAAAGCTCGACAAGGGTAAAATCGTGGCATCGTTCCTAATGGGTTCAAAAAACCTATACGACTTTGTTAACGACAACCCCGGCGTCCTTATGCAGGACGTCTACTACACAAACTCAGTACACATCATTAAACAGAACCCAAAAGTTACAGCAATCAACTCTGCCATACAAATCGACATCACTGGCCAGGTTTGCGCCGACTCCATTGGGACCAAATTTTACAGTGGTGTGGGCGGACAAATCGACTTTATACGTGGAGCATCATTTAGCGAAGGCGGCAAACCCATAATGGCCATTCCGTCGGTAACCAAAAAAGGAGCAAGTAAAATTACTCCAATGCTTTGCGAAGGAGGTGGTGTAGTTACTACACGTTCGAACATGCACTGGTTAGTAACCGAGTTTGGAGCTGTAAACCTTTACGGCAAAACATTACAGAAAAGAGCGCGCGATATAATCAGCGTAGCACATCCCGATCATAAAGAGTCGTTAGAAAAATCTGCATTTGAACGATTTGGGTCGCATTACCATTTTGTTTCGAAACAATAAATACACAAAAAAATAAAACTATGGACGATCGAAAAACGGTCGTCCTTTTTTAAATGCCGGGAAAAAACTATCATAAATTGTAATTACAACCCAGTGGCCCCAAATCGCTCCATTCCAATATCACCAACCCTACAAGCTTAGCGTAACGGCTAGAAAAAGGTCTTCTGTTTTAGGATTGAACACTACAGCAATATTTACGGGCAGTTGCCATGTGCAGCTTAACGAAAATGTTTTGGTAACATCTACACCAACAATAGTAATTGCAGCCTCGTGGCTATACATTCCTTCGGCCGGCGTACCTCCAACGTGAGCACGAACATCTACATTCCCTACCTGTAACGGTTAACCAACTTCGAACCAGGTGGAATAGTAGCTGCGCCCGGATGCATTACGATTGGAGCCAAAAACATAAGTACCAGCAATAAATTGCAATGGTACCTTTCCATGCAGTTGGTACATTGCCTTAATCTCAACATTGTGGCTCGTTACCGTATCTTTGTAATTAAAAAAGTCGTACATGCCAAAATCAGACTCCTCTTCCATAATCACATCGGTGAGCATGGCCGTAAAGCCATTTTTTTTTGATTCATGTAAATATAGCATAAAAGACAATATCGATATACACGACAGGCCACAACGAGCAAATGCCACGTGAATAGAATAGGCAAAAACGAAGCACAAAATCATTAAAATTGGCAATATCACAAATAATGGCACTCTTAAAGAACACGCAGTGTTTTAAACGCACAATTTACAATACGTTAAACCAGTAGATTCTAAAAAGCTTTCTTAAATTTGTGCTTAAAAATAGAAAACTTCACGCGACAAAGGGGCGAAATTCATACGCAATACAAAACGAGCAATTGCCACCGATAAAAAGAAATGGCAAAGCCAATTTTTGGAATTAAAACATAATATTATGGATGTACTACCACTGTATTTCAACGAACATATCGTAAAACACTACGAAATAGACGCAGCCGGACGCTTCTCACTAGCAGCACTGGCAAATCATGTACAGGAAGATGCCGCCGAACATTCACGAAGGCTCAATGTGGGGTACAAACACATGAACGCCACCAACCATGCATGGATGCTATCGCGTGCCAGATTCAAACTCATAAGCACCCCACAACTTGGCAGTAAAATAGAAACCGAAACATGGGTGAAAGATTACGATCGTATGTTCTCGTACCGCGATTTCCATTTTAAATATAAAGATAACGTGTTTGCTGTAGCCAATACAGCATGGCTCATTATCAATTTGGAAACAAAAAAAATTGTACCTGCTGCAGAATTTGTACAAAAAGTTTACAAATTAAAAGACCGGTGCCTGTTAAACGATCCTATTCCAAAATTAAGGGGTGTTGAAGGCAACGCAGAGCACGTGTTTATGAATGAAGTGCACTTCTCAAGCATCGACCTCAACCAACATGTAAATAACGTAGCCTACCTCCAGTGGTACCTCGATTACCTGCCAAAATCACTGGCATTAACCCCCATTGAAAGCATTTCAGTTAATTATCTGCACGAACTTAAATTGAACGAAAAGGTGAATATTTATTACAATATTCGACAAAATAACGATCAAAACCTCGTTACATGCGAGATGGTTAATGCTGCCTCCGACCAAGCATCGTGCAGAATAGAGGCAACGCATAAAAAACAGGCCTAATTTTACAATATTTATAGAAAACAAATGGTTATAAAGCCGGAATGAGTTTATTTTGCACGCTTGTTTCATACAAAAAAAACATAACAGATACTTACACATCATCAGAATTGACTAACAAGGGATTATTAAACAAAACATCTTAGGGGAACTATTTCGACCAAAGGCATAGGACAAAATTAACCAACGAATAAAATTTAATACGAGTGAGACAAATTGCAGCATTTCTAATCTTCACCTTTTTTTCTTTCGCATCAGTTGCTCAATCCACCGGTTCTATTACCGGACGCATAACGGATATCGATAATTATCCCATCGAGATGGTCAACATAGCTGTTGAAAATAACCAAACGGGAACTACATCGGAATTTACCGGAAAATATAAAGTTCAAATACCTGCAAACGAACCGGTTACCATTCACTACAGCAGCATAGGCTTTCAAAAAAAAACAATTACAGTTACGCTGAAACCCGGAGAACGTAAGCGCGTAGACGTTCAATTAGAGATGACCGCCGAAAAACTCGAAGAAGTAGAAATTGCAGCAGAACGTGAACGCCACTCCACAACCTATTTCCTCGACCCGCGCACTATTTCACAACTTCCTCAAGTTAGTGGATCGGTAGAAGCAATAATTAAAACGATGCCGGGTGTATCGTCAAATAACGAGCTCAGCAATCAGTACTCCGTACGAGGCGGAAATTATGACGAAAACCTGATTTATGTAAATGGTGTAGAAATTTACCGCCCATTCCTTGTTCGTTCAGGACAGCAGGAAGGGTTCAGTTTCCTGAATCCGGAAATGGTGGCCAACCTCGCTTTTTCTGCAGGAGGTTTCGAAGCCGAGTACGGCGACAAAATGTCGTCGGTGCTCAACATTGAATATAAAAAACCAACAAGCTGGGGCGGCTCATTTAAAGCCGGACTTATGGAAGGTGCATTAACGGTGCATGGCTCAAACAAAAACCATCGATTGACCCATATCACTAGTGTTCGCTACAAAAAATCGGGGTACATTCTCAACACACTGGAAACAAAAGGCGACTACAACCCTACATTTTCTGATCTACAAACGTTTATTACATACGATTTAACCGAAAAGCTGGAAATTGGATTCATCGGAAACTACAACAACAATACATTTCAATTCAAACCCGTGGATCGGGAAACCGAATTTGGGTTGGTAAACAATGCCCTGCGCCTGAAGGTATATTTTGAAGGACAAGAAATTGATGAATTTATTACCAGTCAGGGAGCATTTTTACTCAACTTCAAACCCACGAAAAAGCTCAGACTCAATATTTCGGCATCGGCATTTACAAGTTCCGAATCGGAAACGTTCGATATACTGGGCGAATACTGGTTAAACCAGGTCGATACCAACATGGGTAGTAGTACTTTTGGCGACAGCGTTGGCAGTTTGGCAGTAGGCTCATATTTAGACCATGCGCGCAACTATTTAGATGCTTTAGTATACAACATTGCCCACAAAGGCGAGTACAAAACCGGAAATCACCATATAAAATGGGGTGCCAAATGGCAGGTAGAAGATATTAAAGATGAAATTAATGAATGGATGATGCTCGACTCGGCCGGGTACTCTTTACCTCCATCGGGTGAGGTGATGGATGTATTTACTGACTCTACAACAACTCTTTTCGAAAGCCGAAAATTTTCAAATTCAATTTACTCCAATCGATTATCTGCATACATTCAGAATACATGGAAAACAACCATCGACAGCACAAAACTTTTTATTAATGGTGGTTTACGTGTGCAATACTGGGATTTCAACAACCAATTTATAGTTTCGCCACGACTTTTGCTGGCTATTCAGCCCGACTGGAAAAAAGACTGGCTATTCAGAATTTCAGGCGGTTCTTATTACCAGCCACCATTTTACAAAGAAGTGTTCGACAAACAGGGCAACAAAAACAAAGATATCAAAGCACAAGAATCGTATCATATAGTTGCTGGAGCTGACTACAACTTCATGGCATGGCGGCGTCCGTTTAAATTCATTTCTGAAATTTATTATAAAAAACTCGAAAATATCATCCCATATTCGGTAAACAACCTCCAAATTCTTTACGAAGGAGAAAACAGTGCATCTGGCTACACTACTGGGCTCGACATGAAACTGACCGGACAATTTGTAAAAGGAGTCGACTCGTGGATTTCAGTTAGCCTGATGAAAGCGCAGGAAGACATTAAAAACGACATGTATTTTATTACTAACGCCGATGGCAGCCAAACCAAAGTGGAACCGGGGTACATCGACCGCCCCACCGATCAACGGGTAACCGTAAACCTGTTCTTCCAGGATTATATTCCCGGAAACCCCACATGGAAAGTCCACCTAAATTTGGTTTATGGCTCAGGATTATCATTCGGACCGCCAAACTCACCACGCTACATGGCTACAGGGCGCATGCCCGATTATCGCCGGGTAGATATTGGCATGTCGAAATCGCTAATTTCGTCAGAAAGAACTTACGACAATCCCAAAGGACCCACCAAATGGTTTAAAGACCTGTGGATTGGGCTGGAAGTGTTTAATATGTTCGATATCAATAATACCATTTCGTATACATGGATCAGAGACGTATACAACAACGAATACGCCATTCCTAACTACCTAACAGGTAGACTATTTAACTTAAAAATTACGGGGACATTTTAATACTGCCACCTGCTGTAAAACACCGAGATAACAATTAAAAACTATTAGGATAATTAGCAGAGAACAAAGCAAATATTTCACCAAACGGCATTTTTATACTAATTTTGAGGGCAAAACCATAAACACCAAAATAATTCACGCATGTAGAATTTTTTTATTATGGCACATTCAATATTATTAAACTTTCAACCATGAAAATACTACTAATAGGCTACGGAAGAATGGGCAAAGAAGTGCATCAAGTTCTCACCGAGCGCGGTCACGAAGCAACTTGCATTATCGACCTTCACAACAAAAAACAATTATCGGCAATCGGCAACCAAAACATCGATGTGGCCATTGAATTTACGCGCCCAAACATCGCTTTCGACAACGTTATGGCATGCATCTCCGAAAACATCCCCGTAGTTACCGGCACAACCGGATGGAACGAAAGATTAGATGAAATACACACGATTTGCAAAGAACAAAATGGTTCATTTCTGTATGCTTCAAACTTCAGCATCGGCGTAAATATGCTATTTGCCATGAATAAAAAATTGGCATCGCTCATGAATAGCCAACCACAGTACAATGCCCACATCGAGGAAACACACCACATACACAAAAAAGACAAACCCAGCGGCACGGCAATTACACTGGCCGAGCAGCTTACCGATAATATAGAACGGTACAACAGTTTTCAGCTCGACTTTAAAAAACCAGGCGTAATACCTATTACAGCCAACCGTAAAGACGAAGTATTTGGCGATCATAAAATTACTTACACGTCGCCCATCGACGAACTAACGATTGCACACAGCGCAAAGAGTCGCAAAGGATTTGCCCTCGGAGCTGTTATTGCTGCTGAACACATTGCAAAAAAGAAAGGAATATTTACCATGAACGACGTGTTGGGCATTTAAAAAACCAACACCTGAAATACAATTACAACAAACTTATTATAAGCAAATTAAATATCGACATAGTGAAAGAATTATTAAACAACAAATGGGTAAAATTTTCTGTAGTAGCTACAGGATTCATATTATGGGTAATTTGGCTCGACAGTTACCTTTGGTTATTGGGATTAGCGGTAATCTACGATATCTACATTTCTAAAAAAGTACATTGGTCTTTCTGGAAGCAAAAAGGCGTGAAAAAACAAAAAAAAGTTATTGAATGGATCGATGCCTTGATATTTGCAGTGATTGCAGCATCGTTTATTCGCATATTTTTTATCGAAGCTTTCACCATTCCCACCTCATCGATGGAAAAAACCATGCGTGTGGGCGATTACCTTTTTGTGAGCAAATTCCATTACGGACCACGTAAACCCATGACGCCCATTGCGTTCCCGTTTGTTCATCATACAATGCCACTGTCATCTACAGCACAATCGTATAGCACCGCCGTACAATGGGACTATGAGCGTATGCCAGGCCTCACCGATATTAAACGAAACGATATTGTAGTATTTAATTTTCCGGAAGGCGATACCGTGGTGGTGGAGCATCAAAACCAAAGCTACTATCAGATTTTACGAAGCGAAGCGCAAGCACTCATGCAACGAGATCGCGTGCGAGGGGTAATAAAGCCACTTTCGCATTACAAAAATAAAACACGCGAACTTTTGAAAAACAATTTTACAATTCATGTTCGGCCGGTAGATAAACGCGAAAACTATATTAAACGATGTGTTGCCATAGCGGGCGATGAATTTAAAATTATCGATGGAATAATGCATGTGAACGGAGAAAAACAAAAACACTTCGAAGACATGCAGTTCAAATACAATGTGTACACAAGTGGCGATCGGATAAACCCGATAATGCTTCAAAAAATGGATATTTCGCAAGAAGATATTGATGCATCTACCATCAGTGGAAACCAATACATACTTCCACTAACTACCGACATGGTCGAGAAATTACGAAGTTTCAACATTGTCGACTCTATTGTAAGAGTAATTAAGCGTGGCGACGGGTCGGACTACATTTTCCCACACGATGCCAACTACCCCTGGATCGAAGACAATTTTGGACCGCTTCAGGTTCCTGCTGCTGGTCAGACCGTTGAATTAACAACCGAAAATCTACCGATTTACAAGCGTTTAATCAGCTTATACGAGGGAAACAACCTCGAAGTGAAAGACAGCACTATTTACATAAACGGAGAAGCTACAACCTCTTACACCATCAAACAAAACTACTACTGGATGATGGGCGACAGCCGGCATAGTTCGCAAGATTCGCGTTTCTGGGGGTTCGTGCCCGAAGATCACATAGTAGGAAAACCACTGTTTATCTGGTTATCGTTAGATAAAGACAAATCGTTTATCAACAAAATACGGTGGGAGCGATTAATGAGAGGTATTGAATAAGACTTTTTAAACAATATAAATCAACTATGAAGAAATTATTAAAACCCTTGATTTTCGCACTAATTGGTATAGCATTTCTATTCCAGTTCATTATTACTTTTCACCGTGTAGACGACCAAACCATGGAAGCTACAATAAACAAAGGCGAACTGGTTTGGGTGAATAAAGCCGTGGCCGGCTCATGGTTTCTGGGCATGAAACTACCGGGATTAGGCACCATAGCAAAAAACGATGTTATTTACTATGCCGGACCGCACGATTTTGATGCGCCCATGTATGAAAAAAAACGTCAGGTATCACGTGTAATTGGGTTGCCCGGACAAACGGTTCGCATCTTGACAAAGGAAGTTACGGTAAACAAAGAACCCGTAGTCACGCCCGATAGCGCACAATTTCAGTACCGCATTATATTGCAGCAAACAACCGACGCTGATGCTTTTTTTGCAAAACACAATATTGGCCAGCACCAAACCATTATCGATACCATGGCTGTTTACGAAGCACCCATTACCAAAGAAAAAGCCAATGCGCTTAGAAAAGACAAAGCCGTTGACTATGCAAAAATTGTAACTGTAATACGTGGTGGGGCAAATCGAATTTTCCCCAAAAGCCCCTATCGATCGTGGTCTGAAGATAATTTTGGGCCTCTAAGAGTGCCAAAAAAAGGCGACAGAATTAACCTGACCTACAGAAACTATGATATCTATAAAAACATAATTATTGAATTTGAAGGTAACGAAGTTCGCAAGCACAAAGATGAAATTTACATAAATGGAAAATTGTCGAACTCCTACACTATTAAAAAGAATTACTACTTTGTACTGGATGATAACCGCGACGAATTTTTCGATAGTCGTGAATGGGGCTTTGTACCGGAAGACTACATTCTTGGGAGAGTAATTGGACAATAAAAAAACAAAAATGATTACAAACATTTAATAAATACTATACTTATGCAAAGAGATACACAAGTATTCGACATTATTGAAAAAGAATACCAACGACAAAAAAACGGAATCGAGCTTATTGCATCGGAAAACTTTGTGAGCGAACAAGTTATGGAAGCAGCAGGCTCTGTAATGACCAATAAATATGCAGAAGGCTACCCCGGAAAACGTTACTATGGTGGCTGCCAGCATGTAGACGAAACAGAACAACTGGCCATTGACCGTGTGAAAGAACTTTATGGCGCCGAATATGCAAACGTTCAGCCCCACTCAGGAGCACAAGCCAACATGGCGGTATTTATGACAGTGCTAAAACCCGGCGACACTTTTATGGGACTCGACTTGTCGCATGGCGGACACCTGTCGCACGGCTCACCGGTGAATGCATCGGGGATTCTTTACAACGCCATATCGTACAAAGTGCGCGAAGAAGACGGACGCGTAGATTATGATGAAATGGAGAAAAAAGCATTGGCCGAAAAGCCAAAAATGATTGTAGGTGGAGCATCTGCCTATTCACGCGAATGGAACTACAAGCGCATGCGCGAAATCGCTGATAAAATTGGAGCCATTTTCATGGTAGACATGGCGCACCCGGCCGGACTTATTGCTGCAGGCCTACTTGATAACCCTGTAAAATATGCCCACGTGGTAACTTCGACTACACACAAAACATTGCGTGGGCCGCGTGGTGGAATTATTCTAATGGGAAAAGATTTTGAAAACCCATGGGGTTTAAAAACACCAAAAGGCGTAGTGAAAAAAATGTCGGCACTCTTTAACTCAGCTGTATTCCCTGGCACACAAGGCGGACCATTAGAGCACATTATTGCGGCAAAAGCCGTTGCATTTGGCGAGGCGCTAAAACCCGAGTACAAAACATACCAAGAGCAAGTAAAAAAGAATGCAAGTGTAATGGCCGACGCCTTTATTAAAACAGGCTATAAAGTTATTTCGGGAGGAACAGATAATCACTCCATGCTGATTGACCTGCGCACAAAATTCCCCGAAATTACCGGGAAAGTGGTAGAAAATGTACTGGTTAAAGCAGACATTACTATAAACAAAAACATGGTACCTTTCGATAGCCGCTCACCATTCCAAACATCAGGTTTGCGTGTTGGCACTTCGGCAATTACTACCAGAGGCCTCAGAGAAGAAGATATGGCGAAAATTGTCGAACTTATCGACCGCGTAATTTCCAACATCGACAACGAAGACGAAATTGCAAAAGTACGTAAAGAAGTGAACGAAATGATGAGCGACAAACCCATGTTTGCATGGTAGCAGCCGACTATAAAAACACTAAAGCCCGCAGAGTATACCTTTGCGGGCTTTTTTTTTGCAAAAATGATTTAAGCAACGATAGCAAAAACCACTAGGAATCCCCCAAGCTCCTAACTTTCAAAATATTACACCCCACACATAAGAATAGACAAAAACGCAAATGAATTAAACTATGTATTAAAGGTGAAATATCGAAAAAATGTGTTGGAGTAAAACAAAAAAAGCTAAATTTTAGCACGATAACAGCAACCATCAACACTATACTGTACTACGAAAAAAAAGTGTTCATTTTATTACAATTGTTTAAAAAAAACTAAATTCGCATATATATTTACTGTCTGACAAAACGAAATTATGATGAAATACTCGATACTTACAATTACGCTTCTAGTGGCATTACTTACAAGTTCCTATGGACAACTTAGCAACGTTAGCAATAGAGATAGCATCGAAGGTGTTTTTATTTCGACACTTCACCAAATAAACCAGACACTCAAAAAAGATAGTAATCTGTGTAAATGCATCACTACGTTAGAAGAGCATGAAGCCTACTTACATTCGCCAGACCTTGCCGACACAATCTATAACTTATTTATTAGCGCAAATAAAACAATTGACAAAGCAGAGATTGAATACGACCTCAATTACTGGAAATTCAAAACCCTTATTGCACGGACGCTTTTCTCTAAAGGCGATTACAATAATGCAGAAGACATTTACCTTTCAATATACACAAATACAGACAAAGAAAACGACTCTACCCTTGCGTTAGCCCTGAATGCAATACAGAATCTTTGTTTTATAAAAAAACACGCCAACAAGCCGGATACGTACAATTTTGTGCACAAGTGCATGGAAGACCACAGGAAATACGGTAAGCAAAAAGAACTTGCCGATTTTCTCGTAAACTTCGGTTATATGATTGCAAAAAACAAGCCCCTAATGACGCTTGACATGATGCTACATGCCGAAAAAATATATAAAACTATTCCGGAACAATCCATTCACGAAGAACTAATCGAACTTTACTCCATCATGGGCATTACGCACCTAATGAGTGCCAACTTTGGAGAAGCATTACAATGCTATAAAAAAGCATTAAAAAATGCAAACCAAGCAACAAATTTATCAAACCAAAAAAAAATAAAGTTGTACCAAGATATTGCCCGGGCACATCACTTTACACGAAATGCAGATAGCTTAGACTTTTACACAAAAAAGATGCAGCACCATTTAAAACTGGAATCGAACCCCTCGTTCGATCAGCTCAGCACCATGTATGCATATTTAAGCAAAAACTATATCCAACAAGGCAAACCAGACTCCGCGATACACTATCGTAATAAAGCCCTCGAGCTCGATCAGAAAAACTATGCAGAAACAACACACAAAATAAAAAGTCATTACTATGATTTAAGTCTTTTGTACGCAGAGTTGGGCAACTACAAAAAGGCAATGGAGTATGTTCAAAAAAACCTGCAAAACGAATTTCCCGAAAGATTCCGCTCGAATAATATTCGTGAAGTTCCCCCACAAAAATTATTTCCCGGAATTAGCATCAACGGAATTTTACAAAACCTGATGCAAAAAATATACATTCAAGAAATGCTTTATGCCGAAACCAATGATATTAAATGGCTTGAAGATGCACGAAACCATTACTACACTGTAGATTTTTACGTAAAAGCACTGCAAGAAAGTGTCGTAGAAAAGAACTTCCTGCAGCTGCTTAACATAAATAAACAAGGCTATATTGCTGCTGTAAACACCATTCAAAAATTGTATAACCGTACTCAAAACGAAACATACCTTAAAGACCTATACTACTTCAACACAGCACTAAAAGGGCGACTTTTAGCTTACCAAAACTTCCAGCTTCGAAAAACAGAAAACGAAGAAAGCGACACAGACAAAGCATACCATGAAACCTACAGAAAGATTAATGAACTAAAATCCAAACTGGCCATTGCAGATGAAAACGAGGAGTTTCAGCCATTAGCTGATTCACTTTTTGAACTTCATGTGAAAATTTCGCTTATTAAAAGAGATCGCGAACAAGGGGCGAACATTCACGCTATTCCATTCGAAATGTCGATGTACCATGCCAGCGCCGACACCTTAATGAAAAACATAAACAACCATACAACTTATATTGAATACCTGCTCGAGCAAGACTCCTTGATTGTATATGTTTTTAACAAAAGTAAAATGTACCGAACAAGCATGTATGCAGGAAAAGATTTTAATGCAGAACTTACAGCCTACAGACGTTGCATAAAAACGGGCTCTCAAATTGAAAACGTCAATTTGTACGATTATTTGATCAAGCCAATAGAAAAACACATAAAAAACAAAAAACACCTGGTAATAGTAGCCGACAATCATATTTTTGACATTCCGTTTGACCCGATCACTAACCCGCAAACTGGCGAAAAACTGATCGAAAATTACAACATCAGCTACCACTACTCAGGTTACTTTTGGTTACAAAGCCTGAAAAACACACGCATACCAAAAAAACCAAGCATAGCGCTTTTTGCTCCAGTGTTTAGTTCACAAAAAGATGCTTCACTAGTTGCAAACAATGACTACCGAGATACAGGAATTCTCACAAAAGAAAATATTGCCTACCGAAATGGCGCTCTCCAGCCACTCCCATACTCACATGCCGAAGTAACTAATATTGCAGAAAAATTCACTTCTCGTAATTTACAGTCAAAACTCTTTCTGGAAACAGAAGCAGGGGAACCACAATTTCGCAACAACACTAATAATGTAGACATCTTACATGTGGCCACTCACGGAATTTCAAACATGCAAATGCCAGAATACTCCGGACTGTTTTTCTCACAAGATGAAAAAATAATCGATCCGGATGATTATAAAGCTGACGGATTTCTCCACATGAATGAGTTATACGAATTGCAATTTAATGCCGACCTGACAATACTTTCGGCTTGCAAAAGCGGTGTTGGCAAAGTGTTTATGGGTGAAGGATCTTTTGGATTGCCACGTGGCTTTATTTTAGCAGGAACGAACAATCTGATTGTTTCGCTTTGGAAAATTCACGACGAAAAAACAGCCAACCTTATCAACCGTTTTTACGATTATTTGCTCACAGGAAACGATTACTCCGAATCCCTTAGATTAGCAAAACTCGATTTAATAGATGAAGGCTACATGCCCATCGACTGGAGCGGAATTATTTTAATCGGGCGATAAGAAACACCGTTTTTCCCAACAGCTATTGCTGAGCAACACTTCTCAAAAATAATAACGGTTTCGAAAAGTAATCCATTTGTCCGAAAACCAAACGTTATGGGTCGGCTCAAAATTTGCTGAATAAAAAGTTTTTCATACCTTCAACGCTCAAAATTAATCAATTGTCGACTAACGACTTATTTTAATCCAAAATCGAAGAACGCTATGAAAAACATTCTCTTAACCACACTACTAATTGCATTTGCCATTAATGCATTTACGCAGGATCTATTTAAAGTAGATCTAAAAACCGCAAAAGATGTAGAAACCCTCATCGATGCAAAAACTACTGATGTTCACTACTACAACAACTCATTCTGCATTGCCAGCGGAGAGGTAAACAAAAAATTCAATCACAAACCAATAACAAACCAGGCTTGGAAAAACGACCAAAGTTACTACCTCATTTGGCTTCCAGCAGAAAACAATGACGAATATCTCACCGAATTAAAACGGAACATTTCTATTATATACAACGACAAGTCGATAGCCGTTGCAGAGGCAAGTACCGACGAAATTAGAACCGTTAACGTGGCTATTCACGGTGGACTGGTAAAAATTCAGAAAAAACCGGTACAAAAAACAAAAACACACCATTGGAATTACAGCAAAACCAATCCAATACCCGAAATTACCGACATGGTTAGTCAGATAGTAACAGACAGCATAATTGACGATATTCAACATATGGAAGATTACGGCACACGCGAATATGACGCGCCGCAGGCCACTGAAGCACAAAACTGGATAAAAGCTCAATTTGAGCGATACGGACTAAGCACCGAACTAATGTATGGAGGCGTAGATGCATCGCAAAACGTCGTTGCTACACAAACAGGAGCTGTTTACCCGAACAAATTTATAGTTGTGGGCGGCCACTTCGACTCGACCAGCTATAGCGGCGATGCTCCTGGTGCAGACGACAACGCTTCGGGAACGGCAGGAGTAATAGAAATTGCCCGTATTCTAAGTCAAATGCAATTTAACTACTCAATTGTTTACTGTGCATGGACAGCCGAAGAGATTGGTCTGGTAGGCAGCGGTCAGTGGGCCGAAGATGCCGCAGCGGCCAATATGGATATTATTGGTTACCTGAACCTCGACATGATCGGGTATTTACAAGAAGGTGGAGAATTCCACACCGACATGATGGCTCCGGCATCGGCGCAATCGCTAGTGGAGCTGTACGAAACAGTTGTTGAGTTGTATATTGACGATTTTATTGTGTATGATGGCACCATGACTGGCGGCGATAGCGATCATACGTCATTTAATAATAACGGATACATGGGTATTTTCCCTTTTGAAGATTCTGATGATTACAGCCCTCATATTCATTCAACCAACGACCTAATCGGCCCCAGTGTAAACACCCCCGAATTAGCTAAAAAATTCACACAAGCGGGTGTAGCATTTATGGCTACCGCAGCCGAATTATTTAATGGATTGTACCCACCAATGGACTTAACATTGGAACAAACAGAAGGTACCATTGAGCTGAATTGGAGTTCTCCAATAGCGGGAGAAGAAAACTTTGAAGCATACCACATTTACCGAAACGATGTGGAATTTGCCACTATCACTAACATCGATGAAAATTACTACACCGACGAATCCGGAATAAATGGTGAAACTTACAGCTACAAAATTACCGCAAGCTACACCGGCGAACCCGGAGGAGAATCCAATGCAAGCAACACAGTAACGGTAATCATCGGACTCATGGAAATCCATTTCTGGGATTTTGAAGACGGGTTACAAAGCTGGACCATTGCCAACAACAATAACGGTTGGCGCCACGGTGTTCAGGTGGGCATTAGTGGAAACAATACAAATTATCTGAGTACAGATTCAGACGATGCCGGCTCCGGAATACATGTAGAAGATTACGCCATTTCGCCTCAACTAAATTTATCGAACTACACTTTAGCCTATTTAGAATTTGACTACGGTTACCGCGATTATTCAAGCGATGAATATAAAGTTATGTATCGCACATCAACCGATGGCGCCTGGATAGAAATAGAAGAATTGCCCGCAACATCAGGCTTTACACAGCACACTATTGAATTGCCACAAGACGCCCTCACTGGCAATACACAACTGGCCTTTTACTACAACGACAATAATACATGGGCATGGTACACCGGCGTAGACAATGTAAAAATTAGTGCCACCCAATCGGCCAATCATCTGGATGTGCCACAAAACCTGACAGGAGCATCGGCCGAAGATCACATTTTACTTCAATGGGAAGCTGTAGGTAGCTATAGCTTCGAGGCATATAACATTTACAGAGACGGGGATCGCATTGGCGAAATTACTGACATTGATCTCATTGAATATGCTGATACTGATAATCTAACTGCCCACCAAACTTACACCTACTACATTACGGCTGCTTACATTGAGCAAGGAGAATCAGATCCATCGAACGAAATATCGGTAACATTTGAACCAACAGGACTCAACGAAACGGCAAATTCTACTTACAACTTTTACCCAAACCCTTTACCCGAAGGAACGAATATTCACTACACAGGACAAGCAGCAATTAAATCGGTTACCGCTTATGATTTAACCGGCAAGCAGGTCAATCAGATAAAAGTTGACCCAAACAATAGAACAATAAACACTGCAAACCTGCCAAAAGGCACGTACCTTCTAAAAATCAACACCAAAGAGGGTATTACAACCAATAGAATAGTAATAACCGAATAATTTCAGAAAAGAAAAGCACAATCGGCAAGTATGCCGCCTTAACGATCAAACCTAAAGGAGCTTCGCTAGCGCGAAGCTCTTTTTTTTAACCCATCTCTCCTCTTTGTCGGCTGAGCAGCTCTTCGAACAATGCCGGGTGTTGTAACTTCAACCAGGCCAACTTCCAGCTAATTTGTACCTGATTGATTATTTGTTGCCGATTTACTAAAAAGCTACTTTGCTCAATAAGCTCGAACCATACCTGACGTACAAGTGCTTGCGCAAAATTACCATCCTGACGAAAGTCGGAGTTATGCGTACATCCTTCAGCAAAAACATGAATCAGTGCAGCAAGCTCATTCGACTTTCGTTGCTGCATGGCATCACGCATTTCTGCAATTACTTGTTCGTCCAAATCAGCGGAAAGCTTCAATGCTTCGATATACTGATCCTCGTACAGCATAACTCCGTAAGTTGAGTTCAGTAATGAACCATATGGGAAATCATCATAGCCATTATTTTTATTTTGAAGAATCTGATCGAACAACACTGCTCCATTCACTTTATTCAATGCGGCCAGCAACACCAAATCGTTAAAGCTCGCAGGCTGAAACATTTGTAACTGTTCTTTAATTTCTGATGATTCGAACAAGTAAATACCATCGGTTTTTTGATGAGCAAAAAGATTCATAATTGCAATTTCCTGTCCGCTGGATGGCATTTCTTTAGGCACCAAAACATTCAACAACTTAAATAAAACCGTCTGATCTATATTCTCATCACCCATAAGGCGCCTTTTGTTTTTGGAATGATGATACCAATTCGCAGTTTCCCAAAGGGTACTCTGCAAAAACCAAATGCAGCAACTCCCAGAAATAGGGCGTCGATGTTTCTATACCAATACAAACGGTACGTTCTTCGATATGGATTGCATACTTCATCTCAATGGTCTGTTCATGCTCCATATTTTTATCGGGTGGAAACAATTCCTGATGATCTTCGACCAACCGAATTAATTGGTGTAAATGCCCAACCATGTGACCATTTCGCAGTGCCAACTGTACCGACTTCTCCTGGTTCAATAAATGAACAAAAGGCTCAGTCCGCTGCAACCGAAGGTTAGCCACTGATAATTTCTGTATATTGGCTGTTCCGGGCATTTTATCAAAACGGTCGAAAATCTGAATTGGATATACTGCCGCAATGCGGGTGAGTTTATCAAAAAAATCATATAGATTAAAATACCTGGACCAATTTATAAACATATCAAACACCAAGCTCTCAACATGTTTCCGTGTAACTTCATCTGTATTTCTCATTTGATAGTTATTTAGCATCATTTTTAATTAAACTGATGAGGTCTACTAAAAAGTCGCCCCCTTCATGATAGTTAGTTGCATCAGATATCGAAAATTGCAAATTGTTTTGAATATTTATTTTTAATCATCTGTTACACCGGTAAGACAAAGGCTTTTCAACATCCAATTTTACACGAAACAGACATTTACTATAGAACTTACGATATTTGACAAAGATAAAGTGGGTGTACGACAATTTGTGTCGTTCAAAATAAAAGTTCCACTCTTCCACTACCCAGCGAACTCATTTTCTTATTCACGATTTCTGGCGATGACTAAACACAGATATACTCAAAAATAGTTAATCCTATAAATGGAACTAAACCGTTAGAAAACACTACATTTGTAAGTCAACACAGAAAAAAATTGACATCCAATGCAGTGGACCAAGCACCAATTCTCATTAATTGCCATTGTAGCCATAACTTCATTTATGGGCACATTCCTAATTTCGTCGGTCAATATTGCTTTACCTTCGATCGAGAAAAGCCTTCATTTAGACGCCATTACGCTGAGTTGGGTCATCACTTCATTCCTATTATCCACGGCTATATTTTTATTACCCATTGGCCGCATTGGCGACAATACGGGAGTAGCGCGGGTTTTCAAACTTGGAATAATTATTTTCACGTTGGCATCGGCAGCATGCAGCATGGCCCCTTCGGGCATGTGGCTTATAGTTTTCCGTTTTATTCAAGGAATTGGAACCGCATTTACCAGCACTACCGGCCCGGCAATTTTGGTAGCCGCATTCAGCGCTAAGCAACGCGGCAAAGTTCTTGGAATAGCGGTATCAGCCGTTTATTTAGGATTAGCCATTGGCCCATTTGCCGGTGGTTTTTTAACACAGTTTGCCGGATGGCGTTCCATTTTTTATGTTTCCACCCTGCTTGGAATCATCACCGCCATTGTAACACTCATTTTCTTAAAACGCGACAAAATATCAAACGCTCAAAACAAAGAATTCGATTTTCGGGGCGCCATATTCTACATGTTAGGATTAACAGCTATGGTTTATGGATCGTCGTTAATTCCCAACACACTTGGGTGGGCATTAATGGCAGCCGGTGCACTATTCATTATCGGATTCTGGATGCATGAAAACAAAACGCACTCACCCATTTTAGACACACAGTTATTTACAAGAAACAGACTATTTCGTTATTCAAACCTGGCAGCCCTAATCAACTACAGTGCTACGTTTGCCATTATATTTTTACTCAGCCTGTATTTACAAAAAGTAAAAGCCCTTACACCCCGCGAAGCAGGAACCATACTTATTGCTCAACCCATAATGATGGCAATTTTTTCGCCCATTGCCGGAAAACTATCCGATAAAATTCAACCACGATATATAGCCACGTTAGGAATGGCTATGTGTACAGTAGGATTGGCATTTTTCACATTTATCAACACAGAAACACCTATGTGGTCGATAGTAGCCATACTGTTGTGGGTAGGATTAGGTTTTGCATTTTTTTCATCGCCAAATATGAACACCATAATGAGTTCGGTAGAAAAATCGCAATACGGATTAGCTTCAGGTACAGCCGCCACTATGCGTGTTGTGGGTCAAATAACCAGCATGACCATCGCTACACTTTTTTTCGCCTCTATTATTGGGAAGGTTACCATAGACAATGTGGCGACAGAAACGTTTATTTTTGCCGTAAAATGGTCTTTTGCCGTTTTTACAGTAATAAGCATTGCCGGCATTTATTTTTCGTACGATAGGGGGAAAATTATCAGAGAGTAAACTTTTCTATTTCATAAGTATGCAATTTACATTATGCTTGAGCTCCCTCAACCCACAACACCCCCAGCAACATAAATACCTGAACTACAACCAATTGCTTATAGGTGGCAAATAAATAAACAAGTAAACAGCCACAACAAGTAATCCATGTTGAACTCCCGGATCTTTTACGATAATCCTTTTCCACATACGTCAGGTGTTAAATAACTGTTATAGTACTAAAAATGAATGGATCATAACTATTTTCTACGTATTATTAGGTCACCTTAAAAACTTTTCACTAACCAAATTAAAATTCATATGAAAAAACACTTTTTATTACTAAGCGTGCTCGTATTAGCTGCATTTACATTCACTTCTTGCGATTTATTCGAAACAGAAGAGGATGACGAAGACTACCTATCCACACCAGAGGAACTTGACGGAGAAACAATTACATCGAACGTCATTTGGGAAACAGGAACATACATCATTAAAGGAAGCTTAACTATTTCTGGTGGCGGACACCTTACTATTCCAGCCGGAACTACCATTAAGTTCGAGTCGGGAGGTAAGATAGTTGTAACAGAGGCTAACAGCGGACTAACCGCCAGCGGCTCGGCTGATTTTCCAATTAAATTCACCAGCGTATCGAATAATGCAAGCAATGGCGACTGGGATTATATAAACTTTACTTCTACCGCGACCGGCAACAGCGAATTAAGTTATTGTATTATCGAATACGGTGGTGGCTATGCTACATCATATGGAGGTACACTATGGGTAGAAGGAGCCAAAATTTCTGTCGATAACTGTACATTTAAAAATTCTGGTGCACATGGGGTAGTTTGTGAAGACGACGGTTATTTCAACAGTTTTACAAACAACACACTAATGAACAATACGCTATACGACATTCACATCGATGGTAATTATGCTCATACCATTGGCACAGGAAATAATATCGAAGGCCAGGGAATTTATATGAATGGGGATGTTATTGAGCAAGCAAATGCCACATGGCTACTCCAAACTGCACCATATACCATTGATGGATCGATGCATGTAAATGCAAGTGGCGGCGCCAGCCTTACTATCGAAGCTGGCAACACAATACAATTTACAGATGGAAGCGACTTACGCATTGGTGGAGATGGCAATTTTGGGACGCTAAAAGCCCAAGGAACAGCAGAACTCCCTATTACGTTTACGTCTAGCTCCATACAAAAAGACTACGGACAATGGGATTATATCGAGTTTGAAACCGGAGCTACCAGCAATTCAATACTTGAACACTGTATTGTTGAAGCTGCTGGTGGGTATGCCGATTATGTAGGTGCTATTCACATTGAAGACTCATACGTATCAATAAAAAACACTGAAATTAGAAAATCTGCAACATATGGTATTACTGTTAATTCCGAAGCCTACTTTGCTGAATGCACTGACAACAACATACATGACTGCCAGTCGTATGCAATTCAGATTGCAGGAAATTATGCGCATACAATTGGAACCGGTAACACTTACGAGGACGTATTAGGAATAGAAGTATACAGTGGTACAATTGATCAAAACGAAGTAACATGGAAAGCACAAACTACACCTTATGTATTAACAGGTAACTTAAGAGTTGAGTCATCATCGGCGAGCACGCTAATTATTGAACCAGGTTCAACGTTAAAATTTACAGATGGAAACGGATTATATATTGGAGCAGGCGATTTTGGAAAACTTATTGCGAACGGAACACAAGCAAACCCTATTACATTTACTACAGCGGCCCCATCGGGAGGCGAACAGCCCGGACAGTGGGACGGAATTTTCTTTGAAGAAAACACACTAAGTGGATCTGTTTTAAACTACTGTAGCATCTCATATGGCGGAGGTTATGCCGACAATTATTACAACGGAAACATCAATTTATTAGAGGTTCCCGTGCTATTGCCGGAAATTAAAAACTGTACAATTTCATACTCTTCCGGATGGGGTATTTACTCTGATGGATCATCGGCAACCTTAGAAAATAACACGTTTATTGGTAACAACTTAGGCGATATCGGTAATAAGAAGGGAATGATGCAATAGTTTGAATTTTAGAACATACAAAACGGGCTGCCGAAAAATCGACAGCCCGTTTTTGTTTCATTTGTCTATAACAACTTATTTTCCCGGACAAGCTTTTACAATCCCCTCATCGAGGCCATGTGTTCCGTATGATTTGTCGAAATTATCGGAAAATTTCTGAGCCAGCATTTTAGCCGTTTTTTCGTATTCGGCTTTATCTGCCCACGTATTTTTCGGAATTAAAATTTCATCGGGCACATTCGATACGCTGGTTGGCACACTTAGGTGGAACAGTTCATCTTTCACATAGTTAGCACTTTCCAACTCGCCATTCAGGGCTGCATCGACCATAGCGCGAGTAAATTTCAGTTTAATACGCGATCCAACACCATATTTCCCGCCACTCCAGCCGGTATTAATCAAGTAAACTTTGGTATTGTGCTTTTTCATTTTCTCACCCAATTGGCCGGCATACACATCAGGCTTACCGGGCATAAAGGGTTGGCCAAAGAAACGACTAAATGTAGCCTGTGGCTCAGTAACTCCAGTTTCTGTTCCGGCTAATTTACTGGTGTAGCCCATTAAAAACCATAACATAGCCTGCTCTGGGTTTAATTGAGAAACAGGAGGCAATACGCCGTAAGCATCGGCAGTTAGGAAAAGAATAGTTTTCGGGTGACCGGAAACAGACGATGGTTTAATGTTAGACAGATACTTTAGCGGATAAGAAGCACGGCTATTGGGTGTGTACCGATCATCGAAATAATCCACATCACCATTGGGGTACACCATTGCATTTTCAACAATGGAACCGTGGTTAAGGTAGTCATCGTTGTGCATTACGGCCTTCCAGATTTCCGGTTCGTTTTCTTCTTTTATGTCAATCATTTTAGCGTAGCACCCATTTTCGAAATTGGCAATACCATGCTCGCTCCATCCGTGCTCATCGTCGCCAAGCAATGCGCGTTTAGGATCGGCAGAGAGGGTCGTTTTTCCTGTTCCCGATAATCCGAGCAACAAGGCTGAAGAACCGTCATTGCCTTCGTTGGCACTACAATGAAGCGGCAATATGCCTTCGAGCGGCAAGTAATAGTTCATTACGGTAAACATGAGTTTTTTCATGCTTCCCATATAGGCTGAACCAAACACAACTCCAACTTTTCGATCGAAATCCATGGCCACACACATATTGGAAGTATTTCCATCGGGCATATTGCGCAAGCGTCCTTTGTATTTTGCAGCGTCAAGTTTATTGTCGGGCAACGCAATGAGGGTAAAACCCCGTTCTGCAAAAATACTTTTGTCTAAATCGTCAGGCACTTCGCGGAACATATTGTCGATAAATACCTGCGATGAGGCTTTATTGGTAACAGCTTTCACAGGTAATGCATAACGCGAGTCAGCTCCAATTACACGGTCGGTAACATACACTTTAGCCTCTTTTTCTAAAGTTTCAAGTGCATCAGCCACAACCATATCAAACGTTTGCGGATCGAGCGGAACATTATTAGGCGAAGTCCAGTCGATAGTATCGGCTGTGGCATCGTGCTTCACAATGTAGGTGTCTTTCGGACTGCGACCTGTAGATTCGGGGCGTGTCCATGTTGCGAGTGCACCACCTTTCATTGTAATAGCTTCGCGGCGTTCAATGGCTTGCTGAATTAAAGATTTTCGGTCTGGATTAGATTCTACCAACTGATGCTTTTTCAGCATTTGATCGAGTTGGTCTTGGAAGGTTGTCGTCATAACAGCTTATTTTATATTCATATAATTAAAAGATTTACAAAAATAGATATTTCAATACAATTGACTTAACGTTTCTGTTCTTTTTATGTTTAGGAAAAAGATTTTTAGGTTGAGGGGATTGGGGAATTGAGGAATTAAGGATTTGAGTTGATTAGTTGATTGGGGAATTAAGGAATTGAGGAATTGAGTAGGTGTGAGTGAATAGTGAAAAAATGATTCCGGAATTGAATTATGAACGTAGAGACACAATGCTTTGTGTCTTTTTGCCGTACGCAAAACCATGCGCCAAAACGCCAATTATGGAGGGATTGAGTGAATTAAGTTGATTAAGTTATTGAGTTTTTAGGTTTTTAGGTTTTTAGGTTTGTAGGTTTGTAGGTTTGTAGGTTAAGTTAATTGAGTTGATTAAGGGAAAGCTTTGGGAATGTTAATGAAACTATTATTAAGTCAATCATTGAAACGCCTGATTTTCAAAAGAAATGGTTCATTAAGAAAGATGATATAAAGGTCTGCAGCAATTGTGAATTTCGATATATGTGTTTAGATTGCAGAGCTTTTCTGAATAATGATGAATTATTTCATCAACCGGCGAAATGCGGATACAATCCATATATAGCAAAATGGAAAGGTCAAGAGGGGTATATTCCTGTAATGGAGATGAACAAACAGAAAACAAATAAATAAAAAAATGAATAAAAACATGCTTAAACACTTTTTGTTGGCATTGGCCACTATCTTAACTATTTCTACACAAGCTCAACCAGATTCCATATTTATTCAAAAAATCGATTCCCTGCGAAAACAGCAGGCCTATGGTCAAATTATTGAAAATATTGAAGTGGCATCAGCTTCAGATACGCATAAATTATGGTATAGCTATCAGTTAGCCTGTTACCATTCATTAAACAAACAGTTTAATCAGGCCTTCCATTTGCTCAATAAAGCAATTAATCAGGGCGCAAAGGGAGAGGATGTTTTGTCTGATACCGATTTTGAATTATTGTATCCACATGCACAATGGTCTGAATTCAAAGACCAACTAGACAGTCTGTTTTTATCAGACTATCCCGGTATTACACATCCTCAGTTAGCCCTGGAATTATGGCACTCAGGCATTAAAGATCAGCAATTCAGAACATTAAGCAAGAATTTTAAAAAAGAATTCCCCCCAAAAGGCACAAAACAATATGATTCACTTCAGGCAAAAAACACCAAAGCCTGGCATGAGCGCACCAATAGGGTATTAGAAATAATTAAAAAGCATGGTTGGCCGGGTTACACCATGGTTGGAGCAGACGCAAGTGAAGCAGCGTTCTTAGTCATGCAACACGGTGGCATTAAACCCATGCGCAAAGCTTATCGCAGGTTAAAAAAAGCAGCAAAAGCAGGTGAGGCCTCAATGAAGGACTACGCATTAATGTGTGATAGAAATAGAGTTCTTGCCAGGCTTGACATTTTTAAAAGAAAGCAGATATACGGGACACAGGTTACCGGTAAACCAATTATAGTTAATGGTAAGCCTAAAGTAGTTAATGGTAAGATGCAGTTTAAATACAGACTTGCACCCTTAAAAAAACCGGAAGAGGTAAATAAGAGAAGGGAAGAAGTTGGGTTGCCCCCAATCCAAGAGTACCTGAAGAAGTGGGACATTGATTTTAATGTACCCCAGGAATAAGCAACTATGGATAACTTCCCCCACTACACCCAACCAGACGCCATGGATTGCGGCCCTACTTGTTTGCGCATGGTGGCGGCCTACCACGGTAAGCACTACAGCCTGCCTTCGCTTCGCGAGAAAAGCCACATTACACGCGAGGGCGTGAGCCTGCCGGGCATTAGCGATGCCGCCGAGGCCATTGGTTTTCGTACCATGGGTGTGAAAATTTCGTTCGGGAAGCTGTGTTGGTTATTAAGCCTCTTAATCCCAGCGGGATTACATATCTGTAGAAAAAAAACCGAATGCGTACATACGACTCCGGAGGAGTCGAACCGTTGTGAAATTGCGGACAAGAATGTACACGGGTGGTTTTGTAATGGTCTTTTACAACCATAATTAAACACGCCATAATTGCATGATATGCGATTCCTCCGGAATCGTTTTTCATATGTTGGCAATTTTCTACAGATATTGGATGCCGGAGGCATCCAACACCTAACCATTTAACAGTATAACCATTTAACCATATAACAGTATAGCAATTTAACCATTTGACAATTTAACAGTATAGCAATATAACAGTTTAACAATTTATGTGAACCCTTGCACAATTAAAACAATATTTATATTTTCAATCCCGTTAAAAACAAGTAAAAAACATGAAATGGGAGACATAGACTACATGCAGCAGCTTGCCCGGCTCATAGCACACCAAAACACTGGAACTCGCCAACAGTTGGCGCAACAATTCCGGGTAACCCCGCAAATTAAACTGCATTACAATCAGAAAAATTTAAATAGAAAGATTTTTTTACCGAAAAAGGTTTTGTCAAATGATGACCTGTTAATATTTCATATGGATTTTTCAGATA
>JAQICA010000040.1 GCA_027858775.1 Salinivirgaceae bacterium | reverse complement strand
GATTATGTGGATTTTCTATGTGTCAATTGTACTTTTTATGGGTCTTCGATGTCTGTATTTGATAGATCGAACGCTAGCCAGTCGGTGTGTAGAATTGAAAAGTGTCGGTTTACTCATGTTGAAGAAGAAGAGGTATTGCGCATAGAGAATTTCATTTTTTTTTCAATTAGTAAAAACCGGTTTAACGGTAATAAAGGCTCAGCTATTGCTTTGTACTATGCAGGTGGGAATACAATTAATAATAGAGAGGTTTTTGATAATGAAATTCGAAATAACTCAAATAGAGATTGCGCGGCAGGTATACTTTTGTACCATTCAAATGCAAATATATACAACAATAATATAATAAATAATGACTATGGTGTCGCATTATTCAATTATAGTCGTCCGTATGTTTTTTCAGATACTTCCGTTTTGAAAAATAGGCATTATCAGCAAATTTCGTTCAACCGAAATAGTCAAGTGTTTCTCGGGAAAGGCAGTTTTCCCCTATATTTTAGATTTAACCGAGTTTATAGTTACTACGGATCTACTTCTCCTCGCTTCGTATGTACCGAAAAACCAATCGAAATTTACGACCTGCGGTTAAATGATTGGGGGGATAATTTTAATCCGTTAACTGATCTATTACCGAGCGGAAGCTATAATGTTAAACCCATGTGGCCTGATGGTGACGGGGATATAACTATATCTGATGATAACGTGTTGCAAAAAACATCTGGTTCCTTCAACCAGTGCGGTTTCCTGATGGAACGGTTAACAAACCAAATCGAACAACAGTCCTCAATAGAAGAAGTGGAGCAAACGTTGGAAGATGTTTTGGCGCTAATTACCTCAGGACACAGTAATGTTGCAGAATTTATTGCTTTGTTAGATACAGCACATCATTCCAATGATAATTGGTTGAGGCTGAAACACAACTACCTGGTAGAAGCGTATTTACAACAGCATGACGCCCAGAACGCAATGAAAATGATTGAACAGGAGGCATTTAACGCCAAAACATATGAAGAAGAAACATACTCCCTAATTGATGCAGGAAGAATTTTTCACCAAAAAGAGCATGTTGATGCAAGCCTAAAAGGTCAATTCCCTATGCTAAAAAAAATACCCAATAATCGGCTGGCTTATGCTCAAAAAAGAGCACAATGGTTGGGTGAAATTTTGAAAAGCGTATCCGTAAATGATGCTGAGCTTGTAACAAATGCACAAATATCACCTTTGCCTAAGGTTGGTTTTCAAGTTTATCCAAATCCTGCAGCAAATCAAGTAGTTGTGCATTTTTATGGAGCTTTAGGCGTTACAGGGCAATTGTACATTTATACCCAAACAGGTCTGCTTGTAAAAAAATATGACATATCTAACTCTGAAATGGTCAGCATCGAACTAACCGATTTAAAATCGGGCTTATACTTTTTGAAAGTTCGAAATGAAAATGGTGATGTGGGAGTGCAGAAATTGTCGATATTGAGATAGCAGTTGTTATTTGTGTTAGTCAATATGTATCTCTTGTTATTCTCTGGTTTTGATGGATTTTTGCAATTGTTTTCGCATAATTGCAATTCCTATCGGGTTGTTTCATATCTTTATCACAAGATGAGAACTTTTTTTCTAGTCATACTGATTTTCTTGGGTGGAGCTGCAGCTGCACAACGCGAAGTTGATGTTCAGGTTCTCAATGTAGAACACGGTTTATCCCAAAGCGTGGTTAACGATATGCTCGTCGATTCTAAAGGTTATTTGTGGGCAGGCACACAAAATGGACTTAACCGTTTCGATGGATATCAATTTATGGTTTTTAATAACAACCCGAATGACCGTTTCTCCATTTCTTCAGACTACATTACTGCCATGGCCGAAGATGCTACAGATAACCTTTGGATTGGCACCCGTACGGGGCTGAATAAATATGAAAGTCGCACACAGCGTTTTATTCACTATGGTTTACCTTCCAATAAGCTTGAATTTCCTCAAATTAACATTCGTTCACTATTAGTGGATAGTGAGAATTTCGTATGGGTGTTATTGCCCGGGTATCTTGTGCGTATTAATCCAGTAGATGATCAAATGCGGGTTTTCGGATTTTCAAACGAGGTACACGACAGCTCGCACTGTACACCCCGAAATTTATACGAAAGTAGCAGCAACAACATATGGTTTGTGATGGGCAAGCAACTGGTGATGTTCGATAAGGTTTTCGAATCGTTCGAAGTAGCAGACTTTTCGTCAACACCCAATATTGCATGCCTGAACGGCGTATTTGAGCACGAGCAAACCATGTATGTAACTTCGGAGCATTTTGTGTGGGAAGTCACATCAATGGCAACTGTTCAAAAACTTAGCGGATTTCAAAGTAAAATAGGTGCCTTTAGTGTATTTGAACAGCGAGGAAAAGTTAGGCTGGTAAGTAATATTGGCGTTTTTCGTATTAAAAACGATTCGCTTTCTATGCAGTACCGATTTCGAAGTAATACCGGGGAGCAACCCCATTATTTTGTATCGTCAGCTAAAATTGATGATAATGAAAATTTGTGGGTAGGTACAAATGGAAAAGGTATTCTGAAGGTAAATTTGTCAAAACCGAAATTCAACGCGCTCACGTTAAAAATTGATGAAAATCAATTTCTTAGCGATGACCAAATATCGGCAATTTACATTGATGATGAGTGGTATTGGATTGGAACCTACGAGTATGGTATAAATTTAGTTCACAAAGAGAATAAAACGGTTAGGCGAATAAACGCCAGAGAGAACCCACAACTTCTTGCAAGTGATAACATATATGACATCAAAAAAATTTCAGATCGATATGTAATAGCTACCGATAAAGGGTTTTCTATATTGCGCAAAATGGACGGTAAGTTTGTTTCTGAAAAGCATGAAAAACTGGGCATTTTCAGAGCTCAAATTTATGATATCTTGCCTTCGGGCGATGCTAGTATGTTTTATAGTTATGGAGGGAAATTGTATAAGTATAACTTCAATACTGCCGAAATGCAGCATTGGACATTCGATGTAGATAGTGAAACAGGGCTTACCAACTCTTTTACAATAACCAGGGTTGAGAACGATTTGCTCTTTATAGGCACAAGCTACGGGCTATTCCGGTTCGATATACGTAACCAATTATGGGATCGCTTTTTATTCGATTTTAACGATACTACCTCCATTGCGGGAAACGATGTGTATGCCCTTAACTATGCGCCATCAGGCATGCTTTGGGTGGGAACATCCAATGGAATCGATTTTATTAACGATCCGTTTGAGCAAAACCTCACATTTAATCATCTTCCATCCCTGCGCGAGTCAACTGTTTATAGCATTGTTAGCGATGAAGATTATACCTGGATTGGCACCGGAAATGGCTTGGTACGCTACGCGTTAGCAGATAGTAGTTTGAACTTTTTTAATAAAGCAGATGGATTGCCTTGTAATGAATTTAATATTGGAGCATCATTTGTGTATAACGATCGTTTAATTGCTCTTGGTGGTCAGGGAGGGATTGTGTTGTTTCAATCCGATTCTGTCCAGCTTAGTAAATACAATCCACAAGTCGATGTTGCTCGAGCGGTGATTTATAATCATCGCGGAAAGCGTGAGGTGCCTGTATATTCAGGTGTAAAGCTCAACCTCGAAGTGAGTGACTTTTTAGTTAATGTTTACTTTACGTCGCTGGATCATACATCACCCGAAAAAATTCGGTATCGTTACAAAGTAAATAATTCAAATTGGATTGATGTGGGGCACCAGAACTACGCATCGTTTTCTAACCTTCAGTCCGGCGATTACACTATAAAAATTAATGGTACCAATGCCGATCGGCAATGGAGTAGCAATATAGCAATAATAGAATTGTATGTACCCAATCCATGGTACAGCAGTTGGTGGGCATATGTAATTTACTTCGTAACTTTATTGGTGACTATTCTGTTTGGTATCGAAACCCGCACAAGAAGGTTGCGACTTACAAACCAGGTGCTGCGTGAGAAAGAGGCTTCGGCCAAACAGGTTGCCCGACAAAAAGACCGATTAATGCTGTTGCATAAAAATGTTACTGAGAGTATTCATTATGCCGGACGCATACAACGAGCACTTTTCCCGGGAAGTACAACACTAAAACGCATCCTACCTTATTCATTTGTTATGCATCGTCCGAAAGACATTGTAAGTGGCGATTTCTATTGGGTTACAGAAGTCGATTCTAAAGTTTGCATTGCAGTGGTTGATTGTACCGGACATGGTGTTCCGGGTGCATTAATGTCGGTTATTGCGGTTGAACTCTTAAAGCAAACGATTGAGAAAAGCGGCTTCTTACGTCCGTCCGAAATCCTTTCACAGATAGATACCGGACTCAATAATCTATTTTTTACCGATGACGACCTTAATATAAAAGATGGCATGGATATGGGTCTCTGTGTTATAGATAGAGAAACATTGATTATGGAATATGCCGGAGCTATTCATTCGCTTTACTGCGTGAAAGGAAACGCTATTTCCGAACTCAAAGGCGATCGGGTTCCGGTGGGTATGGCGAGTTCGGTCGACAATTTTGAGTATACGAATCATTTTGTGGAATTTGGTAATGACGATATGTTTTATATGGCCACAGACGGCTATCGCGATCAGTTTGGAGGGAAACGCAATAAAAAATACAAATACAACCGTTTTAGAAACTTCCTTATTTCTATTGCAGATCACGATATGGATATGCAACAACTACTACTCGAAAACAATTTCGATAAATGGCGCGGCAGTCACGAGCAAGTCGATGACGTTCTCGTAATGGGATTCAGTCCGCTGTTTGGGGTGTAACCCATTTTACTCACAAAGTTTTTTTATTTCATAATTGGGGAAAAGTAGAATTTAGGTTCTAACCTTTTTCTCAAAACAATATTGTTGAATTGGCAAGTAGTTAAAAAACTGTTAATGGAAAACAATCAGGACTAGAATGCGTTTTTATAATTAGTCTAAATAAAAATAATATTGATATGAAATTTCTATTAATTATACCCATTCTCTCATTCATGTTCTTTGCTACATGTACTGATGATACAGACGAAGTTATGACCTCGGAAATTCCCACATCCGAGACATATGTTAAACTCGATCAGGCAGAATATCCCGAAGAAATTGTTGACTATGTTTCCCAAAACTATTCCAACGATCGGGTTTTGGAAATGTTCCTCAAGACCTACACAGACCTGTCGCAAATATACAATGTCCACTTAAGTTCGAATACAATGCTGTATTTCGACGATTCAAAAGCGTATGTAGGAATGGATAATGATTACAGTTCAATAGATATTAGTGAATTGCCAGGTAATATAACGGTTTATGTGAATAACAACTATCCTAACCAGGTTATTGTAAATGCAGAGTTGGAATTGGAAGAGGGTGCACAAGTTTATGAGGTATATCTCAATAATGGAATGGAGTTGTATTTTAATATTAACGGGCAATTTATTAATGCAGAAAATGATAGGAAATATATAGCAATAAATGAATTACCAACGAGTATTTTAGAATATGTTTCCACAAATTATTCCTCGCAAACTATCCTTTATGCAGAGCAAGACTATGAGGATGGGGCATTAATATTTGAAGTGAAACTTTCCAACGGAATTGAGCTGGAGTTTACTTCTGATGGAGCTTTAATCAGTTCTGATCAGCATATTTCAATTTCAGACCTTCCGGTTATTATTATTGAATATGTTGAAACCAATTACCCCAATAATGTTATTGACGAAGTTGAGATTGAGTATGAGGATGGACAAGAAATGTATAAAGTGAAATTGGACAACGATATTGAGTTGTACTTTGATATGGATGGAAACTTTATAAAAATGGAGGAAGATTAATTTCCGATGTAAAAACATCCCTTATTGTTCACATTGTGTAACCGTCGTTTTTTGAAAATTGGTTGGGTGACGTGAACAATAAGGGATAAATAATTATTACAGAGTAAAAGTAACTCCACCCATAATACGAATGGGATCTTGTGGTGTTTTTCCAAATAATTCGGCACCACCCAAAGAAACGTTATAGTATTTTTGGTTGAGAAGGTTATTGGCTTTCACAAACAAATCAAATCCAAAACTTTCTTTGTCTAATAGCTTATACTTTGCATAAAGGTTGATAAGCACAAATGCATCATTTTCCAAAAGGTCGCCGTTTGCATCGGTAAGTAAACCGTGCTTAGATGGTGAGCGATAAAGCCCTCTTGGAGAAAGCGAAAATTTACCGTGTGTAATATCTAGACCAAACTTGGCTGTGTGTGGTGCACTATAAGGAAGTGGGTTGCCGTCCATTTCGCCATCGGAGTAACTGTATGCCGCATAAGCATTAAGGTTTGTATTGCCAATGTTGTATTTTGCGTTTATTCTGAATGTTCCGCCGTATGTTTCCGCTTCTCCATTATTTTGTGCAATGTGTGCATATCCTACAGGTATACCATGGAAAACTTCGTCAAAACTCCCTTCCATCACCACTAAATTCTTGGCGCTATTGTAGTACCCATCGATGAATACACCAATATTATCCGTAAGGTAGTAACCTGCATTTATTTCAAACGTATTGATCGTTTCGGGCTTCAAATCCGGATTGGCCAAATGCCAGAATGGAATTGTTAATTCATCATTGTCCGAATTATATACAAATGCTCCGTAATGTTGGTAGGCATTGTAAGGCGAAGGTGCCAGGTATGCGCGACCATAAAGTAATTTAATGCTTAATTTATCAATTGGCTTACTTACAATTCCTGCCCGAGGATTAACAGAAGCTCCATAGCGCGTATTGTAATCCACGCGCCCGCCTGCTACAAATCGAAGTTGCTCACTAATTTTACCCTGAAATTGTAAATATCCGCCGTAGTTCTGATATTTAAGATGATAAAAATCCTGCATAATGGTTAAATCCTCACCTGTACCGTTAGTGATGTTGGTACCTAAATAGTAAAAATCCTGTAAATCGGAAGGTAGATCCGGATCGTATTTAAACGGAAGATCTCCTGTTTTAGGCAGTGCGTTTATATCCTCAAACGTAAATCCTGCCATTAATTTGTAGTTGTCTGTAAAGGAATATGATACTTTCTCGTCAAATTTGAATTTTTGGCTATTGGCATATTTGAAACCTTCGCTAAAATTTGTAAACGTATTTATAAACTTCGATTCGGGTTCCAATTCGTACAATGAATGCGATAGTGTAGACTGTACATTCCATTTTGAATTGTCAGAAGTGTAATCGTGTTGTAAATAAATAATCTGATTCATTACATTGTAAGTAGCATCCTGGCTGTACACATTGTATTCGGGTTTGCCAGCAACAGAACTGTTATGTGCTTCGTAGTTTCGAATGTACCCAATTTGCACATCATCAATCGAAATTTGCGTATTAATGAAATAGGCCTGTGTGGGGGTTTTGTAATCTTTAATTCCTGATGTTCCAATTGTATCCTGGAAATCGGGCGACATAATTACATTCCCATTCTGACTGTATTCATCCAGGTACCAACTGTACTCATCTTCGTAAAAGTCAGACATGTTGGGCTCGTCAGAAGAGTAAAACTTTCCTGTAGCCATTACGGCCACTTTTTCATTTCCGCCTCCTGCTACAAAGCTATTGTCTGTTGTGTTAAACGATCCGTACGAAGCTGTTAAGGTTCCGCCATCGACCTTTTCCCCACTTTGCGTGATGATGTTAACAATACCCGTAAAAGCGTCTGCGCCGTACAATGCCGAGGCCGGACCTAAAATTACTTCTACACGTTCGGCATGTGCCACCGGGTAGTTATGGGTTATGGCGTGCGGGCTTCCTGTAACTGAGGCAATACGTACTCCGTTTTGCAATATCAAAAAACGTTCGTTACCGGCAATTCCACGGAAAGTGAAATAATTCGAGTATTCCGTAACCGATTTTCGTTGAATTTCAATTTCCGGAATATCTTCCAGAAGCTCTTCCAGGGTGCTGTAACCACGCACGCTAATTTGTTCTTTACTGATGGCGTAAATTGTTGATGGGGCATTAGATGATTTTTCGGCGGTTTTCGATGCTGAAATAACCGCTACATCCATGAGTTCCTCCAAACTCATCTCGAAGAGTTCTTCATTATCGAGGTTTTGCCCAAATGAGTTCCCCACAAAGCTCATTATCAATAGTAGTACTGATAGTTTTTTCATAGTCATTTCTTTTTTTGGGTAAATACTTATTCAATGTAAATCTATGAAAAAATCATTATTTCTAAATACACTTATCGCTATCTGAACAAACGGAAGTAGAATCGCATACGCATTAAGTCAATGTAATCGTATGGTAAATAGGTATTTATGGTGGTTGTTGGTGTTTTGTGGTACGATTGTGTCCTCTAAAATCGGGTGGTTTTACCTGATGCGAAAAACTGATTTTTTCCTGTTGTAAATAGTTGGTTTCAATTATGTAGTGCTAGCACGAAAACTACCTGCTTTTCTGAGTGCTTGATTTATATGTTTATAATTTGAATTTAATGGTCATATGGAGCTCGCCATGATAAGTACAATAAGTAACATGCTCTTTTATAATTGTCTAATAATAAATATCGTTCGAGACAAAATTTTAGTCATGACTCGGTTCGAAAAGTTCAAGTTCAAGGCTTGGCCTTTCTGAAAATCAAGGCGTCCCGATTATCGGGATAACTGTTTTCTGAAAGGGCGTAACGCAAAAATTGGATTTTTCGGGCAAACACTATGTAGATACTGTCCATAAAGTGGGAGTGTCCAGCGAATAAATTCCATTTTCAAAGCTTTCGAAACTCAAAACCGTTGAGTTTACGGGTGTAAATAATGCGGGTTTGAGTAAGAGTAACGAAGAAAATGGAGTTTAATGACGAACACTATGTAGGGAGCCGATTGGAAGTCTTTGCTTTTCCACAAAAAAACATTATGCAAGTATATTTTACGCTTGCAAAATGTGATTCTTCTTTGTTCTTAGTATGTTTTAGTGTTGTCAGTTTGGTTTTATTCCCGATCCACGCTCAGAATTATTCCTCCTCCAACAACGTCGTCGCCTTCGTAAAAAACAGCCGACTGACCGGGTGTAATGGCTGAAGCGTGGTGTGTGAGTTCTACTTTTACGTTATCGCCCATAGGAACAATTCGCCCTTCCGATCCGGTGTTCCGATAGCGTATTTTAACATTTACATTGAGTCCTTGTTTGGGCAAGGTTTCGTATTTCATTCGTTGCAGGTTTCCTACTACGAACGATTTTTGCAGGAGTTCTTCTTTTTTACCAAGAACTACAACGTTATTTTTTGCGTCAATCTCTGTTACATACACAGGATAGCCCATTGCAATTCGTAATCCTTTTCGTTGGCCAATTGTATAAAACGGATAACCATCGTGCTGACCCACAACTTCGCCGTTGGTCATTACAAAATTGCCTTTCCCAATTTCGTTCAGGCGTTCGGGCACTTCATCGTGCAAAAAGCGGTGGTAGTTGTTGTCGGGAATAAAACAAATCTCCTGACTTTCTCTCTTTTCCGAAAGCTTAATGAATCCGCGCTCTGCGGCCATTTTCCGTATTTCATCTTTTTTAAATCCCCCTAACGGGAATAGAGTTCTTTTGAGATCGTTTTGCGATAATCCGTATAAAAAATACGTTTGGTCTTTTGTTGTATCAATTCCTTTTGCCAGATAGTACCGTCCGTCTTTTTCTAAAACCCGCGCATAGTGCCCGGTTGCAATATATTGGCAATCAAGAGCATCGGCACGTTCCATTAGCTCGCCCCATTTAATATCGGAGTTGCACACCACGCAGGGGTTTGGTGTACGTCCGCTCAGGTATTCATCTACAAAATTGGTTATAATTTTTTCCTTAAAACTGTCGCGCAAATCGAGTATTTCGTGTTCGTATCCTAATTTTTCCGATAAGCGTTTTGCTTCCATCATTGAATCTACTGTGCAGCAACCCGTTTCTTTACTAATACAGCTATCTGTAACCGAATCGTAAGTCCGGTATGTAACACCATGTACCTCGTACCCTTGTTCTGTGAGCAGCATTCCTGCCACAGAGCTGTCTATTCCGCCACTCATGGCTAAAAGCACTCTCTTTTTCACTGGTTTAAAATTTAGTTGGTTCGTTCAATAGTAATTACGCCCTGGTTCATTTTGCGAATATCTTATATTTCTTATGGAATACAGCAGCAATTTTAGTGCAAACTTGTTTAGATTTATTTTTTGAATTGAATAATTCCTTTTATTTGATATAAGCAAGGGGGGCTTACAGTGCAATACTTTAATTATAAGACATAGAAAATTTTAAAACGAGTCGGTGGGCAAACTCGCATATGAGTAGTAAATTAGTTTACTGCGAAACCCGATTAGTACTGGTCTCTTTTGTAGAAGTTCATTTCATCGTCGGCAGGTTCCGTAAATTTTCCTCTGTTTTTAAGTAGCTCCTCTATTTGTTTGGTTTCTTTCCTATCAAGTTCATCCTGATTATCTGCTACACCGTGGGTGTAATTACGTTTTTCGAGCAGATTCCCTTTTTCGTCGTAAAGAAAGTACTCGCCGTGTTTCAAATCGTCTACATACGGGACAACAATTTCGGGCTTGCCATTTTCGTAAAATGTTTTGAATGTATCCTGTCGCATTCCATCTACATACTTTGCTTCGAAAAGCGTATTTCCATTAGGATAAAATCGTTTCCACGTACCGTCTTTTTCGCCATTTTTGTACGTAATTTTTTGCCAGGGTGTGCCATCGGTGTAATAATAAATAAAGTCGCCGTGGTACACGCCTTTGTCGAACGATTCTACCATAAGCAACTGGCCGTCTTCATTGTAGTAATGCCAAACGCTGTCTTTCTTTTTATTGTAGTGCCAACCGTGCGATAGCGTATCGCCATTTCGGTAAAACATAACTGTCCGACAGGCCAGGCTATCGCCAAAAAAGAATTGTTTTGTTTTGGGGTAGCCTTTTGAATCGTATCTCAGGAATTCTCCTTTGGGTTCGTCATCTACAAAATACCCCTCATATTTTGGTTCTCCGTTATAGTATTTTTGTTCCCATCGGCCTTGTTTCATACCGTTAATATCTTTATAGTTGAGCAGTGTGTCGTTTCCTTCCTGACCAACATTTTGGGCTTGAGCTCCAATTGTAATACCAAATACAATTGCACAAAAAATAAGTGTCCGCATAGAAATATATTTATTAAAGAACAAAACTAATGAATTAGGTGAATAGGATGGAACTTTTTCGATAAAAATGTGTGTTCGAATTTTTGTAGTCGTGCATACACGCATTTTTTTCAGGAGATATTTTTTTTCGTTTCTAACCAAATGTGATCACTTCATAAAGTTGTGGACTTTTAGTTTTTAAAAAATGGTATTGCTCATGATTGTAAATTAAAGCTTGGTAATAAAGATGTTGTGTAAGGGCTTCCATATTTACTTTTGTCTGACGCTAAAGC
>JAQICA010000020.1 GCA_027858775.1 Salinivirgaceae bacterium | reverse complement strand
ACGGGACAGGCTGTACAGTTTTCCCGTATCCGGTTCCTCCGTATTTACGTTTCGTTATCAGTCGCTAATTTAAGCTTATTGTGCTATGCAGCTAAATTTCGTTTACCCTCTTTGGTTTCTCAGTGTAAACCTATGGTTTCCTTTAGTTGCTCCGTAAATACAGGCAGCTCCCTTCCCTACATCGGCTCGCTCTGATTGCACTTCGCCGACTACAATCGGTACTATGAAGCTGCTATGACTTCTGCTTCGCCGTCTCCTTGGCTATGGTTGTCCCTTGCCGCAGATACCCTTTTTTGCATGCATGTCCCTTTTCTTTGCGCTATTATAAGTGGAACATGAGACTCATAATGCTTGGTTGTTGGGGTGAGGAGCACCTTCCTCATTTCATGGGGAGCTAACAGATCTCCTGAGTTCCGAAGACTAACCTTTATGCACATGCATTGCTCTTTGACCACGGTGGTGGGATATACTTAACCGACTTATGCGTATGTTCCTGCTGCCTTCCGGATGAACGTATTCCGTCGGCTTAACCACGATTTAATATAGCTTTTCGAGGCTCTATCACACTGCCTGCACACTCGCTTGCCAGATACTTTTACTCACATTTGTGATTTGTTTTCATAGGTGTTCGTGAACTCCCTGCGGTCGTTTCTGCTATCCTCGCGGAATCACCCATCTGGTTCACTACTACCTTGCCGGCGGGCTTTGGGTAGACAGGATTTGCACCTGTTGTCAGTCATCATCTAATTTCAAAGACCTTGATCTTATTCCGCAGATTTCGGCTTGCGAAACCGTTCCGCATTCTTTTGAAAGCTGCGGTTTCTCTCAGCGTACACGCCCGGCTGTATGCGCTCGACCGGGGCTTACCCGCTGTGATTTCATCAGGCTAAACGCAGCTTACAAGGCCAAACGAATGGTTGAATATGCTGTGAATGCCCCGGCTGGCATATTACAGCTTTGTTAAATAACTTGCAATCTTTGGAAATCCCGATTGCTTTGCTACTTCAATTGCGTTTAAACCCTCATTATTTGTAATTGTTTTGTCAGCACCTTTTTCCATTAGATATTTGACAATTTCAAATCTACCTTCCGCACAAGCATTCGTTAAAGGTGTATCACCATCTTTATCTAACACGTTTATTTTAGATCCCTTATCTATCAGGTATTGAGAAACATCAATATGTCCCTTAGCACATGCTACTGTAAGTGCAGTAGCTTTGTCTTCAGCTTTAGACTCTATATCTGCACCATTTTCAACTAATAACTTCACAATTTCTAAATGTCCATTTCTTGCGGCATGTCGTAGGGGTGTGACTTTGTATTTATTTTTATTATAATTAACATCCACATCATATTCTAAAAGTAATTTAGCAATAGCTATGTTCCCTGTCATAGTGGGTAAAAATATTGGAGTAGTCCCTCCATTAGTAGGGGCATTAGGATTGGCATTATTATCAAGTAACAATCTCATTGAAATTGTATCTTCTAACTGGGTTGCTAACCATAGAGGAGTTGGTCCATCTGAACTGGGTTTATCGATCTTTGAGGACTTCTTAACTATTTTCTCTAATTTATTATAATCTTTATTCTCAATGGCCTTGAAGATTGATTGTCCATAAGAATGAACACAAAAGAAAGTAATTAACACTGCAATTATTGTCGTTTTCATAAAAAAGGGTTTTTGATTATTTATTTTGATTTGACTTAAACTGCCTATATTAAGGTTAAAATTACACACAATCGAGATAGGATGGCTGATTACTTCGCCTACCCCCTCGCAGACCCGGATCCCGATGCAAATAATCGGGACAGGCTGTACAGTTTTCCCGTATCCGGTTCCTCTGCATTTGCGTTTCACTATCAGTCGCTTATTTAAGCTTTTTGTGCTATGCAGCTAAATTTCGTTTACCCCTTTTGGTTTCTCAGTGTAAACCTATGGAAAATTCCTCAGCTCAGACTTCCAAATTATTAAAATTTCGGCAACAACTACCTACTAAATCCAACCCCAATGCATTGAAATTCCTATATGCCATGGAAAACGCCCCAGCTCCCTAGAAATCTGCCGGCCGGGTAACGTCCAACAACGGGCAAAATTAATCCCGCCACGTTATAAGAGGCGGGATATTTTATCTCGTGGGGATTAATTCAGCCCTGAATGTTAGTGCCAGTACTTTTATTATAATCTTATATCAAGCATTTGGTCTGAAATCTAAATAATTATTATTCCATATTGTTAATTGATTTTCTTGGTCAATATTTCCTCCGGATAAAATAATCATTACACGTTTTTTCGTATTTTGATTTTTTAACCATTGGGCAACAGCTTCCATAGTCATTGCACTTGTTGGCTCAATATGTAATTTTAATAAATGAGTCAACCATTGTGTCCAGTACAATATTTTAGATTCCTCAATTTCATACATATCATCCAGCATTTTTAAGTACTCAAATGTAATATCACCAACTGCCATTGTCATTGCTCCATCAGCAATAGTATCCGGTACGGATGGAAGTTTTTGTATTGAATTCAATCTTAATGATTGTGCTGCATCATTGGCATTCAAAGGTTCAACTCCTATAACTTTTGTTTCAGGTGATAGTGAACGAGTTGCGACAAGTGTGCCTGATAAAAGTCCGCCTCCGCCACAGGGTGCAAAAACAGCATCAATATTTGCAACTTGATTAAGAGCTTCATAAATGGCCGTTCCTTGTCCGGCTATTACCTGATTATGATTAAATGGTGGTATCCAATAGGTACCTTTCTCTTCCGAAGCTTGTTTTACACTTTCATCTGCGACATTGCGGTTTTCACACAATTCTACTTGAGCCCCATAGGATTTAGTTGCTTGTATCTTTATTTTTGAAGAATATGCTGGCATATAAATAGTCGCAGGTATATTAAATTGTCGTGCAGCCCATGCTACAGCTTGTGCATGATTGCCAGAACTGTTTGCAATTACCCTTTCAGGTTTATTATTATCCTCAATTAGCCATGATATTGTGTTACATGCTCCTCTGGCTTTAAAAGCACCTATTTTTTGCAGACATTCTGCCTTAAAAAAAATCTCATGACCAATCCACTCATTTAAAAGAGAAGATGATAGAACCGGTGTTTCATTTATATAGCTATTAATCCTCTCTTTTGCTTTTTTTATGTCTTTAATATTTAGCATGCTTATCTATATATTTTATTATTTTGTGCAGACGGTCAATTTGTATTGGCACTAACGCCCCGCTGTATGCGGTCGGCCGGGGCTTACTCGCTATGATTTTATCAGTATAAACGCGGTTGCCAGGGCCAAACGAGTGGTTGAATAGGCTGTGGATGCCCCGGCTGGCGTATCACAGCCTGTTGCTGGCTGCTTATATTTTTGTCCGTTTGGGGATTTCAATGTGAGAATTCGTTCATGTAGTATTGGGTTTTGGGTTATTATTGATTTTCAATTCTATTCCTTAAAAATAGGAATTTTCTGGCAAACTCGTTTCTCAATCCGTTGGTTATTTCAAGCAATGCAAATTTTTAATTGAGCAAACTCGTTTTTCAAGCCGTTAAATATCCTTTTGTTTTCATTTTCAGGCCGGAATTATCAGCCCGTTACAACTGATTCTTATCAACCTGCACAAATTTACGCTTGAATTATTTCGTTATCAATCATTTGGTCTGTTTCAGACTTTGCGAATTTTTC
>JAQICA010000301.1 GCA_027858775.1 Salinivirgaceae bacterium | reverse complement strand
AGTTGAAAAAGTTGTGGACTTTTTTCACTAAACTTTTTTTCTTGAAAAAAAAAGTTGCAAAACTTTAGTCCGACAACTGGCGGAAAGTCAAGATCAAATTACGCTTCAACCCGCTCTATCCAATAGATTTAATGACCTATAAAAGCTGAACAAGCCTCTTTTATGTCATTTATATCTATTGAATATTCACTCCTACGCTAGCCCGCCAATTTGATCAGGCCAGCCCGCACCAGGCAAATTGAACCGAACTTGTGAGCTCAATCCAACCTTTAAAATCAATTTTTGGGGATTAAAACTGTTTGAGATAATGCGTAGTAACCTTGAAAAGAATCGATTAACATGCCAGCATTATCGAGTTTTTTCAATTTATCCCCGATCATGTTCAGCTAATCCCAATAAATTGGAAAACCTTCACTATGTCGGGATTTTCAATTTGTAAAAGAATGGAAGGTCGCATAAAATGCTAAGTCTTGAACTTCCGCCAGTTGTCGGACTAAATTTTTGCTTCGTTTTTGGTCAACCGAACCGCTGTTAGGCGGTGAGCTCATGACCGAAGGGAATAACCAAAAATGCAGGTTAGAATTCATTAAAGGTTAATAAACAAAAAGAATATTACGATTAATATAAGTTCTGTCTTAATATTAAAAATTTAAGTTTTTTGTAGTCCTCAATTACAGAAACAGTAATCCTTAACATATTATAAAAGCACCATGCAAGACGTTTGCATGGTGCTTTTTTATGCATTATTTTAATCCAGACAAAATGTAGTTATAAATGGCGTTGTTTTTTTGCGATTGTTCGTTCTGAAAACTCCGTGTTATAAATTTAGGTTGTGAAATCATTTCGCGTTGAAGCATCTCATTTATGGTATGATAAAAATCGATCGACGTTTTGCCAACCAGCAATGGCGTGAGGTCGTGATGCTTTTCCCAAAACCGCAAAATACGCACAAACCCATTCAGGTAGAGGTAATCTTTAGTAAATCCTCCACCACGAAACACGCGTGTTACAAGATCGTAAGCAACGGTTTCTTCGAGTCTGTATTTTTGACGCATTTCATTAAATACTTCAATATAATCGGCTCCGCTGCACATCATATCTACAGCTACCACGCGTAAAGCCAATTGTTTCAGGCGCTGGATTGTGATATTTCCGCTCAAAAATTCGGATAGTACAGCCAGTCCCTCCTGCGTTAGGGTATTGACAGGCAATCCCACATTGAAAATATTCAATTTCTGACTATTTGCATTCATGGTTGTAATCATGTGCACCCCAATTTCATGTTCGGCCAATGCCACCAGTTCTTTTTTACGGAGCATAACATCGGGGTGAAACAAGATTGTTTTTTTGGAGTTGAGCACCAAAATACGCGAAACAATCTGATTACTGGTAGTAACCTTGGCCTGAATGCCATACTCATCAATTACTTTCCGGAACATTTCCATGGCTTCGGTTGCTCCAATCAGCGGTTCTTTCTTTGCTTCTCCCGGAATATCGGGCAACAGAAGCAAGTATGCGGCGTTTTGCAAATCGCGCTGCGAAGGCTGACCAAAATACCGTAACGAATTGTATAAAAACTTTTGCGAACCCAACGTGGCTACCAGATCAAGTTTATCGAAATACCCGGCCACCACTGCTTCATACATATTCCTCACCGACACATCTTGTATGCTGTGCACCGGCAAATTGAGGAGATCCATTTTTAACCGGGTTACGTTAATTTTAGTCGGATAATATATAAACTTGGGCGCAATGGTGTACTTACTTTTAAAAAATTTTCGTTTTTCGGAGTTTGTGTTTTTGGGCACAATAGCCGCCAACAGTTCAAAATTTTGCACCAATTTGTACAACGCCTTATCTACATTAAGCAAATTTTCATCGATGGTTTTCGACAAAAGTTTACCACGATTCAGGTGCGTCCACTTAGTTAAGCCACGTGCAAATTCTTCTGCAGTACTTAATATTGCTTTTTTTAGCTGCAACTGCAGACTTCTGATAACCTTCGGGAATGCATCGCCGGTAGCCTCGTTGCAAAAAACCTTTTTTACTTCGGTAGCCAATACCAATGAATGCTTAAAATGTGTGTGCACGTACTCGAGGTTGTATCCACGCCCAAAAAATACGTCGTTTATGGCCGCAACAGTGACAACATCGGTAAGCTGAACTGCATTTAATTGCTTTTGCCAGTTTTCGACCACCGCTCCGTATTTTTTCATATCTACATTTTCGGTACCAATATTAAACAACGGCACCTCCCGCTCCCATCGCATATAATTGTACGAATGTATGTCAAACACCAAACAGCCGCCAAACAGCTCTTCTATTTTGCTAACCAGTGCATGCAAAATGGTATAATAATCGGCATGTTTTTGCAGAGAAACAGCACGCTCCTTCGATGTAAGCTCACGTTTCCAAACTTTTTTACCCCAAGCCTCCTCGTAAATACAGGTTTCGGAGTTACGATTCAAGTCGTATTCGAAACGCGAATCGTTTGCCACGATAGTTACAGGCATTGAGACAATAAAATCGGCCGTATGAGGATCTTCCTCGTACCAACGTTCATAATCGTTCAACGCCATTTTTGGTTTCAGCGAAGCGCGAATACGATTTCCATCGTGAATAGATGTGCAGCAATAAGGTACATATTTATCGACCTTTACTTTAAAAGCTCCGCCTGTGGTGGTTGCCTCGAAGGTTTCGCCACGATTAATCATGGCAACGATCTCTTTTACATCGGCTTTAAACATCTTGTCCGTACATATCTTCTACCCGAAATTCCTCTTTATTTTGCCGAATTTCTTCAACAACTTTTTCGATATAATCGACAATTTTTGCCTGCAACTTTACATTATACAACTTATTAATTGGTGTCAACGTTCCAGGACTCAACACGTTAACCTCAATAAGCTTACTTCCAATAATATCGAGTCCGGCCAAATAAATACCGTCTTGCACCAATTTCTTGCCCACCTTTTCGCATAAAATTCGGTCGGCTTTGGTTAGTTTATATTTCTCCACGCTTCCACCAACCGAAATATTAGAGCGAATATCGCCTGCGGCCGGTCGACGGCGCAAAGCACCAATGGGTTCTCCATTGAGCATCAGCACACGCACATCACCATTTTCTGCGCCTTCTACATACTCTTGTAAAATAACGTAACTCGACTCCTGTCCCGATTTATTAATATAAAACTCCAACAACGATTTAATGTTATGCATTGCCGATTTTTCAATCACAATAACGCCACTGCCGCCATAACCATCGAGCGGTTTCATAATCATTTTTTCCTGATCCGATTCAGCAATAACGCGCATTAAATAATCAATGCTTTTCGATACGTGCGTAACCGGAATAATTTCGCGATTGGGATCGTAATAAGCAGCAGTATAAATTTTATTGTTGGCCTCGCGCAGTCCATCTATCGCATTAATTATGAACACATCATCTTTAATAGAATCTAAAAAGTTAAGTACAAGCGGATCGAGTGGCGGATTATCGCGCATAAAAATCACATCGAATTCGCGCAAGGGACGCATGGCTTTTTCGAATTTCACCATTTTGTAAAACGATGGAATACTTGTGCTTACCCTTTCAGGGATAATTGTTTTACAGTAACTCAACGTTACTGAATCTCTGATAGTAAGGTTTTTAGGATGCGTAATAGCAACCTCGTGCCCACGCCGGGCACACTCATGTATCAGCCTGATACTGGAATCTTGTTGGGGATTAATTTTGTCCCAGGGATACATGATAAAGCAAATTTTCATTGGATTAAAATTAATTTAAATGTTGTTTAAAAAGTTGATTGTAAGTTATATTTCTTAAGCAGTTGGTCGATAGCGGTAAATTGTGCTGGCACTAAATAAAATCCAAACTTTTTCTAATTTAACATATGTCAGTAAAATGCGTTTCAAAACCTCTGGTTTCAGTGCGTTTGAACGATTGTTTTTTCATTCGTAATTATACAAACAAATTTGATTAGAAATACTCTCTTCGAAAAAAAATAACGTTTTTTTTTGACAAAGCCCGATACGCTGCAAAACCATGTATCCCAGATTAATAGAGGTTACGCACTTTCGTTCTTTTAGCACCCCAACTTAGGAAATTAAAGATTAAAACTCAGAACAACCGCACGTGCATATTTCGTTTACTTTTTTATGTATACCGGCTTTCATGCATACTGTGTTAGTATTTTGCTAATAATCAATACAATTTATTATGCATAAAAACGGATAATCAAATACTTTTTTTCTACAGGTCAAAAAAAGTTTCGTGTGTGTAATTGAATGGGTTATACCTTATAATTAAATACAACACTAATTTACAAACAATTAGATGCCAAAAACTTTAACGTGATTCGAATTTAGGTTGTACTGAAAATCGGGGTTCAGTTCAGTTGAAAAAGTTGTGGACTTTTTTCACCAAACTTTTTTTCTCTTAAGAAACAATTT
>JAQICA010000258.1 GCA_027858775.1 Salinivirgaceae bacterium | reverse complement strand
GAGTGCATTACTGCATTATTTTTCGTGTAATGCAAGGTACATGAATTTGCACCCGATGCTACAATCGGATCAAAGGCATGCCCGTCTGCTCCGTTAGCAATAAATGTACGTATCATTTCGGCTTCAATTGCATATTCTCTTGTACCTGCCTGCACATTTGGCAAAAGCTGCCCAAAGGCAGTAGCTGTAATACGAATAGCTTTTTTAATGAGCTGTATTTCCGCCGGTTTTTTAATGACTCTCAACTGAGCAATGGTTGCCGCAAAATCTTTTCGGTTAAGCGATGGTTTTATTTTGAGAAGTTCATTCATCCATCGGTCAGCCACCGCATGGTTAGGTGCATAGGAGCTTAACAAGCTGTTGGTCTTCTTTACCAACTTGAAAAGTGCATTTTGTAAATCATCAATATAAAAAACATCCTTAATTCCTGAAATAGCTTGTGCTTCGGCAATGGTTAGCTGGTGTCCGTCCCAAAGCTCGGTTTTACTGTCGGGTTTAGAAATAAACAATGCCTCTCCAGCTGCATTCACTTCTTCACCAATTAATAATACGCTTTCGGGTTGAGTAATACATGTAAGATAAAACAGATCGGAACTTTGTCGGTAAATGTATTGTTGATCGGCATTGCGAAAAGCCACCGGATTGGAGAAAACAATTCCCAGTTCGTTGTTTGCCATGCGTAAGAGCAGCTGCTTCCGATTGCGGGTAAAAAAGGCTTCGGACAATTCCTGATGTCTCATAATTCATCATTTAATGGTGCTTTCAGCTATATTCCTCTCCAATTTCTCTCAAGTCAGAATCCATCTACCCCAGAAAAATCAGTATCGGCATATATTCAAAAAATTATACGCCATCAACTAACCGGAAATTAAAGCTAAATCCAAAATTAATTTCTGTGGTTTTATAGGTCGTTTGAATCTTCGGATCGCGCATTGAGTAATCTAAAAAGGCACGAAGTTCCAGGTTCTTAGAGAATCGATAATCGGCAGTAAGTCCGCAGGTGTATACGAGCATACCGCTTACTAATTCAGTAAACTCATCCTGGGGTTTATGTACGTACTTCACATCATCTTTTACGCTGAAATCGGCTCGTATTTCTACGGGGCTATTGAATTTTCGTTGTCCTCCACCACGGGTTCGCATAACCAGGGTAAGGTTATCGAATCGGAAACCGGTACCAACAACCAACTCGGTACGTCTGGATTCGGCAATATTGTTATTGGATGTATTCAGGCTGAGCGAGCGACTTTTGTTAAAGGCCATGCGCGTAGTTACATTGTTTTTCCATGTCATGTTGAATTCTAAAAACGGCATAAAATCTTCGCTAACCGTAATTTGGTTAACACTATAGCGGGTTATAAACATGGAGTTATCTTGCTGACTTCTGATAAATGACAAATTGTCGACATAGGGATCTTCTCCACTCAGATCAGACCATTCTGCATTGTTTTGATATCCACCCATGGTGAAAACAGCTTTGTAACTGTGCTGCATTTTGAATGAGCGGAATTTACTTTTAAAGAAACTAAATTGCATCAACCCATCGTAATCGATGCGCCAATCGGGGCGAATCATGGAAAATATCGGTGTAATGGCACTTAGCGCCACATTATTGGGGTTTGGGCCATCGATATATGCCGCAATAAAAGCAGGTATAACAACATCTTGCGAATATGCTGGAAACCCGTCGGGAAATCCGTTTGAATTAATATTACCGGCATCGTATCCTGCTATTCCATCGCGTTCTTGCGCCTGACGATTGGCAATATAATTCCTATTCTTCAAGAACTCTTTGTATACATCATTCGTGTATTTTTTATCGTCTATTTTATCGAATGCCGAACTGAAAGTCCACACAGACATACTCCAGTTTCCTGTTACATTTTTCGAAGTTGGAGTTTCAGGCTTCCAATCTTCATCACTACCATCAGGATAATAATAGCGATTTGTATTTCGCGTGCGGGCATACTGCGATTTCAATTGAATTTTAAGCCCATCGAGTGGTTCCAATGTACCACTTAGCATAAGGTTTTCACTATAAGTCATAGTATAAGGTTCAATCACATTTGATTCTAATGAATCTTCAAACCAACCCTTACGGATAACCCTTTCCATTACGTCTATATCTGACAAACCAACCACGTAGCCCCATCCGGGAATCGTTTTTTCATTGTCGAAGGTTAAACCAAATGCAGTTGGGGTTTTGTTGAATCCGTTAAGCATTGAACCATTATTTTGGGTATAATTGATGCGTGCAGATTCCAGACCCGTGGCCATGCGAACAAAGTATTCACTGGCAATTTGCAACGGACCCTGGTTGCGCTCCTTTTCGCCTGTTACAAGTAATTCGGCATCTTCGATGGGTTGTTTTGATTTAAGCAGGATACGCTTATCGTCAACTACCTCAACATCTACCTCAATTTTATTACCCAGTTTATCGGTGAGTTTAACAGTAACAGTTTCGGTTCCAAGACGATGATAAATACGCCTCTCTCCTCCGGCATCGATATCAACATTGGTTTTGGTATAGTCTACCGTGTATTTAATTTTCTCTTCAAAGCGTTTGCCTAAAGGCTTTTTAAATTTTCGGTGAATGGCCGAAATGTATTTGGATTTCTTAAACAAGCGGTCGAAGCTCATATTAAGCGCTCCATTTAATCGGTTTGAGTTGGAAATAGAATTTCCAGCGATGCCTGTTTCTAATTCAGGGCCACGCTGCCAATTATACAATCCATTGTATCCGGCTGTTGCATTCATCCATTGAAAACCGGGGATTTTGTTTAATGGAATTTGGTAGGTAATATCGGCCGTTTGGTTGTATTGCGTCATAGTTCCCATATCCGCAACGCTTTTAAGAATTTCGCTTTTTGCAGCACCATAATTTGATTTCCCTCGCTCTACCTGGCCTTCGGGTTCCTCGATACGTGCAGTAGCACGTGCGTTGTAACTTACTTTTATGCTTTTCGATAGGTTATAGACCAATCCGTAATCGCGGTTCCACGCAAAGTTTTTATCGTATGTGGGATCGAACACCTGATCGGGGATATTGAGGTTTCTCCGCTTCATAGTATTATACTTTCGCATCACTACAGAAGAAAAGGAGATCTGAGAAGGAGCATAATTAAGGTTAAAATCTTTTATAAGCCCAAAATATTTAGTGTTTATTTTGGTGCTTTTCAGTGGCTCCCAGGGCGTAGTGCGGTTATTATAGACATAATTAATTGAGCCTGTATGTTGCTTTTTGTTATGATAAAGCAAATTCACATTCCGATCAAACACTTGTGTGTAGGCATAAGAAAATGTCCAGTTATTCAGATCGTAAAAACTGGGCTCTTTAGGGGCTTTACCAATTTTTACGCCGGTAAAATTCAAACTTTTACGCATGTTATACTCGCGGGCAATTCTGTTGAGCTCTTCTTTTTCGGCATGTGTTAACCCTTCGAGCGATTTTTCAAATTCAATATCTTTTGCCAGCGGATTGTACTTCGGTTTGGTAAATGTTTCGGCATATCCGAAGTACATTGGGAGCTTAACGCCGGAATTTTCCGGGAAAAACTGCCCCAGTCTTAAGCTGGTATTAATATCGTAATTATAAATTTCATCGAGTTGTCGTTCGTTAAGTTTTTGTTCGATGCTACCAAAACCGGGTTTCGATGTTCCTCCGGCCACTGTAACCGATCCCAAATCGGCAAGCTGTGTCGTAACTCTGGCATTGGCAGCCCAGCCGCCTTCTTCATCAAATTCGGTAAGTCTAAGTTCGTTCACCCACACTTCCCCCGAAAGTTCACGATGATCGTTCCGCTTATTGCGTACGCCAATCATAAATGTTACTACTTCGCCCAGGTTAGGATTCCCTCTCACTTTCACTGTATTTTTCCCGTCTTGTTTTACGTATTCCGTTAATAGGCTAACCCCAGACTCGATTTCGCTGATCATGGTATTCCGTTCTTGCTTGGTATCGGTAAAAATAGAGAGCGGTATATTCAGCTCATTTTCTGATGGCCACACAGCTTTTCGGTCTGCCGTGTTACTGGAATAACTTGCTCCCGGCGTAAGCACTACAGGAATTTCGTATTCGTAGTAATTTTCTCTAATATCGGTTCCGAGTCGAACAAATACAGTCAGCTCTTCACTTTCGAGGTTTGTATTTTGGAGTTTTTCGGCATGTATAAACATTTTCAACCTCTTATACTGACGCATATCGAAACGAATATTTTTATAAATACCTTTGGCAAACCCATCGGGTAAATCGCGAACCGTGAGGCTAATCGATTGCTCGTTGAGCTGGCGCAACTGGCTGTTCGAAGGATCGATAACGCGATCGACTTCGGGCGGCAATACATAATTTACAGGCGACCGCTTTCCATTTTCCTCGATATTTACTGTTCCAACATCGAATTCGGCATTGCTCAGGTCGATATTATCATCGACTACTTCACCGCCTTCTTCCAGTACATTCAAGTACTTGCGCCACTCGCCACGCACAAGGTTGAGTTCGGCAAAGCGTAACGTTACATCCCGATTAAAACCGGTCATGTACATCCGCATAAAACGAATAGAACGAAAATCGCTGATATTCCCTTCCACCACATCGGGCTCCCTTACCGGGATTTTAAACTGATACCATGTTACACTCTTTGTTTGCCCGTTAGGCATTTTTACACTAATATCGTTCTGATCGACAATATACTTTTTTACTGTCTCTAAATTTGCTGGTGACAGATCGATCTTATATTCGTAATAGGCGTTTGTTTGATTAAGGGTATTATCATCGTTAATATCTTCGTTATTGGGGAGCGATGTTTGCATTTCAGAATCTCCTGTGCTTGTTGGAGAATTTCCATGTGGGTTGGTAAAGTAACGATACCGGTTTGTAATATCGTTCTTATAGAAATTATCGCTTTCATACTGCCCTCCTTTATAAAAATGGTAATCGTCTTTTGCCGGATCGGCCTCAATGGCAGCAGTTGCTGCGGGAGCTAAGTGAGCCAGCAGATCGGAAGAAAGCACTCCACCATCAATAAACCATTCAGCTTCGCGGGCATTCGTAAGTCCATCGTATCCCACATCTTGCTGGTCGCGACCATTATCGCTAAACCCATTCGCAGAAACCTGTCGTTTAGAAACCAGCCCCCATGCTGTTGTGTCCATATCTGACATGGAGCCATCGGCCGGAATTCCGTGTTCGAATGAACGCCTCCCATCTTTCAGTACATCTTCCGAAACATTTCCCAGGTTTATGTACAATGCTGGATTAGGGTCATCGCGTTCTATGCCGTTTTCATTATCCTGGGCATAGGGATCCATCATCCAAAACTCAATAAACTCGACGTTGGCCTCTTCGAAATTACTGGTGCGCACATTACGCATAATACCTGCCCAACGTTCTTCGGGGTTTGAAAATTCTCCGTCTTCATTTATATTGGCAATATTGGAATCGAAGTTGTAGGGGCCTCTTTCGGTTGGAAAGTAGGACAAATGAAAAACACTGAGTGAATTATAAATTCCCTGTTCTGCATCGCGGTTGGGGAAGATCTGATTTTCCTTTACCTCATAAGTATTCAACATCGATATGGCATTATCGGAAACCGGAGTATTATTTTCGTAAAATGAAGGATCGATAAAATACCAGGATAATTGGGAGCGATTACGATTGTAGTTGTAAATATCGCCATCAGAGGCATTGTAATCTTCTTCGAACCGTTTTGGTGTACTTGCCAGGAACCAGAAATAAGGCTCCTTCATTGTAATGTTAGATGTAGCACCTTCAAAATCATCGAGATACGCTTCGCCTTTATGTTTAATGGCTTTATTATGACCGGGCATTAAATGAGCAAATTCTGCTGATGCTGTGATTTTCGAAGGTTCTTTAGTACTGATAAACGGCAGCATATCGACCATTTTTGTAATAAATGGCACTTCGGTTTCGTAATTAACATTCAATCCCCATATAGTATTGGAGATGGGTTCATTACCCACATTTACTTTTTGTGTTAGTGGTCGTTCGGTTAGGTTAAGCAAAGAGCCGCCAAAAGTAAGATCTTCGTTAACTTTGTATTCTAAGGTTGTTCCCAAAAGGGTTTTGGATTGAATGCTAAACATAGTATTGCTCTCCAATGAAATATCGATGGGTGTTCCCGATTGAAGCAAACCCTCGTTCAGAATTTTCACTCTTCCAAGGTAATAATCAACGGTATAATCTGTTCCCTCGGCCAATTCGCGCCCACCCGCTGTAACTTTCACAGATCCTTTGGGAATGTTAATGGCGTTCAGCGGAATTTCACTACCTGCCGACGATTTGTAGGTTCCTTCTATGGTAAACTTATTTTTTTCGGTTATTTGCTCGGCATACGTTTTTGTAGAATCGTACAATACATCGTAGGTATACATATCTGCCTGCGATTCTGCTTCATCGCTCTCTCCAAACTTGGATCGCAAGTAATCGCCAAATGGTTCCAATTCAGGAAACATAATGTATCCTTTTGATGGATTAATGGTGATACCTTCCTCATAATCAAACATTCCATCACCATTTGCGGTAAACTGGCTCTGTGTGTTTAGACGGTCGAGATTTAATAGTTTAAGCAAATTAACGCCACGCACCTGTTCGTTTTCTGTAGGAAGCGTCGTAACAGTAGTACCAACAGCCACATCATTATACATCACGTTAAGCATAAAATCGTCTTTGCTAATGTTGTATGCATCTAGTTTATAGATGTTTTTCATCATCAGATCCCACGTTTTATGGCTAGGCGAAAAACTGGTTGGCTTAAGGAGTTTAACCACTAATGCCCCTTCATCACTGGAATTAGCTGTTATTTCACCCACATTAGAGTCATCGCCATTTAAATCAACCTGATACGCAACCGCCAGAATTTCGTCTGAGCGCAGTCGGCTGTTCACTGAAATATACCCCAACTGACTATTCAATGTATATTCGGAAGATTGTAATTTACGAGCACTTTCCACTAGTTCAAAGTCTTCTCCAATTTGCAAGCCGTAAGATCCTTCCAGTACGTTTAGAGCAGTTGCTATATCATCTACGTCATCTTTAACATTCTCATACAAAGTATTGGCACCATTGTGAGGGAAATCACCTTCTCCTTCAATCGGCTGAATATTGGAGTTTTGGAAAACTTTGGAATTTTTTTCGCCCAAATCGGTAAATGCCACAATATTGCGTGTGTTTTCCACATTGCTGTTTTTGTTCAATACCCATACTTCGAGGTCACGAACGGTAACTCCTGTCACAATTCTTGGAAAATTGCTTAACGCCTCCTCGTAGTTATCTTTGAAGTAGTGTGCTAAAAAGTAGTGTCGGTTATCGTCATATTCATTGGCTTGCACTTTAAATCGTTGTTTCTGTGCGCCACCTTCGACCCGAATATGTTTCGATTCACTTTTTTGCTGTGAAAACAGTGTAGTAATACGTAATTTTCCGAATTTCATTTAAGATAAAATACCAAACCGTTTCTGGCTTCCCTGAATTAATGTTCCATTAAGCGGTAATGATACATTACCGGCCTCTATTCGCTGAATAATGTCATCTTCATTACCTTGATAACGAATATTCATTTCATTTTCGAACTCGAAGCTGGCCTCGGTATCGTAACTAAGTTTCAGGGAAAGGTTCTCTCCAATTTTCCCGGATACATTCATTTGTATACGTTCTTCAAAATCGAACGTAACGTCGGTGCGCAAATCTTCGGCGAGCATGGGGTTATCGGTTTTACTGTACCGAAGTCCAAATTTGAGCGAAGCCTTTCCGCGTGGTTTTATATCGATGGTGTTGCTTCCAAAAATGGTTTCAAAAACCCGCGAATCGATATGCAACTTAGGTATAAGTGCGCGCTGGTGCTCAAAATTTTCTGTTTTTGCCCGCTGTTTCCAATAATCGTTTCTTGTTTTATTTAAGTTGTATTGCAGGTAATCTTCTACGGAAAGATATGTAGGTGGCTGATAGTTGATTCCATCTCCAATAGTTTTTCGTATCAGATAGCGGTTATGTTCCTCATCATAAACAGCTTCTTCCTTCAGGAAACTCGGAGTTTGCATCATTAGTGGCGATTGAAAGCGGGTACTATCGAACAAAAGTCCGGAATCGTCACTAAAATTATACGGCAGGTTATAGGGATTTGTCCGTGTCGTATCTTCGACCGGGAAAATATCATTTTGAGCGCTCACGCTTTGGGGTAGCATAAACATATAAAGCAATGCCACCAATACAACTACACTAAATCGTTCCAAGATTACTACTGATCTTTAAGTTTTTACAATTGTTTCAATGCCCGCTTAATAATAGCTTCCACGGTAAGTCCAGCCTCAGCCTTAAGAATCTGAACAATAACTTTTTCAGCTGGCTTTTTGGGAAACCCCAACATCATCAAAGCAGATAACGCTTCATCTTGTGTGGTATTGTCTTTAGATGCAAATATTTCTCCTGCACCTTCAGGTTGTTTAATTTTATCTTTCAAATCGACCACAATTCGCTCGGCAGTACGTAAACCAATGCCTTTGATCGTTTTTAAAGCTTTTACCTGTTCAGTTGCTATAGCGTTAATTAATTCTGCGGGCTGCATAGAGGAAAGCATCATACGGGCAGTATTGGCGCCAACACCTGATACACCAATCAAATGCCTGAACAAATCGCGTTCTTCGGGGGTTGTGAAACCAAAGAGCTGCTGATTATCTTCACGATAAATAGGGTGAACCAGTAATCTCACCTCACTGCCCTCTTTTAACGTTTCAAATGTAGTAAGCGAAATATTAAGCAGATATCCAACTCCAGCGGCTTCAACCACACAGTGCGTTGGTGCAGCAACAGTGAGCGTACCCTTGATATACTCGAACATATAGTCAGGCTTTTACTATTTAAAAATAAATGGCCAAAAGTACTAAAAAACATATTACCATAAAAGCGGATAACCAAATAAGGAATTCACATAAAACAAAAAATAAGATGGTCAATACACTATTATTCTTAATTTCGTTAAGTTAAACAGTGAAAAAACTATGCGTATATTTTTTTTCGTAATTATTTTGCTTGCAAGCAATGCATTACGTGCACAGGAAGAAGAGACACAGTACTTCGACAAAGATCAGCTGGGGCTGGAAATTTTCAGTAATCAATGGCTTAATGCTCCGGATGGTGTAACCATTAGTCCATACTCACTGGCCTTTAACGTACAAATGATGTATACACTGATTGGGAAAAACTCCCATATTGCCCTGGCAGGTGGTTTTGGTTTTATGGCAGAAAACTATCAAATAGATGCTCTACCGGAAAAAAGTGATGGGATACTTACATTTAATCCGATAAATTCAGATCTGAACTACAAAAGCAACAAGATACGTTTTAATACTTTTGAAGTTCCCCTGGAAATTCGCATTCGTACCAACAAAAACAGCAGAAATAAAACCTGGAAATTATATTTGGGAGCCAAAGGGGGCTATTTATTTCAAAGCATGCACAAATACAATGGAGCTAACCCTGAAAACCAGAAAGAACACTTAAAACAGAAAACGTTTAATATTCCTTACACCGAAGCCTGGAGCTATGGGGTAACAGCACGGATAGGGTATGGTCAATTTTTGATTTCCGGCTATTATGCATTGAGTAACCGTTTCCAAACAGACCGGGCACCAGAGCTCTTTCCTCTGCACATTGGGGTTACTTTTTTTATTTACTAGCGTTTCAACTGAAAAATCTTTACTTTTGTTTCTCATTGGGGACTTTTTCCCGACTGTAACTTGATAGCAATTATGGAAAAACAATTTTTGGTACTTATTCCTGCACGTTTCGGTTCAACTCGTTTTCCGGGAAAACCGTTAGTAAAAATACTGGATAAACCCATGATTCAGCATGTCTATGAACGTGCTTCACAAGTTTTTGAGCATGTATACATAGCTACAGACGACGAACGAATTGTAAACACCGTGGAGAAATTTGGTGGCCGCGTGGTCACAACTGCCGAAACACATCAAAGCGGCACCGATCGATGTGCTGAAGCACTCCGTAAAGTTGAGGTTGCTACAGGAAAATCTTTTGATGTGGTTATCAATGTACAAGGCGACGAACCTTTTATTGCAACAGATCAGCTACAGCTGATTACTTCGTGCTTCGATGTTGGGGATACAGATATTGCCACACTAGTGAAAAGAATCGATAAGCAAACCGATCTATTCGATGTGAATAAACCCAAAGTTATTCTGAACAAACGACACCAGGCCATCTACTTTAGTCGCACACCAATCCCCTACATGCGAAGCAAAGAAGAGTCGCAATGGCTGCACAACCACGTCTATTATAAACATATTGGCATGTATGCCTACAAAAGTGCTATTTTGAAAGAAATAACCTTATTGCCACAAGGCAATTTAGAAAAAGCCGAAGCTTTAGAACAGTTGCGATGGATAGAGAATGGTTTCACTATTGCAGTGAAGGAAACTGACACCGAGAATATGGCTATTGATACTCCGGCCGATTTAAAATACGTAGAAAGTGTGCTTAAAGAGAGAGGGCTGTAAAAACTATCGGTGGAAGCTTTTGTGTGTGATGGATCGTTTCAAAAATGCAATAAGACGCTGATTAGCAACATCAATGGTTTTTTCTGCCACATCGCTCCACGAGGCATCTTCTGCTACCCGATAATCGTATTTTACATTACCGTCTTTTATAAAAATAGGTGTTTTTGATACATCGTAAATGGTAACATAATAATGTGTTAACGCAGATTTTACATTGTCGATTTCAGTAAGTCCGCTTTCTTTTACAGTAACAATAATGTTAATATAATCGCCTGAGCGTTTAAGTTCGCTCATTTGTGTGGCAAAAACAAAATTGACAAATGGCAACTCTTGTTTCATGTAGTTACGTAAAACAGTAACGTAGTTTGTATTGGCTTCATCTACTCCTTTTCGTTCATCTACTATTAATACATTTACTTGTATACGGTGCGGTTCGTCATCTTTAAATAAATGGTCGGGTGCACCCTGAGCAATCGCAACAGCCTGAGAGCCGGATGCGCAAAAAAGCAAGGTTGATATTATATAGATAAGTAGTCTCATTGGGAATAAAATGTTTGCAAAGATAATTGATTTTAATTAAAAAGTTGAATTATGCAAATAATTTCAACCTTTTATCAACTATTTTGTTGCCGATTCCTTCAGAGATTGAAAATTCCAAGGCAAAATCCAGCAACTTTAACTATCAATTAACAATCGTAATGCCGTTACATAGTGCCAGCACGAAAACCACCTGTTTTTTGGTGTGCCCAGTAATAAAACTTCAAGAACAAGGCTTGTTCATTTTGAAAATCAAGGCGTCCCGATTTTCGGGATTACTGTTTTCAAAATGAACATAACGCAGTTATTGGAGTTTTCTTACGGGCACATAGCACATACTTGCTGACCATAGCAAACATCCGGAACGAAGTCACACATTCATTTCAGCTTTATTTTTCCGCAAGGATTTTAGCCATTTGTTGCTGCAATTCTTCGGCAACTTCTTGTGCAGCCTGAGCAAATTTTTCATCGTTGCCAGCGTAAATAATCGCCCGCGAACTATTAACAAGCAATCCACATCCGTCGGTTAACCCATTTTTGGCCACTGACTGAAGATCGCCACCCTGTGCTCCGACACCCGGAATAAGCAGGAAATGATTGGGTGCTACTTTACGCACTTGCGCTAAAATTTCGGGTCGTGTTGCACCTACCACAAACATTAACTGATCGGTTGTACCCCACTGGGTTGCTTTTCGAATAATTTCCATAAATAAGGGCGTGCCCTCCCGGGTTTCGATAAACTGAAAATCGTCTGCTCCTGCGTTCGATGTAACGCCCAATATTATTACATACTTTCCGGGATACTCCAAAAATGGTGAAATGGAATCGTGCCCCATGTAAGGCGAAAGTGTTACAGCATCAAATGCGTAGTGTTCAAACATGGCTTTTGCATACATCTTAGCTGTATTGCCAATATCGCCACGTTTTGCATCGGCAATAAGAAACAATTCGGGATAATGTTCTTTGATGTAGTGCGTGGTTTTTTGCAAACTGTTTAATCCATCGGTTCCCAACGCTTCGTAAAAAGCCAAATTTGGCTTGTAAGCGACTGCCAAGTGATGTGTAGCATCTACAACAGCCTTGTTAAACTCAAAAACGGGATCATCCGACGCTAATAGGTGCGCCGGAATTTTATCCAAATCTACATCGAGCCCAATGCATAAAAAGCTTTGCTTCTTTTTAATTTCGGAAAAGAGGGTTGTTGCATCCATTGCTTACAATTCGCTTTCTTTAAGTTTCTCTGCATTTTCGGCTGTTTGCAGCTTCTCAATTATTTCATCTATTTCGCCATTCATTACCGACTGTAAGTTATACATAGTAAGGTTTATCCGGTGATCGGTAACACGCCCTTGCGGGAAGTTGTATGTGCGAATTTTTGCCGAACGGTCGCCCGACGCCACCATCGTTTTACGCTTCGATGCGATTTCATCCATCACCTTTTGATACTCTAGGTTGTACAAACGTGTACGCAATTCGCCCATAGCTTTGTCGAAGTTTTTGAGCTGCGACTTTTCATCCTGACATGTGACCACAATTCCGGAAGGAATGTGAGTAAGTCGAATAGCTGAATATGTGGTATTCACCGACTGTCCTCCAGGACCCGAGCTACAATATGTATCTTTACGAATGTCGTTTTGATTTATTTCTAAGTCGAACTCTTCCGCTTCCGGCAATACAGCAACAGTAGCTGCCGACGTATGTACACGCCCCTGCGTTTCTGTTTGTGGAACGCGCTGTACGCGATGCACACCCGACTCATATTTTAATATGCCGTAAACACCATTCCCGGTAACGGCTGCAATAACTTCCTTGTAACCTCCGGCTGTACCTTCGGTAAAACTTGTTGTTTCAACCTTCCAGCCTTTTGTTTCGCAATACTTTACATACATACGATACAGGTCGCCGGCAAAAATACTGGCCTCATCGCCTCCCGTACCCCCTCTAATTTCGAGTACCACGTTTTTATCATCCTCAGGGTCTTTCGGAATAAGCAGCATTTGAATTTTCTCCTCGAGCTGTGCATGGCGATTCTCAAGTTCTTCGAGTTCCATTTTTGCCATATCGCGCATTTCCTCGTCCTTTTCTGTATTCAATATCTCTTTCGAGCTCTGAATATTCTCAACAACCAACTTATACTCATTCCCTGCTTCTATAATGGGTTCGAGGTTTTTGTACTCCTTATTTAGCTTAATGTATCGTTTCATATCGGAAATTACTTCCGGGTCTGTAATTTGTTGACCAATTTCTTCGAAACGAATTTTTATTCCCTCTAACTTTTCCAGTAAATTACTCATTTTTCCTCCTCTAATTAATGCTTCGTAGCAAACTCTATTCGTTGTGCATTGTAAAAAATCTTCTGCAACACCCATTCAATTTAAGTGCCAGTTAAATCCTTTACAGGGAAAAACACTTGTTTAGAACGCCAGCGCAATTTTATTTGTTCTCAAATATCTAATAGTGAAACGTTCCGTGTTCACTCTCTATGATTAACCCTTTTGTCGGTGCATTGGCAACAGCTCCAACTATTTGTGCATCGATATTAAACGACTGTGCAATTTCGATAATATTGCCGGCAATGGCTTCAGGTACATAAAATTCAAACCGATGTCCCATATTAAAAACTTTATACATCTCTTGCCAGGGCGTGCCCGACTCTTTCTGAATAAGATTGAATAATGGGGGCACGGGAAACATATTATTTTTTATGATCTGCAGATGATTTACAAAATGTAAAATTTTTGTTTGTGCACCACCACTACAATGAATCATTCCATGAATATGGTTGCGGTGCTCATCTAGTACTTTTTTTACTACCGGCGCATAGGTGCGTGTTGGCGACAGCACCAATTTGCCTGCATCAATACCCAATGCGTCGATTTTATCTGTAAGCAATTTTGACCCGCTGTACACTAATTCTGCTGATACAGCAGCGTCGTAGCTTTCCGGATATTTTTTTGCCAAATAATGGGCAAATACATCATGGCGTGCCGATGTAAGTCCGTTGCTGCCCATACCACCGTTGTAGCTATCTTCGTAGGTAGCCTGCCCGCTGGAGCTTAGCCCTACAATTACATCACCGGGCTGTATGTTTTCATTGGTGATAATTTGATTCCGTTTAGCTCTGGCCGTTACGGTAGAATCAACAATTACTGTACGCACCAAATCGCCCACATCGGCAGTTTCGCCGCCGGTAAATACGGTGTTAACTCCCAATGAAGTGAGTTGTTCCAACACTTCGTTTGTTCCATTAATAATGGCACTAATTACTTCTCCCGGAATTAAATGCTTATTTCTGCCGATGGTACTGGAAACCAAAATATTGTCGGTAACACCAATGCACAACAAATCATCGATATTCATAATAACAGCGTCTTGCGCAATACCTTTCCACACAGACAAATCGCCAGTTTCTTTCCAGTACATGTATGCCAATGCGGATTTGGTTCCGGCGCCATCGGCGTGCATTACATTGCAGTACTCCCGATCGCCACCCAGCACATCAGGTATTACTTTACAAAATGCATTGGGGAAAAGGCCTTTGTCGAGGTTGGCAATGGCGTTGTGTACATCTTCTTTACTCGCTGATACTCCGCGCTGAGCATATCTGTTATCGTTATTCATCGGATTGAATTATTTCGTGGTAACTCAAGTGCTTACATGTCAGGTTATACCTGACACGAAATTTTTATATTTTGCGATGCAAAAGTAATACTTTTTAGCATCTTTATAAAGTAAAAAACTCCGACAGTATTGCCGGAGTTTAGTTATTATTTGTTTTTTCGTCTGATTCGGGGTACATAGTCGGTTCCGGTTACACGGAACTCCGTTCTACGGTTAAGCGAGTGTGCGATTTCTTTCATTTGCTCTGTCGGCAAATTTTTGATGTACGATTCCGTAAGTACGATGCCTGTCTTCAGGAAATCATAATTGGGCATTTTTGCGTACTCCTCGGCTTCTCGCGGCGTGATTTCTTTTGGCCGCTCCTCTCCGTATCCGACAAAAGTAAGTCGCTCTGCGTCGATACCATAAAGGATAAGAAACTCGACTACGCTTTTTGCCCGTTTCTCTGAGAGCTCCTGGTTGGCCTCTGCACTTCCGCGGAAGTCGGTATGCGAACTCAACTCTATCGTAATATTGGGGTTATCGTCTCGTAATATTTGTACTAACTCTTCCAGTGCCACCATAGACTCGGGTTTAAGATCCCATTTGCCAAAATCGTAGAACACTTTTACCAATCGGGGCTCATCGTTAGGTGGTAAGAAAAGGTCGCGTTCAATATCCTTACTTTCGGTTAATCCTTTGGTCGATAGTTTCACGCCTCCGGCAAGGAAACCACCTTTCCGACCAATAAGTCGATAATCTGTATTCGGGTTTAAGGCAAAATTGAGGGTGCCATCGGCCTCGCTCGTTTTTATTTCGTTGGTGCCGTCAGAACCAATTAAATTTATGGATGCATCGGGGATGGTTTGCCCGGTTTTTTCATTTTTTACTGTTAGCAATAATTTAAATTCGATGGGAGGTAATGCAAATTGGAACACATCGTCCATACCTTTGGAATCTTCTCTGTTAGAAGACATATACCCCCGCTCAAGCTCCCGTTCGAATACAATTCCAAAATCGTCACGCGATGAGTTCATGGGGTATCCCATATTGGTAACTTCCCATTGGCTACCCACTTTTCTTGCCATAAACAAATCGAGGCCACCCATGCCAATATGGCCATCGGAAGCAAAATAAAGTGTTCCGTCTTTGTGCATATATGGAAATACTTCGTTGCCTTTGGTATTAATTTGCGCACTAAGGTTTTCGGGTGCTCCCCAGCTGCCTGTCGGCGATTCGCGTTTGGTTACCCAAATATCTTTTTGTCCCTGACCTCCACTTTTATCGCTCACAAAAAAGAGCTGAAGTTCATCGGATGAGATAGCCGGATGTGCCACCATAATGGAATCTGATTCAAATACTTGCACAAGCTGTGCTTCGCCCCAATCTATACCTGATTTTTTACTTTGGTAAATTTGGGTAACCATATCACCGTCCTTATTTTCCCTGATAGCCGTAAAATAGAGCGTATTGGCTTTTTCGTTAGTGCAAGGAGCTCCCTCATCAAACTCGGTATTAATGGTCTCTCCCAGTGGAGTTGGATCTGACCATTCACCTTTTCGATCGACACGCGATTGATAAATATCGGCATAATACTGTCCGGTTACAGGATTAATTTCGTTACCTGTAGTTCCTTCTGTAGCTGTTGTAAAATAAACAATACTGTAATCGTCGCGGCCAAAACACGGAGCAAAGTCGCTTTCGCGTGTATTGAAGAAATACATGGGTGTAACCTTATGCCGTGTTGGGTCTTCAGTTGCTTTTATGGCAAAATCGCAAGATTCAATTCCTTTTATGGCTCTGTTATCGTCGGGAACAAGTTTTTTATATTCCTGATAATTTTGTTTTGCCTCTTCATACTCTTCACTGGCCAATAATGCATCAGCATGATACAGATAAGCCAATGGATTTTCAATTCCTCTTCGTATGGCTTTATTGAACCAAATACCAGCTTGCCGTACTTCATCGATATACCGATAGCATAAAGCTGTTTGGAAAATAAGCTCGTTTTCCAGCTTTTTATCGTCTACCTTACCATAGGCAAACTTGTACAAGTCAATGGCCTCAAAGTACCTTCCGGTATTAAATGCATTGTCTGCTTTCTCAATTTTTTTTCGCTGTGCAAATGTAGAAGTAGCAGTAATTGCAATTAATAGTATTATTCCGATTATTTTTAGGTTTCGCATATTGGGTACGCTTTTACGATTTTGAATATACAGTAGTTAAATAACTACCATTTGCGAATTTAATAAATTTATTGAAATAACTTAATGATATCGTTACCATTAACAAAGATGAGCAGTGCAAAAATAATAGCCATTCCGGTAAGTTGTGCATATTCCATAAACTTCTCACCGGGTTGCTTACCGGTAATAATTTCGTACAACAAAAACGTAACATGTCCTCCATCGAGCGCCGGAATGGGCAGTAGGTTTAATATAGCCAGCATAATGGAAAGAAATGCGGTTAGGCCCCAAAACGATTGCCAGTTCCATACACCCGGGAAAATTTTTCCAATGGTGATAAAGCCGCCAACCTCTTTGTAAGCTTCGGTTTCGGACGAAAAAATAAGTTTGAACTGTTGTAAATACATTTTTCCGCTTTCCCATGCTTTGGCTACACCGGCAGGAATTGCTTCCAGGAAGGTGTACTTTTTGGTTTCAAACTGAATTACACTTATCAAATCAACAGCTACTCCAAGCATGGCCGTTTCATCTAAGGTAAGTGTAAACTCTTTTTCGCGCCCGTTACGAAGTACGGTAACGGTAACCTCTTGGTTAGGAAAGTTATTCAGTGCAGGTTTTAATAGGTCAGCCATCGGGGTTTCAATGCTATCGATACGCAGAATACGGTCGCCTTTTTGAATTCCTGCATTGCGAGCAACGCTCTTCTTGGCAAACCCACCAACAATAAACGGATACCGGGGCGAAAAAAGCCTGTCGCCTTTAATTATTCGTTTTTTTATATGCAACGACAACTGAATACTTTCTGTTCGGCCATCTCTTTTTACTTGCACGGTATTTACATCTTCCAATAAGATTGTGGGCACAATTTGGCTAAAACGATCAACTTGATTGCCATCGAGGCTAAGAATAAGGTCACCATTTCGAAAACCGGCCTGGTATGCTGTAGAGTCTACAACTACCCCATGCTGCATATTTTTTACCGGAAGGTAATCCTCGCCCCAGGTGTAAAGTATGGCGGCATAGATCAGAAAACCCAACAAAAAGTTAACCATTACACCACCGAGCATAATAATTAGGCGTTGCCAGGCGGGCTTGGCTCTGAATTCGTATGGTTTTGCAGGCTGCTTCATCTGCTCTTTATCCATCGATTCATCGATCATTCCTGCAATTTTCACATAGCCGCCCAAAGGCAACCAGCCAATTCCGTATGTAGTATCGCCTTTTTTAACTTTAAAAAGTGAAAATCCGGGGTCGAAAAACAAGAAAAACTTTTCGACCCGGGTATTGAATAGCCGGGCAAAAAAGAAGTGCCCAAATTCATGGAGCACAATTAGAATAGATATACTAAGTAAGAATTGTCCAATCTTGACAATGATTTCCATATGGATAAATTATTAAAGTTTTGCAATTAATTCGTGTGCTATTGTTCTGGCCTCGCGGTCGGTTTCAATAAGCTCGCTCAGCCTTGGATTGACGCAAAAGTCAGTCGTTTCCATGGTTTTTTCCACAATTGCAGCAATTTGAGTAAACTTAAGTTTCCCGTCAATAAAGGCCCCCACGGCAACTTCGTTGGCCGCATTAATAGAACAGGGGCTGTTGCCACCTCTTCTGATGGCTTCGTAAGCAATGTTTAATGCCGGGAATTTTTCAGTATCGGGACGCTCAAATGTGAGTTGATTAAACGCCTCGAAGTTTAACTCGGGGAACGTATTTTTTAACCTGTCGGGGTATGTAAGTGCATACTGAATGGGGACCCGCATATCGGGCAAGCCCATTTGTGCCTTGATAGAGCTGTCTTTAAACTCTACCATTGAGTGTATTATCGACTGGGGATGAATGACCACATCGATTTTAAACGGCGGAATTTTAAACAAATGATAGGCCTCAATTACTTCTAACCCTTTGTTCATCATGGTAGCAGAGTCGATTGTAATTTTATTGCCCATGTTCCAGTTGGGATGTTTGAGTGCATCTTTTAATGTAACACTATTTAGTTGCTTGATCTTGGTATTCCGGAACGGGCCACCCGATGCTGTGAGAATCAGCCGGCGAATTCGATCGTAGTTTTCACCCTGCATTGATTGAAAAATGGCCGAGTGCTCGCTGTCTACGGGAATAATGTTCACGTTTTTTTCGGTAGCCAATTGCATTACAATATCGCCCGCCACAACAAGTGTTTCTTTATTGGCCAGTGCAATATCTTTGCCCGCCTCAATGGCATCCATTGTGGGCTGCAAACCGGCAAAGCCTACAATGGCCGACATTACAATATCCGCTTTTTTATGTGTAGCCAGTGCGCTCAAATCTTCGGAACCATGCAGTATGTCGATATCCATATCGGACAAAGCACTTTTTACCTCAAGAAATGCTTCATGGCTTGATACATGAACCAGCTCGGGCTGAAATGTTCGTGCTTGTTCAATAATCAGTGCGGCATTACTATTTGTTGAAAGCGCAACCACGTTAAAATGATTGGGGAAAAGCTTAATTACTTCCAACGTTTGTGTGCCTATTGAGCCTGTGCTACCTAAAATACTGATATGTTTCATGTGTTTATTTTTTCAAAGGTCTTATGGAGTTCGCCATGATTCTCAAAACCCGTTCATATTTATATTGCTACTCCAAAATAATCATCAAAATATGTGGATTAAAATTATTTTCGTGGCTCGGTTCATGGCATTGTTTTTTTAAAAATTCTATAATCGGGCATTTTTGCATTCGTTATATAACGAACAAAAACGCGAAATGGTATTTATTCGAAGTCAATGTAATTTTGTGGGTTAAGCGGCAGACCATTGTGCCAAAGTTCAAAATGAAGGTGCGGCCCGCTGGAATACTCTCCCGTATTGCCGACAAAAGCAATTGTTTCTCCGGCCGAAACCACGTCGCCCTGTTCTTTAATCAGAGACTCATTATGCTTGTATACGCTAATTAAATTACTCGAATGCTGTATCTGAAGGGTGTGTCCGGTTTTTAACGACCACGAAGAACTAATTACTGTACCGGAAAGTGCGGCATGTATGGGCGATGCTATTTCGGTAACTATATCGATTCCAAAATGTCCTGACCCATGATTAAATGTGTTACTGACAACTCCTTTTACAGGTGGAAAGAAATTCATCTGGCTTATCTTGTCGGCTGTTTTCCTTTTTGATGGGCTTGTGATACTTGCTTGCTGGTCAAGCTCTACTCTTCTTCTTAACAAGGAGTCGTCTTTCGATGGTTTCAAATCCAAATCACTGTACAATTCAACGGTATCGTGTACATCTTCAACTTTTGTACGCGAATCGCCAATAAGAATATGACGTAAATTTCTTATATATTGGTCTCTAACAGCCAGCTCGTTTTCAATACTATCGAGACGAACTGCATTTTTTACCATTTTTTCGAAAAATGCTGAGTCGGGATATTCCGGAATAAGTTGTTTGAGGGGAGTAAAGGACATGAGTACAACACCAATAAAAATAAGCACCATGGCTAATCCGCTAATGGCGGTCAATACATTAATTCCAGTTAAACGATAGGACCATTTTTCCTCAAATGTCTGATCGTTCAATATCACCAAACGGTAACGCCGTTTAAGTCGTGAGAGTACTTTTTTCTCTTTCTTTTTCTTTCCCATGAAACTTCTTTATCTGGCCATTTTTATCAAACCACAAATATAATACTTCGTATGCTTGTTTCTTCATTTTTCGGTGGTTAAATTCCAATGTTTTGATTTACTCCACAAACCATCCATTCGTTTTCGAACAGGTAAAAACGGCACAACAGAAGCAACAAATAACACAAGTAACGCTCCCATGATGGGATTTAGCTAAAAAAAAGAATGCTAAAAATTGCAATTGAATGATTTTTGTTAATTTTCACCAATGTAATACATACACTAAAACACCATAAATAGTTGGTTAATACTCACTCATTATGATAGAAGAAATAGGAAAAATTGAAGTTAGGAATTTGGGAATTGAAGATTACCAGGGGTTAAAAGAGAGTATGATGCTTGCGTATGGGGACATGACAGAAAATTATTGGCTCCGAAGCGAAATTAGGAACTTACTGAAGCTATTTCCCGAAGGACAAATTGCAGTTACCGTAGACGGAAAAATTGCCGGCTGCGCACTTTCCATCATTGTAAATTACAGCCATTTTGGCGATTCACATACTTATGGACAAATTACCGGCAACGAAACGTTTAGCACACATACCAGTCGAGGCGACGTGCTATATGGCATTGAAGTTTTTATATCGCCCGAATACAGGGGATTACGGTTAGGTCGCCGCCTGTACGATACGCGCAAAGAATTGTGCGAAAACCTAAACTTAAAGGCCATAGTATTTGGTGGTCGCATACCCGAATATCATACGTATTCAGAAGAAATGACACCCCGCGAATATATTAAAAAAGTACGCACCCGCGAACTAAACGACGCCACGCTTACCTTTCAATTGGCTAACGATTTTCACGCGAAAAAAGTACTAAAAGGCTATATGCCAGGCGATACGGAATCGAAAGATTATGCCGTATTGCTACAATGGGATAATATTTACTACGAAAAAACTCCGTCCAAAATTTCGGCCAGCAAAACCATTGTACGGCTCGGGCTTGTGCAATGGCAAATGCGTAATTACAGTGGACTGGAAGAGCTATTCGACCATATTACATTTTTTGTAGATGCAGTAGCCGGGTACCAGAGCGATTTTGCACTATTTCCAGAATTTTTTAATGCGCCATTAATGGCCGGCTACAACCACCTTTCCGAAGCCGATGCCATTCGAAAATTGGCCGGTTATACCGAGGAAATTCGCGACCGCTTTCTGCAACTGGCCGTTTCGTACAACGTGAACATCATTACAGGAAGTATGCCCTTCCTCACCGAAAACGATACACTGCTCAATGTGGGATATTTATGCCGGCGAAATGGCACTTGGGACTCTTTCGAGAAAATACACATCACACCCAACGAGAAAAAGTTCTGGGGAGTTCAAGGTGGCAATCAAGTGCGGGTTTTTGATACAGATTGCGGACGCATTGGTGTGCTGATTTGTTATGATGTTGAATTCCCCGAACTACCGCGCATAATGGCCGAGCAAGGTATGAATATTTTGTTTGTTCCATTCTTAACCGATACACAAAACGGATATTCACGTGTACGATACTGCGCCAGGGCACGAGCTATAGAAAACGAATGCTACGTGGCCATTGCCGGTAGTGTGGGCAACTTACCAAGAGTCGAAAATATGGACATTCAATATGCACAATCGGTGGTATTTACACCGTGCGACTTTTCATTTCCGGCCAACGGAATTAAGGCAGAAGCAACACCCAACACCGAAATGATGCTTGTAGCCGATGTGGATATTGACCTACTTAGAGAGCTACACACCTATGGCGATGTACGCAACCTAAACGATCGCCGCACGGACGTGTATGAATTGAAATGCAAAGTGGCATCGTGCCGCAGAGAATCGTAGGATTTTCATTAGGCAAGCTTAATGAGAGGCAGAAAACACTAAGACTTGTTAATCACTTGAATGAGGACCATTTTCGGATTCTTTAGCCATGCGGCCATAGGCTCGGAAAAGCAGATAAAGCAGATAAATTGCCGGGAAAGCTATAAATGCACTTCCTGTGTATTCAATAACTGGTTTTCCGGCGTGAATCATGCCAAATCCGGCAACAATCAATAAAACTGATAATATCACAAAAAAAGCTTTTGCGGGATTTTTCTTGCTGGTTTGTGTCATAAATTCAAAATCATTAAATGGCTAATGATTCGCAAGATCGGAAAACAAACCAATTTTTGCAATTTGCCGAACAGGCATTGCATTGACTATCTAAACGCCGCGTGTAAAAGAATTTCTCGCCACGTACGCAACGAAAATATCACGCTACGACCGCAACGATTTTCTGCGTTGCGAACGTGGCGTTTTCTTTGCGGGCGTAGCGTGAAATAAGTTTCTCGCCACGAGCGCCACGAAAATATCACACAACGGACGCTACGAATTCTTACGTTACGAACGTGGCGTTTTCTTTGCGAGCGTTGCGTGGAAAAATATCCTGCCCCTGGTTTCTCGCCACGGCCGCCATGAAAATATTACGCAACGATCGCTACGGATTCTTACGTTGCGAGCGTTGCGTGAAAAACATATCGGTCAAAACTTATAACAAAACAGCCCAAAGGGCTGACGGCTATAGCCCGGGGCACCGCCCCGTGGACATGTTGGCGGTAAAAAGAGCCCTGAAAGGGCGGTGGGTAGAATTGTATTTTTTCGGGTGGTTTGCATCGGCCAGTCGGCCTGGATTGTTCGTGTCAAGTTTCCCTCCGCGCTGCCCTTCGTTTCCCTAGGGCGTTAGCCTATGCCGTTGCTTTTGAGCCTTCAGCGAAAGTGTACGTGCCGTGTGAATGTTTATCAGGTAGGTTTGTTTGAACAACGAAAAACACTAAAGTCACGAAAAAATAGTTTCTCGCCACGAACGCTACGAGAATATTACGCCACGACATTAGCATCCCTACGAGCTGCCGTTCGTTTCCCTAAAGGAACCCTACGCACACTAACCGTCTCTGATTGGGCTAAACGTAAATCCTCCGGGAAGTCGCGGTGTGAGTAATTAACTGAACCGGATTGGCGTTTTCCCCTTTATGTCCGTTTACAAACAACCTCACGCTGCGACTAGTGGTCACGTAGAACCAAAGTTAACTTATTCTTTGCAAACGCCGCGTGTAAAAGAGTTTCTCGCCACGAGCGCTACGAGAATATTACGCAACGAACGCAGCGGATTCTTACGTTGGGAGCGTTGCGTGAAAGTATTATTTCCCCACAGCAATCAAAACCCTTTTCACCATGTTTTTTATGTTTTGAAGTATAAATTCCTTTAGCCACGAGGTAAAGGAATTGTGCCATCGTTGTGAATGAAAAGTAAACATAATCTGGTTAGGCAATTTCCCTTCCTTGAAAGATTGAATTACTTAATTCGTCGAATGAAAAGTTAACCCCTGAGTTTGCAGGGCTTTCAGTAGTCGACGATATGTTATTTGGGTAAAATCCATAATTTATAAACTATTTGTTAGCATGTGAATAAGCTCACTCAAATTGCAAACCCAAACTTTTTCAGCTATTGGAAATTTTTCTAAAACGGGTGCCACTACATAGGTGAATTCCGGCTTTACAACTTCTATAGCTTTCCAAAAGCCTTTGGTTAATTTTGGAGCGGTTGATGCTTTACATTCAATGGCAATTACTTTACTTCCTTTTTGAATGATTAAATCCAATTCGCTGCCTATTGCGCTTCTATAAAATGAAAATTGACAATCCCGGAATGACGAACAAATGTTTTCAATCACCAATCCTTCCCATGATGACCCCACAATAGGATGTCCTAATAATGCGTTATAATCATCAATTTGCAATAGGCGGTGTAGCAGGCCGGAATCTCTGACATAGACTTTAGGAGATTTAACCAATCTCTTTTTTGTGTTTAATTCGTAGGACGGTAATGATCTTAAAATAAACGTTTGTTCTAATAAATCAAGGTATCTTTTTATGGTAGGATGTGTCAACCCTAGAGACTCACCCAATTTTGACGCGTTAAAAATTTGTGCATGTGAATGAGCACTCATGATAAGCATTCGCTTTAATTGTTGAGCAGGTATTTGAAATCCGAGTTGAGGAATATCTCTTTCTACGTATGTGCGTAAGAAATTTTCACGCCATAAAACACTCGCAGAATCTGATGCTGCTAAATAACTGTCGGGATAGGCTCCTCTTAACCAATATTGATTGAGATCAAATTGTTTTTTATGGTTGAGTTCGGAAATTAAAAATGGAGTTAGTTCAATCATACCCACTCTGCCAGCCAATGATTCAGAACTTTTTTGAATAAGATCTCTCGAAGCTGACCCCAAGAGAATAAAACGACCATTTTGCCTATTAGAATCTATTTCGCTTCGTAGTACAAAAAATAAATCAGGCATCAATTGTATTTCATCCAAACAGATCGTTTTGTCTCTATTTGCCTGAAAGAACAGATCCGGTTCATTTAGTTTGGCGAGGTCATTTCTGTTTTGTAAATCTAAATACATAAAATCAGTTAACCCATCAGCCAGCATTTTCACAAGGGTTGATTTACCGCATTGACGAGGCCCTAAAACAACAACAGCCGGAAAAACACCCATGTTTACTTTTAGAAAATCTTCGGCCTTTCGCACAATTAGTTCTTGCATATTGTAAATAAAGTTTTCAATTTGCACAAAAATACGATAAGTTTTTAATAATCAAAACATAAAGAGAAAGAAAAACAGGAGGGAATAGTGAAAAGTGAAGAGTTAATAGTTCTTCGTTCTTAACTTTTAGTTTTTAACTCTTAGTTCCCTCCTCTGGCCTTAATATGCATTGATGGCCGGCAATTCATCAAGCATAATAAACTAATTCAAGATACGGTTCCTCGCCACGAACGCTACGAGAATACCACGCAACGAGCGCTACGGATTCCTACGTCGAGATCGCTGCGTTTTCTTTGCGGGCGTTGCGTGGAAAAATATACCACCCATGGTTTCTCGCCACGAGCGCCACGGAAATATCACGCTACGAGCGCTACGAATTCTTACGTTGCGTGCGTCGCGTTTTCTTTGCGAGCGTTGCGTGAAAAAAAACCCTCATCCTGTCCTTCTCCGCCATCCGGCCTGGATTGTTCGTGGCAGGCTTCCCTCTGCGCTGCCCTTCGTTTCCCTAAAGGAACCCTACGCACACTAACCGTCTCTGATTGGGATAAACGTAAATTCTTCCGGGAAGTCCCGGTGTGAGTGATTAACTAAAACGGATTGGCGATTTTCATTTTATACCCACGTACAGAAAGCCTCACGCTGCGACTAGTGGTCACATAGAACCAAAGTTAACTTATTCTTTGCAAACGCCGCGTGTAAAAGAGTTTCTCGCCACGAGCGCTACGAGAATATTACGCCACGTACGCCACGATTTCCTACGTTGCGAGCGTGGCGTTTTCTTTGCGAGCGCCGCGTGTAAAAGAGTTTCTCGCCACGGACGCTACGAGAATATTACGCAACGAACGCCACGGGTTCTTACGTCGCGAACGTGGCGTCTTCATTGCGGACGTTGCGTGGAAAAATATACCACTCATGGTTTCTCGCCACGACCGCTACGAGCACAGCGGGTTCTTGCTTGAACTGTGGCCATGATACACAACTTTACATGTACAAATTTTCGCAATTTAAAATGTACATTTTAGGTTAATAAAGAAAGACGCAAAACATTTTTTCGAAATAAAACAACCTTGAACAAACATACCGCACACCTCCACATATTCTTTATGATATTGATTTTTAGACCTTTTCGATCCTGATATTCTTGTTCACATATGTATTTTTGAAACACTATAATGACATTTATCGATGTTAAATTGCGATTTGATTCAAAAATACCTCTCCTACACACATAACGTTAAACAAAAACATCGACTATTCGAACTGGAATAACTATACAATTTGACGAACGGTTCGTTTTTCTTGACGAACAACCAAACGAATTACGTATTTTTGCGTACTATTTGAAATATGTTCAATTGAAATAATTCTAAAGTCTAAAAATATTCCGATATGCGAATCTATACCAAATATTCACTAGCAATATTGCTATTTAGCACAAGCCTGCAAATTTCAACAGCTCAAAACGCTCCTGCCGGAGTTGGAAATTCAGGCGGAACCAATAACCAACCGCAAAACGTGATGTGGTTTGATGCCAATTCTTTGGGTCTAAGCAATGGATCACAGGTAGAAACATGGACAGACATGTCGGGAAACGACAATCACGCCTCACAATCCGTCGTGGCCAGCCGACCAGCATTTACTACAGGTGAAATAAACGGATTACCTGCTGTAGTTTTCGATGGTTCGGATGATTTTCTTCCATTTGACGGTAACCTTATCGCCAACTCCGATTATACCGTAATTTTTGTGGGTAAAAGAAGAAGCAATAACACTTTCAAAGCCTTCATGGGTGGAACAACTTCATCCTCAAATAGAAACTTCCACTTATATTGGTACAATAGCTCGCAATTTAGAGCACACCATTACGGAAACGACCTCCAGACAGACATGGTAGATGCAGCAGAAAGTAATTCTGAAGGAACTGTTACAGATGAATACGGAGCGTTCGCTACCCTTTTAGCCTCATCGGAAAGTAGCGATCAACGGCGCAATTACCAGAACAATCACTATCTGGGAAGTAGAACAAATGCTGCGCAACTTACCGATTATATTGGAGCAGCGTTTGGAAAGTACAATACTACAAGTTACGATGTAAACGCAGCCGAAGTTATTTTTTATTCAAATGCACTTAATGATGCTCAATTACAAATTGTGTATCAATATTTAAACGAAAAATATAACATAAATATCGATAACGATTTATTTGACCCGGCAGCATCACACAGCTACGATGTTATTGGCGTGGGGTCGTCAGATGGTACACAAAAACACACTCAAACTGCCGGTTCGAGTGGAGGGCTATTTCTTGCAGAATTAAATGAATCGTTCGACGAAAATGACGAATATGTATTTGCATCGCACGATAACACAGCTGCTGCGGAAGTTGCCAGCGATTTACCCACTCTCCCTACAGGTGTTCTCGAGGGTCGGTCTGCAAGACAATGGTATGTGGCAAAAACAAGTACCATTACCGATATTTCCATAGGCTTTGAACTTACCGAAACAGGATTGGCAGCCGGAACCAGTAACCAATTATTTTACCTGTTATATAAAGCCAATACCGGCGATGCTTACTCAACCGTTACCGGAGGACAAGCAATCAATAGTAACGGAAACATTGTTTTCAATATTGATGATGCAAATTTCGAAACCGGATATTACACAATTGCACGCAGCGACCAAACGGCTTACACATGGTATTCATACAATTCAGGCAGTTGGGATAACTGGCAAAACTGGTCGCTTGAAGCCGGTGGTGCCGATATTGTAAACCCCGATCAATACACACCTAGCACTTCGCCAACTGCTACTGTGGATAAAGTTGTTATTCTGCACCCATACCAAATAACCGTTTCGACCAATGGTAAAGAAAATGCCATTCTTGAAGTGCGTGATGGAACTATCAATTTTGGCAGCACAACCGGCCATAGCTTTGCGGGCATTACAGGAGAGGGAACCATTAAGCTCTCGGCCGACAATTTCCCTTCCGGAAATGCAACTGAGTTTAATAACGCTGGTGATGGAACGGTAGAGTATAATGGAACCGGACACACTTTAAACACATCACAAACTTTTAATAACCTGAATGTCAATTTGACGAACTCAACAGACGAGCTAGTTCTTTTGGCTGATTATAACCTAAACGGGAATTTAACCGTATCTCAAGGCGTGTTCCAAATTAATGACGACACTGAACAAACCCCTCTTACAATAGATATTGCCCAAAATGTAGAAATTAAAGCCAACGGAAGCATTACGGTTGGACAAGGTAACACGGCCGATGGATACTCCATTAGTGGCTCTATGCCGTCACTGGGACAATACCACGCCATTTACCATCAGGTGCGCATTGGAGGCGATTTCACCAATTCAGGAACCGTAGAGTTTACTAACCAGACAGCTCCCGATTACGGCCAATTTACCTATGATGGAGCTACTACTGTTACTTTTTACGGGGCACAGAATAATACAGCTACAATGCATAGCGAAAGCAGGTTTTACAACCTGATTGTTGATAAAGGAGTCGATCAAACATACATACTTACAATATACTCAGACCACGACGATAACTTTGGGCTATACGGCCCCAACAATGTAGGCAGGCGTGAAGGCGGCATATACACAGGCGCCAACCCCGAAGTACGTAAAGCCCTCTGGATAAAAACCGGAACGCTAAAACTCGATGGATACATTTCACTCCCTTCTCTTACTGAAGGAGCCACAGGTGGCGGAAATGGCGACTACCCTATTCCTGCAAAAGGCTGCTTATGGATTGCAGGTCAGGATGTGGAAAATGTAAAAGTTTTTTCTACAGCCAGAGATGCCTCAGCAGAGTTAATCCCCGGCACTTCTGGAGTTGCCAACAACTCCAGCAATCAAGCTTTATCTGTATTTGGAAAATTCAAAATGACCAACGGTTATTTTAATACACGCAACAGCGCCGGATTCATTTTTTGGGCCGACGAAAATGCAGTAATCGAAATTACCGGTGGGTTAGCCGATGTGGCTCAATTTAGAAGTGCGCACGGCGGATCAGGAGGTAAAACATCATTCATCATGAGTGGTGGAGAGCTGATGGTACGTGGAAATGAACAGTTTATATACGATTTAGACGCAGGTATAAACTACCAGATTAACCCCGATGGCGGAGGAGAAATTACGGGAAGTTACCCCGCTTTTGGTATTATCGACGAAAATGGCGTTTTCCAAATGAGCGGCGGTAAAATGTATATTGCAGACCGATCAGGAAATAACGTTTTTGAAAGTAATGCACTATGTATTGATGCTAAAACGGTAAACCATAGCGCCACCGGAGGAGAAGTGATTTTCTTGATGAAAAATAACGAAGATTATGATATAAAAACCAATGGAGAGCTTTATACACTAAAACTGTACAATATAACAGGAACCAACAATGCTGAATTACATATGGGTGAAGATCTCACATTAAAAGGCGATCTAAGAATAGAAAACTACACGCAACTCATTGCCAGGAAAGAACATGGAGACTTCAACGAGGCGGCAAAAGACCTGGAAGTAGCACGAGCATTTTATGTTTCTTCAAGCGGAGATTACAGACCTAGAGGAAATACAACTACACTACTCACAACATATACCAGTAGTGCAACATTCTATAATTCCAATCAAGATTTTTTCAATTTAATAGTAAAAAACAATCCAGATATTTCTTCCACTGCACGTCAAATCAGGGGCAACTCAAACACCATTTCAATTCATAACAATTTAACGATAGAAACGGGAGCTACCCTTCAGTTTGGTCAGGGAAACAAAACTCTGTTGGTAAAAGGAAACATCTCCAACGCAGGTACAATTAGTAATTCCGGTGATACCGGAAAGGTCTTACTCTCAGAAAGTGGAATTGTTTCTAATATCGAGATTCCGTTTGTAGGATTATTTACATCAATACCTACAATTACCATAGATGCACCGGCAGCCGGAGGAACACAAGCAACAGCTATTCCTGTATTCGAAGGAACACCTGGAGGGTTAAATTGGCTTCCAATTGCAGATATCATTATTACAAATAGTGGTTCAGGTTATGCAGCACCACCCGGTATTACATTTTCCACTTCTCTTATTGCTCCATCTACCAATGCAGTATTAAACACTCAACACGAGCTATCCGGTGATGGAAATGGCTCATTCCATCATGTAGAAATAGATGAACCACACCCCGACGAATCGGCCGGAAAGCAAACCGTAACTTACCTGGCCGCCAATACAAAAGTTACTGGAACACTCACGCTGACCGATGGAATACTCGATTTGGAAACCTACGGTCTCGACCTTGAGGGAACTCTATCGAGCGAAAATGAGGGAGACTTCAGCGAAACTCACCTTATAAGAATGGAGGGGAACCACGGCGATGGCGGCCTAACACGCTACATAAACGCCGACGGCGATTACGTTTACCCCATAGGAACATATAGCGAAGACGATAATGCAAACCGCTATGCGTGGGCTAAACCCATCATCTCTTCTTTTGCCGATGACGGGAAAGTGCAAATAAATGCGGTACCGAATAAGTTGCCGACTCTAGGAGAAAGCTCACCCGATAGATATTTAAGATATTACTGGCGAACACGTCATAGCGATTTTTCAACACTTCCTCAAATACATAATCGTTTCAACTCCTATGTAGATGATTATGTGTGGGATGGCACACACAGCAACTATATTATTGGGAAAGTTATAGGAACAACAAGATACGGTGACGATAACCCCGATGATTTAGGGACATTGGAAGCAGCAAGCGGAGGCACACGACTACTTAATTACTCAATCACCCAAGACGTTGAAGATGGTGCATTTACAGCAGCTTTTGCCCCGATTTTTAATGGGGCAATACAAGTGTTTTACTCAAAACAACCTGCTTTCAATTGGTACAATTGGAATTGGAATGATGGTACACATTGGTCTTTTACTCCCCATGGTGAAGCAAGCAGACCAAATGCCAGCGATTATCCAAAAGCAGGTGATATTGCAATAATAGGCTATGGAGACCATTCAGCTACCGGCCAGCATTCTCTTCAAATTACATCTGGAACAACAATAGAATGTGCCGAAGTTAGATTTGCATCGTACAACGGAGGAGCTGGATCGAGGTTGGTTGTATATAGTGGGGCAACGCTAACTGCAGGACTAATTACCGGGAACGGTACATTCATGACCCGGGTTAATCTTAGTGGTTTTCCTTCTATCTCAGCAGACTTTTCTGAGTTTTCAAATACTGAAGTGGCTGTTTTTAACTTTTTTCTCGATCAAAACGGACATTATAACATCCCAACAAATATAACCACTAGCTATCCTAATGTGCGGATTGAAGGTTCTGCCAACAGAAGTGCTTCTATTCAAAATGATGCGATAATTAATGGAAATTTAACCATTGATGGAAACACTGAATACATTACAAATACAGGTACAAATGGAGACATTACAATTAATGGAACTGTTTATATTGGAGGATATCTTGGAGGAAATTTCTCTTTTAATACGAGTGGAAATGCAAGAACTATTACAGCTAACAATATTGTATTAAGAAATAATTATCCCGCAAGTACTCATAGGCTTAGGGTTTTGAATACGGCACCTTCAAATTTAAAACATAAGTTAATTGTTAAAGGTAATATTGAACAACTTTCAGAGACCGGTGGTATTGATTTATTTACAGATAATTCCGGAGGGAATAATGTAGAACTTGAAATTACTGGCGAATCAGATAATACATTTACTGTTGATGCTGGAAATATTCCTGATTTATATCGAATAATTCTCAACAAAGGATCAAATGACAATTACACTTTTGATATACAAACAGACTTTAACCTCAACGGCTC
>JAQICA010000171.1 GCA_027858775.1 Salinivirgaceae bacterium | reverse complement strand
CTGAAAACAGTTATTTACGAAAGTAAACGCCTTGATTTTCAGAAAGGCCAAGCCTTGAACTTGAACTTTTCAAATCAAGCACTCAGAAAAGCAGGTAGTTTTCGTGCTGGCACTATTTAAGAGTGATATGAGGTACAAGCACTAAACAGAGAAGCAAAAATTGATAAATACTTTAATAATGAGTGAATTTTGGAATGAGCGGTATAGCGAATCGCAATACGCATATGGCGAGCAACCCAATAGTTGGTTTCGTGAGCAAATTAATAAAATAGAACCGGGAAAAATATTATTGCCCGGCGATGGAGAAGGGCGCAATGGAGTTTATGCCGCCGTAAAGGGATGGACGGTTGAGTCGTTTGATTTGAGCCATTCCGGAAAAGCGAAGGCGTTGCAATTGGCTCAGCAGCATGGTGTACAAATTAATTACAGTGTTGGTAATTTGGCACATTTGCACTATTCCGAAAACTATTTTGATGTTTTGGCATTGCTTTACACGCATTTTCAGCCTGGAATGCGAACCATATTTCACCAAAAATTAGCCAACTATTTAAAACCTGGAGGTTTAGTGCTTATTGAGGGCTTTTCGAAGAACCAAATTCGCCGAGTTTCAGAAAAAGGCGCGGGTGGCGGCCCAAATAATATCGACATGCTCTATTCTGTCGAAGAGCTTCGATCTGACTTTTCATCGTTTGATATCCGTCTGTCGAGAGAAATTTGCGTACACTTGAATGAAGGTGCGTATCATAAAGGCGAGAGCGATGTTGTTCGTTTTGTTGCAGTAAAGTTGTAATAAATAAAAAAGGATTGGTTCGCAACCAATCCTTTTCTGTTTTTTTGCTAATTATCAGCTTTTGCTTAATTTTTTAAAATCTTTGGCAAGTAAGCCTTCCGGACGTTTTCCCGTTTTTATCATGTGGTAATTGAAGTAGTACAATCGGGCGTCATCGGCACCCATAATTACGTTCCAGCATCGTGCTTTACGTATCGATGATTTTGGACCTACCTGATGCAGTATAACGGCATTGGGGTCGCGGGCGTCAATTACTTTTTTTATTTCTTCTTTTGTAGTAATTATTACTTCAAACGGGTAGTATTCTTTAATTTTTGCTTTAGTGTTCACTTCAGGGCCTAGCTCTTCTTTCATTACGTAAAGTGTTTTATCGTGAATTACGGTAAGCTTCTTCCGGTAAAGTTTTAGCATTTTATTAGAACTATTTACATCAGGGTTTTGCATGCTTACTTTAATATGCTCCTGAATAAACCGAAGGATTAGTCCCAGTTTGTAATCATATGTCTCTTCTTCTACATCAACGTAACTAATGGGTAATCCGGCAAGAGTGGGCATTTGGTTTGCCAGTTCATAATCTCCTCCCAGCGAAAGGTTCAGGAATTGGTACTGTGCCCTTGTTTTGTCTTTATTATAATAAATGCGATTGATCATTAAGAATGATAAATTCGGGTCTTTTCGTAGTTTATCGAATTCCTCGTTGCCATATGTCATAAACTCATATTCGGTTATATCCCAGTGTTTTTCCATAACCGTTTTTATTACCCGGTTATACATTAACAGGGGATTAGATTCGAGCATGACAATGGTCTTTGTTTTTTTTAGCCGTTTTAGTTCGTCTTGCGACGCCACTACTAGCTGCGAGAACGCTTGAGCTGAAATACCTATAAACAGTATTAATGCGATAATTTTTTTCATTTTGTTGTTGTTTTTTAAGTTTGTAAATTTTCGTTGTTTACAATTTGTTGTAACGATAAATGTTTTCAGTGTTGATTTGTTTTTGAAGTTACTTGTTTGCTTGTCAATGTGTTGTATTCTTTTGTCTTTATTGTGATTTAATTACATCATTGAGTTTTCGAAGATATAAATATTTTAATTGTTTTTGCTTCCTTCTTCGTAAAGCATTGTATTCTATTTGTAATGAAGAGTCTGCTTCAAGGAGATTTGTTATTGTTTTTCTGTTCATTGGGTATATTGCACCGTTTTTTAGGTCGATAATATTGACAATTGTATTTTTTCCGGCGTTAAGCGGCACTTGAACTGCGTAGTACCCACCGGGGGCAATGTTCATGCCGGGTTGAATATTTGTCCGATAGGTTATAAAATGGCCCCATCGTCCATTTGAATGAACTTTACAAAGAACGTGGTTACTCAATATGTAAAGGGCGTTTTTCCTCACTATACCCCAGATGTTGTCACTTTGAACGATGTGCTGTTGTCCGAGGGTGTCGAAAAATGAAAATTGTTCGTAGGAGAGTACTTTAAACAAAAATCTCGGATCGTTAACCGATTCTTTAGCAATTATTTGTGTTTTTTCAACAGGGCTTTGTTGTTTAAAATGGTCAAACGAAAGATAAATACCTTCGGTATACACTTCTTCGAAATGTACGAATTGGTATTCGTTTGTTTGTGCCATAGTACCTGTAATTATCCACAAGTGCACCGTTAGCAAAAGAATTTTGGCATGAATAAACCGATTAATAATATGTTTTCGTTTTACTTTCATCAATTTTCGGGCTTGGTGTCGTCTCCTTACTTGTGTCCTTAAAAAAAGGAGGTGTCGATACCGACCCCCCTTTATATGATGATGTTTGAATTATTTTTTTTTACGTAGGTTAGTTGTTTCCAAGAATTAGTGGCATGCCATTTTCTCCGGCACCAATAATAATGGTTTTGCTGTTAGGCGATTCAGAAAGCTTCACTGTTGCTTCAATACCTCTCATACGGAGAAGGTTTGGAGTTAAACTGGCATTAATGATTTTATTTGCCCGCGACTCACCTTCGGCGGCAATGCGTTTACGTTCAGCTTCACTTTTTTCTTTCTCTAATTTGAATCGATAGGCCAGCGCTTCTTGTTCCTGAGTTAATTTACTCTCAATGGCCAGACGAATATCTTTTGGCAATTGAATTGAGCGAATTAATAATGCACGCATTTGAATGTAGTTATCGCCCAATTTTTTGCCCGCTTCATCAATAATGCTGCTTTCAACCTCGGAGCGCTTGGTTGAATAGATTTCTTCTGCTGTAAATCGCCCTGCTACTTGCCTAACGGTGCTTCTAATTTCCGGTATAATAAGTTGATTTACATAATCTTGACCAAACTGACGGTGTAGGAATGGAATTTGGTTGTATTTTGGGTTATAGCGAACAGAAATATCTATGTTGATAGAAAGTCCGCTTTTATCCAATACATCCATCGGTTCTTCTGATTTTGCTTCTTTTACGTTGTACACAATAAAATCGTTCCATGGTGCAACGACATGAAAGCCTGGAATAAAAACGTTAGAGGTGTCAAGACCACCGCTGAATTGGCGGAACACGATGCCGCGCTCGCCAGGCTGCACAGTGTAAAACATACTGTTGCCAAAAAATACAATCAAAATAAATGCGCCAATACCGGCGATAATAAGTTGTTGAAGTCCTTTTTTCATTGTTTAAATATTTATGTAGTTATTAATTTAGGTATAGTTACCAGTCCGTAGCTTATTTGTTAAAAAGATCCGGGCATGGTCGTTACTGTTTTAAAAGTTCCTTTCGGAACTTTTGTCATAACAGGAATAGGGGCACTATGAATCATATCTTCAGCAAAAGAGCCTAAGAAAAACTTCACAATTTCAGGTTGTTGATGCGTTGTAATTATTACCAAATCCCCTTCTTTTTCCTGTATAAATTCCACAAGTTTAGCTTGCCGACTTCCTTTGTGGTAAAACCGGAAATTGGTTTCAACTTCAACTCCTGCATCCTCCACAAAACTTTCAACTTGTTGCAATTGGCCTTTTAAATGACCAACCACGGCATCGTCTCTGGTAGTTGAGAATGAAACGGCACAAATGCGGCATTCCAGTTTTTTCGCCCAGTAAACAGCGTCAGAAACTTTTTCGCGGGTTTCTTTGGAAAGGTCTAAGGGGAGTATAATAGTGGCCGGATTTTTACTGGCACAGCCTAGTTTAACTGTAATTACAGGGATTTTTGCTTCCGTAACAATTCGGAGCGCATTTCCCCCAATAATTTTTTTCTTAATATTTTCGGCTGTACTCGTACCCATTACAATCATTGAGGCCTTTAAATCGTCGGCTTGCTTTAGAATTTGATCGCAAAGCTTGCCAAATGCAACTATCGGCTCCAGTTCAATTGTTGAATCACCGATAAGCTGTTTAGCTTCTTCGAGTAATGTCTTTTTTATAATATCGGTTTGTGAGGATTTATCATCATCGCTTAGCAAACTCCAGGGTGGCATATGTTCTCTTACAACGTGTAATAAAAATATTTTAGCCGGCGTGCGATTGGCTATTTGAATGGCTTGAAACAGACCTTCTTTCGATTTGTCTGAAAAATTGATGGGAACAAGTATATTTATCGTATTCATCGGTTAATAATTTTGGTTCTATTCTAAGTTTGTTTTTGCTGCTGCTTATCGTTCGTTCTGGTTAATCAGAATTTTATCGTTCCTGATCGACAATTGAAAATATTCTGTTTTTTCATGCTTTTTGGACGATTCATAACGGTAAAAATACCAGTTTTAATCCTCAAAACAAACAATAAAACCAATAATAATGCACTACTTTTGATAAAATTTGATAGTTTTGGTCGATGAAATAAATACCACAGCGATAAATAATAAAATTTACAAAATATGACAGCGATTAAAGATTCAGAATTGATTATTAATCCGGATGGATCAATTTTTCATCTGCATTTAAAACCCGGCGAAATAGCCGACACTATAATTCTGGTTGGCGATCAATCGAGGGTAGACGTGATTGGAGAATACCTCGACAGTATTGAGCTAACACGACAAAACCGTGAGTTTCGGACAATTACTGGAATGTATAACAAGAAACGTATCTCAATTGTATCTACGGGAATCGGAACAGATAATATCGATATTGTAGTTAATGAGCTTGATGCGCTTGTAAATATTGACTTAGAGACACGGACAATAAAACCAGAGCATACATCATTACAGTTTGTACGTATTGGTACCAGCGGTGCTTTACAAGCCGATATTCCGGTCGATACCCCGGTAATTTCGAAAATTGCATGCGGTTTCGATGGATTATTGAACTTCTATGCCGATCGTGATAAGATAAGTAATTTGGCAATGGAAAATCAATTTATTGAGCACATGCAGTACTATCGTAAATTAGCGGTGCCCTATTTTATCGATGCCGATACCGATTTATTTGACATTTTAAAGCCCGATTGTGTAGCAGGAATAACAATTTCGGCTCCCGGGTTTTACGGTCCACAGGGACGTGTACTGAGACTTGATATTAAAGATCCTGAGGTAAACGATAAGATTTCTGCTTTTGAACTCAATGGCGATCGGTTTACAAACTACGAAATGGAGTGCTCTGCAATTTACGGGTTGTCGAAATTGCTCGGTCACCAAGCTGTTACCATTTGCAATATTATTGCAAATCGTATGCGAGGTGAGTACAGTAAAGATTACAAGAAGGGTCTTCGGGTTACAATTCAAAAAGTTCTCGATCGTTTGACCTATTAATTCTTTTTGGCTATTCGTTTTTGCATTTAAATATGTAGTCAATAGTTTGAAAATAAAAGGTTTTGCCCAAGTCCATAAAGGAAGTAATTGATATTGACGCCGGCGAGCTTCGCTATGGTTCTTCATTCTCATTAGAAGGAATGGGGACAAATGAAGACGGAGTATATAGGAGTTCAACGAAGTCAAAAGTAGATTCGAATTTGGCTAAAAAAAACACATAACCATTATTTCATTATTTATGGAGAATGTGATTTTAGTCGCATTTACTGGTTTCAAGAAGCAACGGAAGACAAGAATGGAGCATGATTGTGGTGCAAAAACGAGTTGTTAAAGTGCTTTTCGTTGCACCCTGAATAAAATTCATTAGCTGTGCCGATGAAAAATAATGAGTTTCTAAGTTTATTGAATCTTTTGGATGACCCCAGTCAGGAGGTCTATAATGCTGTGGAAAACAGGGTGATAGAGTACGGTAAAAAGGCAATACCCGACCTGGAGTACTTCTGGGAGCGGAGCGCTAACGGTATAGTCCAGGGAAGAATAGAAAGTATCATTCAAAAAATACACTATTTATTTCTCGAAGATGAACTGGACAAATGGATGCGAACCGATCCACAAGACTTGCTCTACGGAGCGTTTCTCGTATCATTGATTCAATACCCGGGTATTGAGTTTGCCGATATTACTACTCGCTTCGAAGAGATAAAACGCGACTTGTGGCTAGAGATGAACGAACAACTTACAGCCCTGGAGAAAATACGAATCATTAACCATGTACTGTTTCAAGTGCATAAGTTTAAACCAATCAAATCTAGTATTAATGTACCGCAGCATTTTTTTATAAATAATTTACTCGAAACCCGACATGGAAATCAATATTCCATGGCAATGCTATATGCCTCCTTAGCCCAATCTGTTGGGCTTCCAGTGTATGGAGTACGTATTCCTAATAATTATTTGTTGGCCTATTACGATAAAGAGCTGGCAAAATTTGCCCAGAACGAAATGGCAGATGTTTTGTTCTACATAGACCCGTATAATGCCGGAGCAGTTTTTGGTACTGCCGAATTATCGAAAATGTTAAAAGTTAATCATATAAAAGAAAAGAAAGAGTACTTTCAGCCGGCTCCGAATAATTATTTTATTATGCAAATTTATAATGCATTGAAATTAAATTTTAAAAATTCGGGACATAACGATAAGGCATTACAGGTTGAAAAAATTTTGCGTAAGATTGAGAATAAGGCTGATGGAATTGTTTAATTTAAAACAACTATTGTGAGAACAATTATTGACTGGGTTCGACACCATAAAGAAGATTTGTTTCGGTTTTTTCTGTTTGTTTTAACAGTTACCATTTTGGTATTTCTGTTGCCAACAGAACGGAAATTCGGTTTTGAATACCGAAAAGGCGCACCTTGGATGCACGATGATTTGATTGCTCCATTTGATTTTGCTATTCAAAAAGATGGAGATCTTCTCGAAAAACAACGTGATAGTGTTCAGCGAAAAGCCGAAGTCTATTATCGGTTTAACGATGATGCCTTTATTCATCTTGATTCGCTGTTTAACCAGCAAATTGAGCGTAGGTTTAATGCTTTTGTCGACAGCACTTCGATAAATTATGAATTGCAGAACGAGCTCAATTTTGCACTCGATAGTATACGCTTGTTCTATTCCAATATCCTACATCATGGAGTGGTCGATACGCTTATTCGCGATGAAGCGTCTAAACAAAAGGAGAATTTTCTGATTCGTAAGAATGTTTCTTACGAAATGACCGGCGAACTTATGACGCCAGATATGGCTGTAGACCACTTGCTTAAAGTTGTTAGTAATTTTAATGCCTCGGGCCCAAAAGTTAGTCGCTTTTTCCGGTTGCTCAACTTCTCAGATTATATTAGACCTACAGCAATTTATGACGAGCGAACTACTCAAGATAATTATAATAGATTAGTAAATTCCATATCCACTACAAGTGGAATGATTCAGCGCGGCCAGCGAATTGTGGGACGCGGCGAACTGGTAAACGGGAAAACATTTCGAATTATTGAGTCGTTGCGCAAAGAGTATGAGTCTGATCAGGGTATTGGTAATATTAAAGATCTGCTCATTACCGGCAAAGTTGTAGTTATTTCAATGGCTATTGGCGTTTTGTTTTTGTTCCTTATTTACTTCCGGCGCGAGGTTCTGAAACAGAGAGTAAAATCCTATTTTATTGTTTTTTTACTGCTGCTCATGGTGTTAGCCGCAGCCCTTACTTCGAATGCAGAAAATATTAATATATACGTAGTTCCTATCGCTATAATGCCTATCATCATACAAATTTTTTATGATCCCAGGTTGGCGATATTTGTACATATGGTAACAATCGTTATTATCGGTTTTATCGTTCCCAACTCGTTTGAATTTGTGTTTACCCAATTTGTTGTTGGTGTAGTGGCTATTTTGAGTTTGCGCCAAATGCACAGACGGCAACAAATATTTTTTGCTGCCATGGCGGTGTTTCTTACATACAGTTTGGTTTATTCCGGGCTAACACTTATGCAAGGTGGAGATATCAACCAGTTAGAACCCATGCAGTATGCTTGGTTCGCCGGGAATAGCATGTTAATTCTTTGGTCGTATCCGTTAATTTATTTATTCGAGAAAATGTTTGGTTTTCTCTCGGATGTTACCCTTATGGAGCTTGCCGATACAAACCATCCGCTGTTGCGTAAACTCAATGAGACAGCTCCGGGTACTTTTCAGCACTCCATGCAAGTGGCCAACTTGGCCGAAGCCGTAATATACAAAATTGGAGGAAATCCCTCACTGGTTCGTACCGGTGCGTTGTATCACGATATTGGAAAAATGAATAATCCGGAATATTTTATTGAAAACCAATCACCAAACCGGAACCCACATGATAATCACACGTTTGAAGATAGTGCCCGAATAATTATCGATCATGTAAAAGATGGAATAAAAATAGCCAAACAGTATAACCTGCCAAAGCCGGTAATAGATTTTATTCGTACGCACCATGGCGATAGTCTGGTACAATATTTTTACCGGAGTCATATAAATCAATTTCCAGACGAAGTGGTTGATGAGATGCTTTTCCGATATCCCGGCCCAACACCATTTTCTAAAGAAATGGGAGTGGTAATGATGGCCGATTCGGTTGAAGCGGCATCGCGCAGTTTAAAAACCATGAATGAAGATACAATCGATAATCTTGTGGATAATATTGCAAATTACATTATTCGGGAAGATCAACTTATTGATGCCGATATTACTTTTAAAGATGTAACTGTGGCAAAAGATATTTTTAAGGAAAAGCTTAAAAATATTTACCACGCGCGCATTGAATATCCGGAGGAAAAGAAGTAGTTGTTAATGTATAATACCTAATTCTACTGAGTTTATACTAATGTAAAAAATAGTAGGAGGGCTTAAAGCCTTCCTTTTTTTTCTCAGTTAGTTTTGCGCATACGTTTTTTAGCATTTTTATCGAAAAAAAAGAGGTTATCTAAAAGAATTTAGTCCTTTAGATAACCTCTTTTTAGTTTGTGATATGTTGGTTTACTCTAAAATATCTTTCTCTATTCGCATTCTAATTTTTGTGTGGTCGATATCGTAATCCATTACCATATCGCCGGTTTTGAAGAGTTTTAAACCATTGAGATCATACCATATAATG
>JAQICA010000077.1 GCA_027858775.1 Salinivirgaceae bacterium | reverse complement strand
TAGAAATACTTCATAGGTAAAAGAGAGTAATATTACAGTATGCGAGACTCTTAATTTCCTTCTACTAAATATTCTCTCAGTTGCGGACTTTGTGGATTTTTGAATAATTGTTCCGGAGTTCCTTGTTCAATGATTTCGCCATAATGCATAAAAACAACATTGTCGGCTAACCGCTGGGCTTGTCGCAAAATGTGAGTTACCAAAATGATGGTGTAATGCTTTTTGAGTTCGCGAAACAGGTTTTCGATAATTTTGCTGGAAACCGGGTCAAGCGCTGATGTAGGCTCATCGGCCAATATGATACGTGGCTTCACGGCCAATCCGCGGGCAAGACAAAGGCGCTGCTGCTGGCCAATAGAAAGGCTGTCGGCCGATTTGTGTAAGCGGTCTTTTACTTCGTCCCATAGCCCTACTTCGCGGAGCTTTTTTTCAACATTGTAGTCGATAAGATCCTTGTTTTTGACTCCTTTTAAATGTATTCCGTAGGCTACATTTTTATAAATTGAAACCGGCAGCGGGAAAGGTTTTTGCGAAAGCAACCCCATTTTTTGCCTGATAAGTGCCACGTTTTTTTGAGTATTCAATATATCGTCTCCCTCAATAAAAATTTGACCCGATACCCGCAGTTCCCTGTAAAGATCGGTGAGTTTATTAAGCGATTTTAGCAGCGTGGTTTTCCCGCATCCTGAAGGACCAAGGAGCACGGTAACTTTATTTTTGGGAATATTCAAATTAATGTTTTTTAGAATGTGCTGCTTTTCGGCATATACATTCAGGTTTTTAATTTGCAATATCGCTGGCTGCTTTTTTATTTGTAATGACTGTAAATATTGAGTTTGTATATCCATTATTTGTGTGTTCATTTTTTTCTATTTAATGTTCGATTTTGAATAGTTTCTCGATAAAAATCTGGCTGAAAGGCTAATAATTAAAATGATGATTGTTAATATGGCAGCTGCGGCATAGGCCCTGTCCCGAACTTCGGGAATGGGGGAAGTAAGCTGAAAAAAGATGGCCAAAGGCAATGTGGCTGCGGGTTCATCCAGGTATTTTGGAATTAAATCGGTATATCCGGCAGTAAATAACACTGAAGCAGCATCGCCAATACCGCGGCCAAAACCTAATAGCACAGCTGTTATAAACCCGGAAAAGCCTTGCCGAAACAATACTTTAAAAGCGGTTTCTGTTTTGGTAGAACCCATTGCAAGCGAAGCTTCGTGCAATCCTTTTGGAATGGTGCTCAACACTTCATCGAACGTACGGATAATTATGGGTGTAATAAGTAAAGCTACGGTAATGATTCCAGCCAATAGCGAGGCATTCATTCCCAAATAAAGCATGAGCGCAAACCCAAATGCTCCGTAAACGATAGATGGAATGCCCCAAAGCGCATCCAGTAAGTACCGAATAAAGTTTTGCGTGCGCTTATATCGGATAAGATGCACGTTGATAAACAGTGCGGCAGGCACACCAATAATAATGGCAATAAAAGTAGCTCCAAGGGCAATGTAAAGCGATCCAACAATGGCATTAAGCACACCGCCTTCGCCACCATAATAGTATCCGCCCGAAGGCGTTTTTGTAATCATATCGAACGATAGCGAACTGAATCCGTTAATAAAAATAATGGCAATGATATACCCAAGTATGGCAATCAGCGAATAAGTTGCTATTCCGGTCAATAGTTTGAATATCTTCTCCTCAATTATTTTTCGTTTGTTCATGCCTTTTGGGTTTTATAAATAAAATACCTGAATATGAGGTTGATGGCAAGTATCACAACCAATAAAATAAGTGCTGCAAACATCAACGCAGAGTCGTACAGTGGAATAGACATCATTTCTCCGTAATTATTAGCAATAAGTGCAGGCAGTGGATACCCGGCTTTAAACGGGTTGCCCGATATTTGCACCATGTTTCCTACTACCATCATCACGGCCAGCGTTTCGCCAAAAGCTTTGGCTAGCCCTAGTCCGAATGATGAAATAATACCGGGAAAACTTTTGCGTAAAATTACATGTTTTACCGTTTCCCAGCGTGTAGCACCCAGCGAAAGAGCTGCCTCTTTCAGTCCGGTGGGCACGGCATTGAACGACTCCAACAGCATGTTAAGCATGTACGGAATGCACATTACAGCCAGCACAATACCGCCAGCAAGAATAGAATATCCGGATGTTTTTACGCCAAACACCGGGGCTAGTACATCGCCCACAAAAGGCACAATGACCAAAATGCCCCACATGCCATAAATTACGGATGGAATTCCCGCTAAAATATCAATTACCGGGTGCATAAAATGTACTAACCGGCGCGTAGCAAATTGGGTGAGGTAAATGGCTGCAAACAAACAAAGTGGTGCTGAAAAAATAAACGACAACACCGTTACGTAAATGGAGCTGAAAATAAACGGCCAAAAGCCAAATTTTCCATCGTTGGGCGACCAGTTGGACGAACCTAACAAGGACGGCAGCGATTGCGCATCGAAAATGGGAATTGACTTTGCATACAATGCAATGCCCATTATGAGCGGCAAAAACAAGACGATGGCCAGCGTGGCCACCATCCAAATATTGTTTACACGATCGGTTATGCGTCTTTTAAAGTGCATTATTGTTGTAATTTTTTGAGGTAACTATCAATTCTATCTTGTGTGATGGGCACGTAACCGGCCTCTTTCACAAATTTCTGTCCTTCGGTGAGTGTCCATTTGAGGTAATCGAGCGTGGCCTTTTTTGTAGGTTTACCTTTCGACACAAAGTAGAGCTCCCGCGCCGGTGGAGAAGGAAAGTCGCCATTGGAAATAGCAGCCAGTACATTCTCGAATGTGTTGTAGAAACTTTCCTCCGGATCGATTTTACCATTTTCATTTTGGTCGAGCGGAATAATTTCCATTCCCGGACGCTTTTTATTGGTTTTCACATCGTAGATGTAAATGGTATTGTTGAACCCGATTCCAAATTTGTCTTTAGTAACCGCCTGCGCCAACGCCGGGTCGCCGTGTATGCCCACGCCATTTAGGTCTTCTTGTGTTCCACCAATATATTTTGCCCATGTTCCGGCAGCTCCGCAAGCATCGGAACGTGTGTATACAGTAATAGCCTCATCTCCGGCAGTAGGTAAAATTTCGTTCCAGCTTTTTATGCTGCCTTCAATAAATATTTTACGAAATTCATCCTGGGTTATACCACGACTTTTCAGTTCATCTAAATATGGATTGTCTTTGCTGATGGTTGGAATAACCGCATCTTTGCATAAGCCAATCCACCATACGCCTTTGTCTTTTTCGGCCTGGGCAATTTCCCGCGAAAACATGCCCATATCTACCGTACTGGCCAGTGCATCGGCCATGCCTTTACCGGCTCCGCCGCCTGAAATATTGAATCGTACATCTGCATGAGTCTTTTTATATTCTTCCGTCCATTTTATATTCAATGGATAAAGCGCAAATGCACCGGAAAAAGTCAATGTGTTTTCTTTCTGTTTTTTCGATACACAACCCGATAGTGCGAGCAATGTAACTATGAGTAAGATAAATGGAGTACGCTTCATGTTCATTTAATTTATAGTTTACTTGAAAATAATGTAGGTTTAATGGTCAGTTCAATAAAAAGAAATTGCTGATAGTCATTCGCATTTGCGATTCCCTGCAATAGGCGCATATTATCGGTGGGCAAAAAGAAAAGACACCCGGTTTTCAGGCTTCCCCATTGATTGAATTTATATTGGCAAGCCAACTCATTTTCGTAGCCTAGTTGATTTTTGTCGGGTGTGCTATTGTTTGTTTCGGCCAACCAGAAGTAATGTCCGGTGTTCGTTATTTTTACATTGTCATTTAACTTAAAGTTGATGTAGGCATAGCCATCGACCAAACCACCACTTTGTGTGTGGCTGGCGTAATTTCTGAAATAGTCCATGTGGCCACCAAATCGGTGACGAGCGCCATACAACACATCGAAAAGGTTGTCCTGATTATTGGCAAGATTCCCATCGCCTGAAAGGTAACTGAAGCCTATTCCCGGTTCAACAGTTCGGGCTTTCAGCGCTACATCAGCATCGAACAGCCATGCATTGATTGTTTGGTTTTGATTGTTTTTGCCGTATTGGTAGTAAAAGTTCGTTTGGCTTTGTATCCAATCATTTGCAAATTCGCCGTACAATCCGCTGGTTTGCCTAAAGTAGATGCGATTGGTGGAATCGGTACGTGTTTTACCGCTGGCAATGTGCAGGAGCGACAGATTAATGGTTTTGGAAAATTGGTATTGGAGCCATGCAAAGTTCAATGATTTGATGCGGTCGGGCAAATAGTAATTGTCCGATGTAGCCTCTGTGGTGTTGTTCCACGATGCACCCGCATGAACGTTCCAATTGTTCCATTCTTTTTTGTAAACTACGGCATCGTAGGCCAGTCCATTTTGATTCCAATTGCGGGCTGCTAGTAAACGTTGGTTGTCGTAAACCAATTGTTGCCGGCCAACCGAGACCCAACCAATATTGTTCATTTTAATGGCTGCATAGCCTTCAAAAAGCGTTAGAGAAGCATCGTCGCCATACACACCGGTGGAGCTGCTAAGTGTCTCATCGCCCCATACGCGTACATCCTGTGGCGAAAATACCAGTTTCAGGTTGTCTGATTTGTAGGAGAATGACAATCGCGTACGCTGCGACATTACAGCCGATGGCGTATTTTCGGGGCTGGCCAGTTTCCGATATCCATCACGGATTTCGAAACGCGGCCGGTATTGCGCATCAATCTGCAACTGCGCGTATGATAGTTGAGAGCAAAACCCACAAATTACTGCAACAAGTGTAATGGTTTTTACAAAATTCATTATACATCAGTTTTATAAAGGTTCTGATGCAAATGTAGGTGAGTGCAATAATCTGTGAAACAGCTTTAAAGCGTAAATTGGAAATACGTTTTAGAACGGATTAACAGGTTTAAAGACGTAGGAAGAGTTGTCTTATGAGAAATAGCTTGCAGTTTACCTCACAAAGTGTGTATATACCTTTTTCTCCTGTTCAGGTGCGGTAACTGTACCCTTTCCGTTTTCGACCAGCTCCAGTAGGTAGGCCATGTTTTTGCCCAGAATTCTCATAATCTGCACACCTTCTTCGTCTTTATGAACTTCGCCAGGCATGGTGCCATGAATTACATTCCAATAATTAGAAGTGGCAAGCATCATTTCAGAATAATTTAGATAATTGTTTAGCTCATTAAAGGCAGGTAAACCACCTGAACGGCGCACAGCTACAACTGAAGCACCAACTTTATGGCGAAACAGGTTCTTATTTGCTCCGGCCACGAAGAATGCCCTGTCTAGAAATGATTTCATATTTGCTGCCATTGATGCATAATGAACGGGTGAACCAAGAATAATTCCATCGGCTTCTTTCATTTTCTGAATCCATTGATTTACATCATCGGTTTTAATAACGCACTCTTCGTTTTTGTTTTTTGCACATTTACCACAGGCCATGCATCCTCTTACACTATTGATACCGACTTGTACAATTTCTGTTTCAATTCCTTTTGCTTTTATTTGTTCGCATACAAGTTTTAATGCTTCGTATGTATTTCCCTCCTTACGAGGACTTCCGTTAAATGCAACTACTTTCATAAGTGTAAGATGGTTTTTATTTCTAAAATATTCTCTTTTCCCAAAAGTAACAATTATTACGCAGTTTCAATTTCAACTAACGGACTTTTAAAACCCAACCTTCAACATCACCATATGATTTTTGCCCTTGAGTTCACTGCGGTAATATTCATCAAGCAGGTTGTTTATATTCAGTGTAGCGTCGAAGCGGTAAATGGGTTAAGCAATAGTGCTGGTGAAGTTTTTGAAAAAAATCCGTGAAGTCTAAATGATAAGTGAGGGCTTTGCTTCAAACGAAACCCTCACTAAATCTTTATTTTCGGAAATTATATATCAAACCTCTACAATGCCATTCTTAACAGCATACATTACAATTCCAGCTGTGTTTTTCGATTGGGTTTTATGTAAAATGTTTTCGCGGTGTTTATCGACTGTGCGTTTGCTGAGATAAAGTTTATCGGCTATTTCCTGGTTCGAGAGTCCTTTACAAATTAGAAATACAATCTCTTCTTCTCGTGTCGACAACCCGGCGCTGCTGCTTTTTTGCTGCTTTCTGCCCAACCCATGAATCAAGCGTTGAAAAATTTCGTGTGAAAAGTAGTTGTTGCCCGACATTACATTCTGTATTGCGTTTTCCACATCCTGAATGCCCGAGTTTTTGAGTATAAAACCTTTTGCTCCGGCGTTAATCATTTGTGTATAATAATTTTCGTTGCCGTACATCGACAAAGCAACCACGTTTAGTTGTGGGAATGCCTCAATTGCTTTGCGCGTAGCAGTAATTCCATCCATCTCCGGCATTTCAATATCCATAAAAACAACATCGGGCAGGGTTGTTTTGAGCATTTGCAGAAATTCCTTCCCATTGGGGGCTTCTCTAACGTGTTCAACGTAATCAAAACTTTCAAGCAGACTTTTTAGTCCTTCGCGAAATAATTGGTGATCGTCTACTAAAATTATTGATAACTTATCCATAATTACTTTGTGTTGATTACGATACTCGAATTAAACCCCTGGTCGGGAGCAGAATAGATTTGTACGCTTCCATTGACTGATTTAACACGCGACTGGATATTGGTCAGTCCCATTCCATAGGTTTCGCGTGGTTCTTCTGTAGGTTCAAACCCTTTTCCATCGTCCATATATTTAATGTTGAGCATGGGCTCTTCATAAAAAATATCTAAATAAATATTTTGTGCTTCGGCATGCTTTAACGTGTTAAAGAAAAGCTCACAAACAACGCGGTAGGCCACTGTTTCAATGTTATACGGAAATCGTTGATCGTGAATATTATGATTAAACGAAATTTTCGGATTATCTACAAACTGAAGGTTGCCAATAAATGATTTTATGGCCTTTTGCAACCCAAAATTATTTAATACATGGGGGCTTAAACTGTTTGATATCTCTTTCACAGTACGAATCGATTCATCGATCTGATGTTCTGCATTTTTCAATATAGCCGGATTAAATATTGCCTGATTTCTGCGATTCAGGGCAGAAAGCGACATTTTTACGGATGCCAAAAGGGGGCCAAGGCCATCGTGCAGTTCTTTTGAAAATTGTTGTTTGTGCAATTCTTCCGTTCGAACAATAGCCGAAAAAACTCTGGCTTCATTGGCTTTTTTGAGTTCATCGAAACGTTTCTGGATGTTGAAAATCCGACGTATAAAACTCAAACTTAGCAACATAAAGACCGATATACTAACCCCTATCCAGCTATTGGTCAGGTCGTTAATAAAAAAATTTTCGGTGTCGTAAACCTGGTATAGCTCAAAGAGCCGCCGAAAAGCCATCAACAAAAACCCGAATGAAATAAGCCACCAGGCAATATTAGCGCGAGTTCGTTTTACCAAAGTTAAGGCAAGTATGGCAGTAATAAATTGTAAAACAACCGACAGAATAAGTGCGAGTTTAATAACCATAATTGGAAATTTTATGTGGTAAAAATACGCGATTTGTTTGCTCGTTATCGGGTTTTATTAAACTATTGCACTCCCACACCCCGAAAATACGTTTTTGGACGTAGCAAAAATTAAAACTAAAATAGATTGAAATAAGAATGCTGGTAAGTATACAAAAAGGAATGATCCTTTATTTCCATCGGAATTTAAGAAAATAATCGTTAAATTCGCAGCTTCAAAATCAGAGGCTTAACCATTGTAATAAGACCAATACACTTACGATAGTCTAATTTTGAGCCTGACACACCAGAACTTGTTGCACCGAAAAGAAGAAAACGATTTTACGTTCGAAAAATAATTTTCCATGAATTTTAAAGAAGAGATAGACCGCCGCAGAACATTTGCAATTGTAAGTCACCCCGATGCCGGAAAAACAACCTTAACCGAAAAGTTACTGCTGTTTGGAGGTGCTATTCGGGTTGCCGGAGCCGTAAAATCGAACAAAATAAAAAAAGGTGCTACATCTGACTTCATGGAAATTGAGCGGCAGCGCGGAATTTCGGTGGCTACTTCGGTAATGGGTTTTGAATACAACGGAGCCAAAATAAATATTCTCGATACGCCCGGCCACCAAGACTTTGCCGAAGATACGTACCGCACACTCACTGCAGTAGACTCGGTAATTGTAGTAATTGACGCAGCAAAAGGCGTAGAGGCGCAAACACGCAAACTGATGCAGGTATGTCGGATGCGCAAAACGCCCGTTATTGTGTTTATCAACAAACTGGATCGCGAAGGAAAAGACCCTTTTGAGTTGCTCGACGAAGTAGAAAACGAACTCGATATAAAAGTTCGGCCACTAAGCTGGCCCGTGGGAATGGGAGATCGTCTAAGGGGTGTTTACAACCTTTACGACCGCAAACTGAATGTTTTTACAGGTGAAGATAAGCAAGTAGCCGAAGAACCGTTACAGGTAGATGTGGAAGATCCAGAAATTGACAACTACATCGGTACAGATAATGCCGACCAACTTCGCGAAGACATTGAACTGATTGATGGTGTATATCAGCCATTTGAAAACGATACCTACCTCAACGCAGAGGTTTCACCTGTGTTTTTTGGTAGTGCCCTCTATAATTTTGGTGTTAAAGAATTACTCAGTTGCTTTATCGATATTGCGCCTTCGCCTCTTCCCATACAAGCCGAAGAGCGATCTGTAGATGCTTACGAAGAAAATTTTTCGGGCTTTGTTTTTAAAATTCATGCCAACATGGATCCGAATCATCGAAACCGATTGGCTTTTGTTAAGGTGTGCAGCGGGAAATTTGAACGAAACACCAACTACTTACACGTGCGCTTGGGTAAAAAAATGAAATTCAGCAGCCCCACAGCCTTTATGGCCGAGAAAAAAGAAATTATCGACGTAGCCTACCCCGGCGATATTGTTGGTTTACATGATAGTGGAAACTTCAAAATTGGCGACACACTAACGGTAAACGAAGAGCTCCATTTTAAAGGTCTGCCAAACTTTTCGCCCGAAATGTTTAAATACATTGAGAATAATGACCCCATGAAATCGAAACAACTGGCCAAAGGTGTTGACCAACTAATGGATGAAGGTGTGGCTCAGCTTTTTACCGTAAATATGAATGGTCGGAAGATTATTGGAACAGTGGGTGCGCTTCAGTTCGAGGTTATTGAATACCGGTTACTGCACGAATATGGTGCTAAATGTAGATGGGAACGCGTTAACTTTTACAAAGCAGCCTGGTTTAAAAGCGAAAACCGTGAACAAATAGACGATTTTAAAAAGCGCAAGTACAAACAAGTAGCGACAGACAAACACGGAAACGATGTGTATTTGGCTGAATCAGTATTTGATCTGGATCGGGCCAAAGATAAATTTCCGGATATCCGGTTTCATTTCACCAACGAATTCTAGCGACTCATCAAATATTTAGCAACGTACAGCCAATATTTTATGCCAGTCCGAAAAAAAGTCCTACTTTTTGCCAATAAATATCTGAGTTAGAACAATTTCAAACGAATCTACCCAACGCAACAAACCTTGCAAATAGTTCGTACTTCTCAAGACAAGACTCAGCAATAGTCCGCGGGTACAATATTTGAAGGTACATATCAAACCCATTGTTTTGAAATGTTTTACGTTGTTTGTAAAGGAAGGCACAAACCATGATTGAAAATATAGTGTACAACATGCGCGAAAAGCTTCAAGATCCGGCGAAGACCCTACCAGCGTCGGAAAATAGCCGTATTGTACGCCAGACAACCACTTCTAATTACGAGCGATTACAGTACTTATTGCTTTTTACAACCGTGTTCTCTATTATAGTGCTAATCCACGACTTTTTTTTCAACGACTGGGATTCGCTGTTACTACTACGATTTTTTATTTTTGTCGATACATTCCTGCTCGTAGTTTCCATTTTGGGGTTGCTGTATATGAACCAACAAAAAAACGTTTCCGCATTGATGCAAAAGCGTTTGGTTCAGTTTTACCTATCAATTGGCGCCATTTGGATTGGCATTGTTTCGGGCTACGAATATCCGCAAAACCACCTTACTTTTGTAATTGGCACATTTGTTCTTAGCGGCGGCTTTATACTCCGGCGACATTTACATACAACTATACTTGTTCTCCAATATGGTGTATATCTACTTATGGAGTATACGCTAGATACATTAGGAGGTCATAATGTGTTTACCGAAGTTTTCATTTTACCTATATCCCTTATAATTGCCTGGCTATACAGTCAAAATGCGTATAAGAACAAATTTAAAGGTTTGGAAAATGAACTCCGCTTCGAAACTTATGCCAATAACCTGGAAGAGATTGTGAATCATCGCACTAATGCATTGAAAAATAAAAATCGCACACTGGTAAAAGAGATAAAGGGAAAACAATACCTACATAACCAGCTTCAAGCTTCAGAAGAGCTTTTCAAAAAATTGTTATACCAATCGGCCGATGCCATTGCTATATTTGAAATGGGAGGCTATGTAGTAAAATGGAATCCCAAAATGGAAAAGTATACCGGAGTTGATTCTAAAAGCGCATTGGGTAATAAAATATGGCATTTGCTAAAGCCCCCAACAAAGAACAAACAAAGCCACGCCACCTTTTTTCGCCAAATTGAAGAGTATATCGAAAATGTAAAAACGGAAAAAGATAATACCCCGCTTAAAGTCAGGCACTGGATTAAAGATAAACTGGGAAAAGAACGGTATATTGAAACCAATATATTTCCAATTATTCTCAATCAAAAATTACTTTTCGGTAGCATTAGTCGCAACATTACCCAACAGGTAGCTTATGAGAAACACCTAAAAGAAGCCCGCTCCAAAGCCGAAACAGCAAATAACGACAAAACCAATTTTTTAGTCAATGTAAGCCACGACCTACGCTCGCCCCTCAATTCCATTAGCGGATTTAGCCAATTACTCGATCTGAAACCCGATTTGAGCAGGCAAAAACAAAAAAAATACCTGGGCATCATTTACGAAAACAGTCAGTACCTGTTGCAACTCATCAACTCACTTATTGACCTTTCGAAACTGCAAACCGGTGTAATAGCTGTTGAAAAGGAGCAGTTTGCGGTAAGGGAATTTATGAAACAGATAACCTCATTTGCGGTAAGCGAAAAAACATTACATGCTCCCCAAATAAAAATAAACCAGGCTTGTAAAGCAAGCTTGCTAGTGATCGAAAGTGATCGCACAAAGCTGCTGCAAATATTTACTAACCTTATTAGCAATGCCATTAAATTTACACCCGATGGGACTATTTCTTATGGCTGTAAAATAATTGAGAATGCATTCCACGGATTTGTTGAAGATACCGGCGTAGGAATGACTGAGGAAGAAGTAGAAAAGGCATTCAACCGGTTTTTTACGAACCAAGGGCCAAATAATAAACAAGGTAAAGGAATTGGATTAGCTATAGTAAAAGGATATGTGGAACTTATCGGAGGATCGATAAAAATAGCAAGCACGTATGGAAAAGGCACGCGTTTTGACTTCCAAATACCGGTTACTATAATTAATAAACAGTCAGATGACCGGACTTAATCCGGCACTCACGCTAAATCCAAAACCATCGAACACAAAGGAATAGACATAAACAAAGAGATTATAAAGGACAGAGAAAATAAACATGTACGAAACAGCATGTATGTTGCATCGATGTTTGTTGCTATTATTGGGGTGCTATTCATTTTTCAGCAGTTTTTCAGCTCCGGATTTTGTCCGGGCATTCGTCCCGGTAGCGTAGACGGGCTCTACGGACTTGTTACTTACCCACTATTTCACGGAAGTGTTTCGCACTTGTTTTCCAACCTTCCCCCACTGTTCTTTCTGCTGGCAGGTTTGTTTTACTATTTTCCCCGAAAGTTTTTTCCAGCTGTGCTGTCAATTTGGCTGCTAAGTGCTGCGTTTATTTGGATAGTCGGCCACAAAGGCTGCCACCTTGGCGCTTCGGGAATTATTTATGGAGTTGCATTTTTTATGGCCGCCATAGGGATAATTAAAAAGCAACGGAACCTGGGAGCCTTTGCCCTCATTATTGTGTTTTTATATGGGGGGATGATTTGGGGCGTGCTCCCTCAAGAAGGAAATATTTCGTGGGAAGGCCACGCAGGAGGTGCGCTTTCAGGTATTTTATTGGCTATTCTCTGGTCTAAAACACCGGTTTATACCGAACAATTCGAAACCAAAGAACAGGACGAGGAAGAGCAGGAAGAGATGGATCAAGGAGATGAAAACATGCATCTGTCACAAAAAGGAACAACTATTCACTACCACTTTACTAAAAAAGACGAAGCGTAATCGTAACGCGAATCAACAACTCATAGCCCGGTTTTATAAATCCGGGAAGTGTTCTGATTCAACCCATATAGAGCTATTGTGGCTCATAATAAAGAAATTATACGTTTTACGCTGCACTTTTCGGTGAAAACCAACAACTGCTAAACCGGGATGTACCTAAGTAGTGCCAGCACGAAAACCACCTGTTTTTTGGTCTTAGTGGTTTTTTACATGTGCAGATCGATTTCCTCTTTCATCGAAAAGATTATTTCAGATCATTAAATATGCATATCCGTTTTTGCACCTAATATTAATGCAACAATTTGAAAATCAATTGTTTTACCCTAAGTCCGCCAGTTGGCGGAAGCAATTGATTTTCTTCACTCACTTTAAGCAGACACAAATAAAGACTGGTGTTTCTTTGTGTCTCTGCGTCTCCGCCGTTAAAAATGTAATCACTAAGGCACAAAGGCGCTGAGAGCTTTTAATACGGGCTTGGTGTTTCTTTGTGTCTTCGCGTCTCCGCAGTAAAAAGTATAACCGCTAAGGCGCAAAGGCGCTAAGAATTCAAATGTGGGTTTGGTGTTTCTTTGTGTCTCTGCGTCTTCTCGGTAAAAAATGTAATCACTAAGGCACAAAGGCGCTGAGAGCTTTTAATA